>NZ_KB899913.1 GCF_000378465.1 Elioraea tepidiphila DSM 17972
CGCGCGCGGCGGGCGAAGCACACATCGTCGGCGGCAAGCGCCGCTTCCTCGACGCGATCGGGGTGGCGGAAACGGCGATCTGAGCCCTACGCGGACTCGCCAATGCACCTGGGGCGGTCCGATTCGACGAACGCAATGGGTCGCCGGTTATCATGACTCAAGAGGGCTCACGTTCCGATCGGGGGGGGGGGGGGGGCGGGCTGATCCCAAGACGGGATCCGGCGGCGTCTGTGCGGGTGTCCGCTGTCGATGTGACGAGGCGGCGGACGGGCTACAGGGGGGAAGCCATGAACGACCGAAATCGAACAGGGTCTGGACACGACCGCGAGCGGACCTGCGGGATCGGGCGAAGCTGGCGCGTGGTGCTGGCAAGTCTGGTGCTGATCGCCGCCGGCGGTGCTCCCGCACGGGCCGCCTCCTGGAACCTGTTCAACATCGAGGGCGAGAGCACGGACTCGGCCGCGTTCGCCACCTACGCGACGCTCGCCGACATGCTGAACGATGTGAACCGGCTGGACGTGTTCTATACCGACGGGGGCTTCGTCGGCCGGAACGTCGTCGGCACCGGCGCGGAGATCGTGGGCCGGCCACCTGCGACAGTGCCCGAGCCCGGCGCGATCGGCCTGCTCGGCGCCGGGCGATCGCCTGACGTTCAGGCGGCGCGGCGCGCGAGGATTGCCGCGAGTTCCAGCGCGCGGCGCATCGCGCCCGGGTCGGCCACACCCTTGCCGGCGATGTCGAATGCCGTGCCGTGCGCCGGCGTGGTGAACACCACGTTCAGCCCGGCCGTCACGGTGACGCCCTGATTGAAGCCGAGCAGCTTGGTCGCGATCTGGCCCTGGTCGTGATACATCGACACCACGCCGTCGAAGCCGCCGTCACGCGCGCGGATGAAGATGACGTCCGCCGGAATCGGCCCCACGCAGTCGATGCCGCTCGCGCGGATCGTTTCGAGGGTCGGCGTGATCATCTCGATCTCGTCGCGTCCGAACAGCCCGTTCTCGCCGGCATGCGGGTTGAGTGCCGCGACGCCGATGCGCGGGCGGCGGCCGAGCATGCGCGTGAGCGTGGCGTTGGCGAGCGCCACCGCCGCGGTGATGCGCTCGGGCGTGATCATCCCCAGCGCCTCGCGCAGCGACACATGCGAGGTGACGCGGAAGGTCGAGAAGGCCGGGATCACGTTCATCTCGCCGAAGAAGCCCTGATGGCGCGTGAGTGCCGCGAACATCTGGTGCTCGTCGTGATAGGCAAAGCCGCCGTCGTGCAGCGCCTTCTTGTTGAGCGGCGCGAAGCACACGGCGTCGAGCCGCCCCGCCATCGCCTCGTCGATCATGCGGCTCAGCGTCTCGCCGACGATCCGCCCCGAGGCGGGGTTCACCGCGCCGCGGCCGAGTTCCGCCGGGTCGGCGTTGGCGAGGTCGATCAGCGGGATCGCCTCGTCGGCCTCGTCGATGCCGTCGAGCCCGTTGCACGGACGCAGCTTCAGGGTCGTGCCGGCCTCGCGCTCGCCGAGCGCCAGCACCCGGCGGTCGGCGAACAGCACCACGCGCGCATTCGGCACGGGCCCGGCCGCCAGCGCCTTCACCGCGACCTCGGGGCCGATCCCCGTCGCATCGCCCAGCATCAGTCCGATCCGTGCCGCCATCGCACCCTCCATTTGCGATGGCAGGGAAGCGGAGGTGGCAAGCAAGGTCAATCGTCGACTGTTGACACCTGTCGCGCGTCGGCCGAAGGCTGCGCGCGACGGAGGAGACCACCATGCCCGACGACGCCCGCGCGCCCCGCCCCGATCCTGCCGCCCCGCCGCCGCTGATCCCCTGGGGCAAGGAGTTGCTGCCCGGATTCGCCCGCCGACGCATCGTCGTGGGGGGCGTCGGCATCAATGTCGCGACCGCGGGTTCCGGCCCGCCGCTCCTGCTGCTGCACGGCAACCCGCTGACGCTGGTCTCCTGGCACAAGATCGCGCCTTCGCTCGCGCAGGGCTTCACGATCGTCGCGACCGACCTGCGCGGCTACGGCGACAGCGACAAGCCCGAGGGCGGGAGCGATCACAGCGCCTACTCGTTCCGCGCCATGGCCGAGGACAATCTCGCGGTGATGCGTGAACTTGGCTTCGACCGCTTCGCCGTCGCCGGCCACGATCGCGGCGCGCGCGTCGGATTCCGGATGGCCCTCGACCACCCCGAGGCGGTGACGCGGTTCGCCGCGCTCGACATCGTGCCCACCCATCATGTGCTGACCCATGTCTCGCTCGGCTGGGGGCTGGAGAGCTACCACTGGTTCTTCATGGCGCAGAAGGCGCCGTTCCCGGAGAAGCTGCTCTGCGCCGACCTGCCGTATTACATCAACTACAAGTTGAACAAGAAGGGTGTAGGGCTGGAGATCTTCTCTCCCGAGGCGATGGCCGAATACATCCGCTGCACCACGCCGGCGCAGATCCACGCCGTCTGCGAGGACTACCGCGCCACCGTGTCGGTCGATTTCGCGATGGACTCGGAGGATTTCGGCAAGAAGACCATCGCCTGCCCGGTGCTCGTGCTCTGGGGCTCCAACAGCCATTGCGGCCGGCACTTCAAGGTGCTGGACGCGTGGGCGCCCTGGGCGCCCGATCTGCGCGGCTGGGCGATCCCGACCGGCCACTACCCGGCCGAGCACCGCCCCGACCTGGTCTACGATCCGTTCTGGCGGTTCTTCGCCGGGGGCGAGCCCGTGCCGTTCGCGGGTTGAGCCTCCGGCCTCGCATCACGACTGCTCGCGAGCGCTTGGCGCCGCGTCGGCCCGGGCGTATGGACCCATCCGATGACGTCCCCTGAGGCCCCCTCCGGTCCGCCGCCGGCGATGATCCGCTGGCTGCGCGCAATCCGTTTCGCCGCCTATGCGCTCGCCGCGATGCTCGTCGTCGGAACCGGGGCGGCGCTCTGGCTGAAGCGGGACGCCGGGGTCGAGCAGCGGCTCGGCGGCATGGCGGTGCCGCCCTCGGTCTCGATCGGCGGGCCATTCAGCCTGACCGACCACACCGGCGCAGCCGTCACCGACGTGACCTATCGCGGCCGGATGATGCTGGTCTTCTTCGGCTTCACCCACTGCCCCGACATCTGCCCGACCGAGTTGCAGGTGATGGCCGAGGTGCTCGACCGGCTCGGCGAGGATGCCGCCCGCGTTGCGCCCCTCTTCATCTCCGTCGATCCCGAGCGCGATACGCCCGAGGCGCTCGCCCGCTATGTCGACCTGTTCGATCCGCGCATCATCGGGCTCACCGGCACGCCGGAGCAGATCGGGGCGGTGGCGCGCGCCTATCGCGTCTACTACGCGAAGGTCCATCCGCCGGAGAGCACCACCTACACGATGGACCATTCCTCGTTCGTCTACCTGATGGACACCGAAGGGCGATTCGCCGCGCTGTTCCGTCACGGCGCCCCGGCGGCCGAGATCGCCGGCACGATCAGTGCCCATCTTCGGCGCCCCGGGGTGTAGAGGCGGCGGGGTGATTTCGGGTCGCCGATACGTCAGATTCGCGCTATGCTTTTTCTTGAGGGCATGGGAGGAAGAATGCCGCCTTTGAGCATCGCCAAGGGGTTGCCATGAGTGGCGAGCATATCGAGGCCGAGGCGCGCGAGCGCGACGCCTCGCGCCATCCGCCGCGGTACAGCCGGCGCCTGTCGGACAAGATCCTCATCGCCTTCCACCACGCCTGCGACCAGGGCGATTTCGAGGTCGCGGAGCAGTTGCTGCACATCCTCGAGATGATGCTGACGCGCCGGCCGCTGAGCCCGGACACCAACCGGCGCCGCAACATGGAGAGCCTGGTCGCCGCGCATGAGCGGCTCTGGCACCTGCGCCACCCGGAGGCGAGCCAGCTCTGACACGGCGGCCGGTCAACCGACCGGCAGGGCCGCGCCCTCGCGCAGGATGCGCTCGGCTGGCGGCGTATAGCGCCCATCGTCGCCGTGCAGTACGAGCCCGGCCGCCAGCCGACACGGCGACCGGCCGGCCTTGATCCCCTGCACGATCATCCGCCGCGCCGGCTCGCCTGTACGCGGCCAGAGCGGCAGCAGGGTCACGCTGCCGATCCCCGCGCCCCCCAGCGCGACGATCGCATCAGGCAGGCGTGACGGCGGCAGGATCAGCGTGAGCGTCCCGCGGGGCACGAGCCGCCGCGCCATCGCCGCCACCCAGTCGGCCAGCACGGCCTCAGGCGATTCGTGTCCCGCCATGCGCCGCGCCGCGACCGGCGAAGGGGTGCCGTCGCGATGGAACGGCGGGTTCGCCATCGCATGCGCGAAGGGGCCCGTGGCGGCCGCTTCGCGGGCAATCGCCCGCGCGGTGACATCGCCCGCGATGACCGCGAACCGGTCGGCCACGCCGTTCAGCGCCGCATTGGCCGCGGCGAGCTCCGCAAGCACGAGGTCGCGCTCGACCGCGGTGACGCTCGAGCCGGCCACGCGCGCGAGCAGGCAGAGCGCGGCCGCCCCGCTCCCGGTGCCGGCCTCCAGCACGCGCTCGCCCGCCCGCGCCGGCACGGCGGCCGCGAGCAGCACCGGATCGATCGCGGCGCGGAAGCCCGCACGCGGCTGGCGGAGCCGCACCCGCCCGCCGAGCAGCCGGTCCTCGCTCGTCTCCGCGGCGCTCAGCCCGGCGTCCCGCTCCACTCCCCCGCCTCGCGCAGCACCCGCCGTGCCTGCGCCTCGTCCTCCTCGGCGACCATCAGCCGCCGCGGGATGGCCGACGCCGACCCCTCCAGCACGCTCATGTGCTGGTCGAGCACGATGGCGTCGATCCCGGCGTCGCGGAGCAGCACGCGCAGGAAGGACAGTCGGACGGTGTCGTTGGTGCGCAGCAGTTCCCGCACGCCGGTTCCTTCATGGCCAGGGCACGGCCTCGCCTTGACCCGGTTTTGACCCGGCCAATATCCTGGCCGCCGGTTCAACGGGTCAAGCAAGGACGGAGTGGCGCGTGCGCGCGGTGGCCGAGCGGAGGACGGAGGAGAGGCCGGCCGCGACGCGCGACGACGCGCTCGAGGCGCTGACCGAACTCGTCCGCGCGGATCTCGAGGCGTGCAACCGCGTCATCGTCGCCCGGATGCAGAGTCCGGTCGAGCTGATCCCGCGTCTCGCCGCGCACATCGTCGCGGCCGGCGGAAAGCGGCTCCGGCCGATGCTGACGCTCGCCGCGGCGCGCCTGTGCGGCTATCGCGGCGACCGGCACGTGAAGCTCGCCGCCTGCGTCGAGTTCATCCACACAGCGACGCTTCTGCACGACGACGTGGTGGACGAAAGCGCGCTTCGTCGCGGCCTCGCCTCGGCGAACGCGGTGTTCGGCAACAAGGCCTCGGTGCTGGTCGGCGATTTCCTGTTCAGTCGCAGCTTCGAGCTGATGGTCGAGGACGGTTCGCTGCCGGTGCTGGCGATCCTCTCGCGCGCGGCGGCGACGATCGCCGAAGGCGAGGTGCTGCAGCTCGTCACGCAGAACGACACCGCAACGACCGAGGCGCGCTATCTCGACGTGATCCGCGGCAAGACCGCCGCGCTGTTCGCCGCCGCCACGCGGATCGGCGCGGTGGTGGCCGGGCGGGATACCGAGGACGAGGCCGCGCTCGAGGCCTTCGGCATGAATCTGGGCTTGGCGTTCCAGCTCGTCGACGACGTGCTCGACTACGACGCTGACCAGGTGAAGCTCGGCAAGGCGGTCGGCGACGATTTCCGCGAGGGCAAGGTGACGCTGCCGGTGCTGCTCGCCTTCGCTGCCGGCGACGAGAGCGAGCGCGCGTTCTGGCGGCGCACGATCGAGGACCAGGAGCAGGGCCCGAACGATCTCGCGACCGCGCAGGGGCTGATGCGACGGCACGGCACGCTGGCCGAGACGCTGCGGCGCGCGGAGGCGTTCGGCGCGGCGGCGAAGACGGCGCTCGCGCGTTTCGCCGACTGCGCCGAGCGACGCGCGCTGGTGGACGTGGTGGACTTCGCGGTTCAGCGCGCGCGCTGAAAGTGCACGAGGGATTCGAGGGAGCGATTTCTCCGGCCCGTGCAACCGCCCCCCGATCCGAGCTACGGCGCCCAACGCGGGCAGGACGGCACCCCCAGGTCGGCACCCGGATCGCCGACCCGCCGCCGCTCGATCGCGGCCCACGCGACCATCACCGCGTTGTCGGTGCAAAGCGCAGGTGGCGGCACTGCCAGCGTAAACCCTTCGCCCGACGCCGCCTCTGCCAGCGCAGCCCGGACGGCGCCATTGGCGGCGACCCCACCCGACACCACCAGCACGCTGCACCCCTTGGCCGCCCGCATCGCTCGCCGCGCCCGGTCGGCGAGCGTCCAGGCCACGCGCGCCTGAAACCCGGCCGCAAGATCAGCCGCATCGCGCTCGGGCAAGGCCCCGGCCGGGTAGGCGGCGAGGATCGTCGCCACCGCCGTCTTCAAGCCGGAGAACGAGAAATCGAAGCCCTCCCGCCCCAGCATCGGGCGCGGCAAGGCGAACCGCTCGGCATCGCCGCCGGCGGCCAGCCGCTCCAGCGCCGGCCCGCCCGGCCAGCCGAGCCCGAGCATCTTCGCCACCTTGTCGAATGCCTCGCCCGGCGCGTCGTCCAGCGTCCGCCCCAGCACCGCATGCGCACCCGGTCCGCGCGTCTCCATCAACAGGCAATGCCCGCCGGAGACGAGCAGCGTGAGATAGGGAAACGCCGGCGCCTCGTCCGCGACCCCCGGCAGGCGCGCCGAGAGCGCGTGCGCCTCCAGGTGATTGACCGCATAGAACGGCAGCCGCCGCGCCAGCGCGAAGCCCTTGCCGAGATTGGCGCCGACGATCAGCCCCCCGATCAGGCCGGGCCCGGCGGTCGCCGCCACGGCCGACGGCGCGACGCCGGCCTCGGCCAGCACCGCTTCGATCATGCCGGGCAGGCGCGCGAGATGGGCCCGCGCCGCGATCTCCGGTACCACCCCGGCATAGGGCGCGTGCTCGGCGGTCTGGCTCCACAGCCGCTCCGCGAGCACCCGCCCCGCCCCGTCGAGCACCGCCGCCGCGGTCTCGTCGCACGAGGTCTCGATCCCCAGCACCGCTGCGTGACCCTGGGATGACATCCAGCCGCTTCCCACCATCTCGGCCGCGTTGTAGGGACCCGCGCCATGTCACGCCATCCCGCCGGCGAGAGCGACGCCGGCCGCCGTCACGACGCGCCGCGGCACGACCGCAGGCCATTGCCGCTTCGCGTCGGCACGCGGGCGAGCCCGCTGGCGCTGATGCAGACGCGGCTGTTCATGGCGCGGCTCACCGGGTTCTGCCCCGTGCTGCGCCAGGCCGAGGCGTTCGAGGAGCACGCGATCGCGACCACGGGCGACCGTATCCAGGACAAGCGGCTCGCCGAGGTCGGCGGCAAGGGCCTGTTCGCCAAGGAGATCCACGAGGCCCTGCTGGACGGACGCGTCGATTTCGCGGTCCACAGCCTCAAGGACCTCGAGACCGAGCTGCCGCCCGGGATCGTGCTCGCCTGCTGCATGGCGCGCGAGGATGCGCGTGACGCGCTCATCCTGGCGTCGCATTGCGGCCCGGCCGATCCTGCCGATCCGTTCGCGGCGATCCCGCCGGGCGGCGTCGTCGGCACCTCCTCGGTCCGGCGCGCCGCGCAGCTGCTGCACCGCCGGCCCGACCTCACGATCGCGCTGATCCGCGGCAACGTGCAGACGCGGCTGAACAAGCTGCGCTCGGGGGCGATGGATGCCACCCTGCTCGCACTCGCCGGGCTGCGCCGGCTCGGACTGGCCCACGAGGCCGCCGCCATCCTCGATCCCGAGATGATGGTGCCGGCTGCCGGCCAGGGCATCGTCGGCATCACCGTGCGCGCCGAGGACACCGAGCTGCACGACCTGCTGTCGGGCATCGAGGATCCGGACGCCGCCGCCGTCAGCCGCGCCGAGCGCGCCATGCTCGCTGCGCTGGACGGCTCCTGCCGCACCCCCATTGGCGGCCATGCCGAGATTCGCGCCGACGGCACGCTCCGCCTCGTCGGCCTGGTAGCGACCGAGGACGGTACGTTCCTGCTGAAGCGCGCGGTGGTCGGGCGGCCGGAGGAGGCCGCACGGCTCGGCCGCGAGCTCGGGGCGAGCCTCCGCCGCGACGCGCCCGCCTCGATCTTCGCGGGCTGATCAGCGCGCCGCGCCGGCGCGGTTCTCGAACACCACGAACCAGGCGGGCATCTCCGGCACCCCGGGCGGTGCGCTCTCGAACAGCCGGCCCGCCGGATCGGCCGGCAGCAGGCTCATGCGCACGGCATCGCCGAGATTGCCCCCGATCGCCTCGACGACGCCCTCGCGCCGACCCGCGACGATGTCGCAATGCATCGGCACGGCACGACCCTGCTCGGCGGATCGGTCGGCGGGCCCGATATAGCGCCCGCGCGCCTCCGCCCGGGTGGCGCAGAGGATGTCGCCCGGTGCGGGCGCGTAGGCGTCAGGCGGCCAGGGCAGGAACGCCGCCCGCCCAGGCCAACGCGCCGCACGCGCCAGCAAGTGGTCAACCACGATCCAATGCGCCGGCGCGGACGGCACATCGACCGCATCGTAGCCGGCGGCGCGCAGCGCGTAGGACAGGAAGGCAGCACTCCAGGGCACCTCCGCCCAGAGCAGCGGCGCGTTGGGCGGATCGGTCACGGCCACCCGAAGCCCCGCGCGGTTGCGCGCGATCGTCGCCTCGCTGCCTGGCACCGCCGACCAGTAGGCGACCAGCGCCGGAAACGCCTCCACCATGTCCTCGGACCGTCCCCCGGCGGCAGGGGCACCCGTCACGCTGCCGGTATGGTCGGTGAACTGCCGCCCCCACTCCTCCCACTCGGCGAGCACAATGCGCACCAACCGGTCGCGCGCACTCGCGGGATACGGCACGGGCTCCTCCTCCACCGGCACCACTGCGCAGCCGGCGAGCAGCAGGGTCAGGCTTGCGGCGGCCAGGAACGCCCTCACATGGTTTCGCATGCAGATCCCTTCACGCGGCGCGGCCGCGGTGCTGCTGGCGTTCGCCGCCTGCGCAGCCGAGCCAGCCGCGCCAGCCCCGCCCCCCGCGGATGGGGCGAGGCTCGACCACCCGCTGCAGGCCGCCATCATGGCCCTGCATCACAGCACGCGGCGCCCCGATCGGCTTGCCGGCGATGCGGCCGAGGCCGCGCTGGTCGTCGCCCGGCTGGAATACATCACCACCGCCCTGCGCGAACCACAGTACGGCGCGATCGAGCCGGTGACGGTGCCGAGGCTGGAGCAGGCACGGGCGGCGCTGCGCGCGGCGCTCGGCATTCCGGCGACTCTGCCCGGCGCCACCGTCTCCGCCGCCTTCGCGGAGGCCGCGCGCCGGATGGCTGCGGGCGACCGGACCGGCGCGGCCGAGGCGCTCGCACCGGTCACGGGCGGCCGGCCACCCGCCGCCATGCTGGCCGGGCTCGACCAGCTCGTGCCGCCGCCGATCGTTGCGGATGCCGTCGCCAGCGCCGAACACGCCTGGCATGTCCGCCTGTCGCCGACCGAGGAGTAACGGCCAAAATTTCGCGCGAATGTGGCTTGAGTATCTCCCGATCGTCTCCAGGCTTGGTGTCGAGAGGAGAACCGTCATGGCCCGTCCCAACCGGATCGCGAGCGCCCTTGCCGTTCTCGGCCTTGCCGCCTGCACGCAAGTGCCGGGCACGCCGCCCGAGCGCGGCATCGGCATCCTGCCGCCCTCGATCAGCTCGGAGATGGGCGTCTCGTTCGGCTCCAACCCGGTCTACACGGCGATCTATTCGGCGTCCTCGTACTATGCCGATGCGCCGGGACGGCTCGGCGGCAACCCCGCGCTCGCGGCGCAGGTGGCGGCGCAGCACGAATACGCCGCCGCGGAGCTGAAGGAGCTCCGCTTCGTCGGCCTCTCGCCGCTGACGACGATCAGCATGGACTGGGGACGCGACGAGCTGCGCGACGTGCTCGGCGTGCGGCGCGACGCGCCCACGCGCCCGGTGGTCGAGGGGTTCGTCCGCGCCGCCCGGGCCTTGCGCGAGGGAGACCGCCCGGCCGCGGAGGCGGCGCTCACCGGCCCGGTGTTCGAACGGCCGGCGCCGACCATCCTGGCGACGCTCGCGCAGATGCCGCCCGTGCCGAAGGCCCGCCTCGGTGCGGCGGCGGCCGAGGCCGATCTGAACCGGCCGAGCAACGGCATCCGGATCGTGCCGTAGCGGTGTTCCATCACCGCACCTCCTCGCCGGGATAGACGCCCCACATCGCCTCACGGCGCAGGAAGCCGCGCGCGCCGCCGACCGCGACCTCGCACCAGGCACTGGCCGCCTCGCAGCGGCGGATCGTGCCGATCACCCCCGGGGCGAGCTGCGCGACCGCGGCGGCCGCATCGTCGGGGCTGCGGCGGAGCGTCTGCGCGCCACCGCGCACGAGGAAGGTGCGCCGCGGCGCGAGGCGTGCCTGCTGCACCCAGCCCTCGACGCCGTCCATGTCGCGGATGCGCCGCCAGGTGTCGAACTCGCGAACGATCTCGACCGGCAATCCGGCGCGGGTATAGGTCCACTCGACCGGGAAGCGGGTGCCCGGGCCCGCACGCAGGTTGATCTCGCTGGCGCGCAGGCTGGCGAAGCGCGGCAAGGGCCGGCCGGTCACCGAGCCCGGCGTCTGCGCCGGCGGTTCGGCCATCGGCGCGGGGGGGGGCCGCTCCGGCATCGCCGGCGGCACCGGCAGGGTGCGCGTCTCCGCCGCCGCGACCACTGGAAGCAGCAGCGCGAGCACCAGGACCATCCGAGGCATCGCCCCGATGTGCCAAGCGTCGCCGCGCCGTGTCAAAGGGTGATGATCTGCCCGGCCTCGGTCTCTGCCAGGAATGTGACCACGCCGGCGACCTCGCCGTTCAGCGTCGCGTCGAGCTGCTCGGGCCTGAGCCCCTCCGCCTTCAGCCCCGCATCGCAGACGATCAGCCGCACGCCGAGCTCGGCCGCGGAGGCGAGCAGCTCGGCGAAGCCGGCGACCCCCTGCTCGCGCAGCTTGGCATCGCGCGCGAGGGCGCCGCGCGCGGAGCCGAGCCCGTGCGCCTCGAGCGCGGCCCAGCCCGGCGTGCCGTCGGCAGCGGGGCCGAGAAAGGCCCGGCAGCCGCCATTGGTGGCGAACAGCGTCACCGGCCGGCCGACCGCGGCAGCGGCCGTGGCGACGACCAGCGCGTAGTGCGCGCGCTCGAAGGTGCCGGAGATCAGCAGCACGCCGAGCGGCGCCGGCGGCGGCGGGTGGATCGGCGGTGGGTCGAAGATGCTCATGCTCAGAGAGCGCATGCCTGTGCTTGCGGGGGTAAGTGGTGGGAGAGGTCGCGGATGGTCGCACGGTCGCCGCACAGCGCACAGGCGGGGTCGCGCTTCAGCCGCACGGTGCGGAAGGTCGCCGAGAGCGCATCCCAGAGGATCAGCCGCCCCGACAGCCCCTCGCCCACCCCCGCGATCTCCTTGAGCGTCTCGGTGGCCTGCAGCGCGCCCAGCACGCCGGTGACCGCGCCGAACACCCCGGCCTCGGCGCAGGTCGGCACCAGGCCGTCAGGCGGGGGTTCGGGATGCAGGCAGCGGTAGCAGGGATGCGGCGGACCGAGATGGCTCTTGAAGGTTGACACCTGTCCCTCGAAGCGCAGCACCGCCGCCGAGACGAGCGTGCGCCCGGCGAGGTGGCAGGCATCGGCGACCAGGAAGCGGGTGGCGAAATTGTCGGAGCCGTCGCAGACAAGATCGTAACGGCGTACCAGATCGAGCGCCTTGGCCGGCGTCAGGCGCGCGCAATGCGTCTCGATCACGACGTCCGGGTTGAGCGCGCGCGCCGCCTGCGCCGCACTCTCGACCTTGGGTACGCCGAGCCGGTCGGTGGTGTGCGCGATTTGGCGCTGGAGGTTGGAGAGATCGACCACGTCGTCGTCGATCAGCCCGATCGTTCCGATGCCGGCGGCGGCGAGATAGAGCAGCACGGGCGAGCCCAGCCCGCCCGCACCGATGATCAGCACGCGCGCCGCAAGCAGCTTCGCTTGCCCCGTGCCGCCGATCTCGGGCAGCAGGATGTGGCGCGCATAGCGCTGGATCTGATCTTCGCGGAAATCCATGGCGTGATACAGATGGGGAGGCGGACGGCCGTTCTCGACCCCTCGGCGCGCTCAGTCGATCCGTTTCAGCCCGGCGGCGAAGCGGCGGGCATTGGCGACGTAGTGCTCCGCCGACTTGCGCAGCCGCGCCGCCGCCTCGGGATCGAGGGTGCGGGCAGCCTTGGCCGGGCTGCCGAGGATCAGCGTGTTCGGCGGGAACTCCTTGCCCTCCGTGACGAGAGCGTTTGCCCCGACGAGACAGCCCGGGCCGATCCTCGCGCCGTTCAGCACCGTCGCACCCATGCCGATCAGCGCGCCGTCGCCGACCGTGCAGCCGTGCAGGATGGCGTGATGCCCGACCGTCACCTCCTCGCCGACGGTGCAGGGGAAACCCGGATCGGCGTGCAGCATCGCGCCTTCCTGGATGTTGGAGCGCGCGCCGATCATGATCGGCTCGTTGTCGCCGCGCAGCACCGCGCCGAACCAGATGTTGACGTCCTCGTGCAGGATCACCTCGCCGATCACATGCGCATCGGGGGCGATCCAGAATCGGCCCGCTGCGGGCAGGCGCGGCACGAGATCGTTCAGGGCATAGATCGGCATCGTGTTCTCCCGTTTCGACACTCAGGCGCCGGTGCTGCCGAACCCGCCCGATCCGCGCGCGGTATCATCCAGGGTCTCGCATTCGTGCCAGATGGCGACCTCGTGGCGGGCGATCACCATCTGCGCGATGCGCATGCCTCGCTCGACGGTGAACGGCGCCTCACCGGCGTTGAGAAGGATCACGCCGACCTCGCCGCGATAATCGGCATCGATCGTGCCGACCCCGTTCGCCATGCAGATGCCGTGCCTCAGCGCGAGGCCGGAGCGCGCCCGCACCTGTGCCTCGTAGCCGGGCGGCAGCGCGATCGCGATCCCGGTCGGGATCAGCGCGCGCGCGCCGGGCAGGAGTGTGACCGGCGCGGTGACGGCGGCGAGCAGATCCATGCCCGCCGCATGCGCGGTGGCGTAGGCTGGCAGGCCCAGGTCAGCGCCGTGCGGCAAGCGCGTGACCGCGACGCGCACCGTCATGTGAACACCGACGCAATGCGCGCAGCCAGCCTGCGCGCGACCTCGTCCTTGCTCATCCGCGGCCAGTCCTCCACGCCCTCGGCGGTGACGATGTGCACCGCGTTCTCCGCCCCGCCCATCACGTCGCCGGAAACGTCGTTGGCGACGATCCAGTCACAGCCCTTGCGCGCGCGCTTCGCCTGCGCGTGCGCGATCACGTCGTTGGTCTCAGCCGCGAAGCCGACCACGAGTGCGGGCCGGTGCGAACCGTGCCGGGCGATCGTCGCGAGGATGTCGGGGTTCTCCGCCAGCGCGAGCGGCGGCGGCGCCTCGCCAGGCACCTTCTTGATCTTCTGCCCCTGATCCGTCGCGGGCCGCCAATCGGCGACCGCCGCCGCGCAGACGGCGATATCAGCGGGAAGTGACGCTTCGCAGGCGGCGAGCATGTCGCGCGCGCTCTCGACGCGGCGGACGGTGACGCCGGGCGGGTCGGGAATCTGGACCGGCCCGGAGACAAGGGTGACGCGCGCACCGAGAGCGGCGAGGGCTGCGGCGACGGCGTGACCCTGGCGGCCGGAGGACCGGTTGGCGATGTAGCGCACCGGGTCGATCGCCTCGTGCGTGGGTCCGGAGGTGACGAGGGCATGACGGCCGGTCAGCGGACCGGGGGCCAGGGCGGCGCGGATCGCAGCCAGCAGGTCGGGCGGCTCGACGAGGCGGCCGGGACCCGACTCCGGCTCAGCCATCTCGCCTTCGGCGGGACCGACGATGGTGACGCCGCGGGCGCGCAGCGTGGCGATGTGGCCCTGCGTCGCGGGATGGGTCCACATGGTGGGGTTCATTGCCGGGGCGAGCAGGATCGGCCGCCTGGTCGCGAGCAGCACCGTCGAGGCAAGATCGTCGGCCAGCCCGAGCGCCATCTTGGCGATCAGATCGGCGGAGGCCGGTGCGACGACGATCAGGTCGTGTTCCCGCGCGAGGCGGATGTGTCCGGCATGGGTTTCGTCTTCGAGCGACCAGAGGTCGCCGAACACGCGTGCGCCAGTGATCGCGGCGAGCGCGTGCGGTGTGACGAAACGTGCGCCGGCGTCGGTGAGCAGGCCGGTGATGCGCATGCCGTCCTTGCGCGCAAGGCGCGCGAGTTCCAGCGCCTTGTAGGCGGCGACCGAGCCGGAAATGATGAGCAGCAGCGTACGGTTCATGGGATGGGGGGTGCGGGAGGGAGGGCGGGCATTCTGGTGCTCCGCTGGCCCGAGGGCCAGCTACGCACGGCCTTTTCCCCCGCTCAAAGTTTCCAACCTGAGTGGATGGCGGCGATGCCGCCGGAGAGGTCGCGCCACGTGACGCGTTCGAGCTTTGCGGCCGTCATCCGGCTCGCGAGTTCCGGCTGCCGGGGAAACCGGCGGATGCTCTCGGCGAGGTAGCGGTAGGCCTCCTCGTCCTTGGCGACGGTACGGCCGAGGAACGGCAGCACCCTGAACGAGTACGCGTCATACACCGGTGCCAGTGCCGCGACGGTGACGCGCGAGAACTCCAGGCACAGGAACCGTCCGCCCGGCCTCAGCACGCGCTGCGCCTCACGCAGTACGGCGTCGATGTCGGTGCAGTTGCGCAGCCCGAAGGCGATGGTCACGGCATCGAAGTGGTCGTCCGGCAGCGGCAGGCGTTCGGCGTCGGCGCAGAGGAGCTCCATCCGCCCGATCAGTCCCCGCTCCACCGCGCGCTCCTCGGCGACGCGCAGCATGGCGGGGTTGATGTCGGACAGCACGGCGTGGCCGCAGCCGCGGTCGAGGGCGGCGAAGGTGATGTCGCCGGTGCCGCCGGCGAGGTCGAGCAGCCGCATCGACGGGCGCGGGCCGAGGGTGGTGACGAAGATGCGTTTCCAGACCCGATGGATGCCGAGGCTCATCAGGTCGTTCATCAGGTCGTAGCGGGGCGCGACCGACTCGAACACCTCGCGCACAAGGCCCTTCTTCGCCTCGGTGGGCACGGTGCGGAAGCCGAAATGGGTGGTGGCGTTGTCGCTCATCGGGGCGGAGATTAGCCTCCCCGGCCGATCAGCGCGAGGGAGCGGGCATGCCGGAGCTGCCGGAGGTCGAGACGGTGATGCGCGGGCTGGCGGCGCGGCTGGTCGGCGAACGGATCGCGCGCGTCGCGGTGAACCGCGCGGATCTGCGTTGGCCCTTGCCGCCCGGGCTCGGCCAGGCGCTGGTCGGCAGGCGCGTGATCGGCTTCGCGCGTCGGGGCAAGTACATCCTGATGCGGATCGAGGGCGGGCGCACCCTGCTCTGGCATCTCGGCATGTCCGGGCGCGTGACCCTGACCGCACCCGGCGAGATGCCGCCCGAGACCCCGCACGAACACGTGGTGATCGAGACCGAGCGCGGCTGGCGTGTCGGATTTGTCGATCCGCGGCGGTTCGGCAGTCTCGATCTGATGGACACGGACAAGGAAGCGACGCATCCGCGACTTGCCGCGCTCGGGCCCGAGCCGCTGGACGAAGCATTCACGCCAGAGCTGTTGTCGGCCGCGCTGAAGGGACGACGCACGCCGATCAAGGCAGCGTTGATGGACCAGGGCACGGTCGCCGGGCTCGGCAACATCTATGTGTGCGAGGCGCTGTTCCGCGCCGGGATCTCGCCGAAGCGCTCGGCGTATACGGTGGCGGGAGCGCGCGCCGAACGGCTCGTGCCGGCGATCAAGGCGACGCTCGCGGAGGCGATCGCGGCCGGTGGATCGTCCTTGCGCGACTATCGGCAGGCGACCGGCGAGCTCGGCTATTTCCAGCACGCGTGGAAGGTCTACGGCCGCGCCGGCGAGCCCTGCGAGCGCTGCCCCGGCCCGCCCGCGTGCAACGGGATCAAGGTGGAGGTGCAGGGTGCGCGCAGCACCTTCTATTGCCCTCGCACCCAGCGTTGAGTAGGGCTTGCCGCGACGCAGCATCCGCCGAGGAGGTTCCATGGCCTACGAGATGATCCTGGTCGAGACGCGCGGCGCGGTGGGCCTGATCACGCTCAACCGGCCGAAGGCGCTGAACGCGCTGTGCGATCAGCTGATGGTAGAACTCGGCAGCGCGCTGCGCGCGTTCGACGCGGATGAGGCAGTCGGCGCGATCGTGCTCACCGGCAGCGAGAAGGCGTTCGCCGCCGGCGCCGACATCAAGGAGATGAAGGACAAGGCCTTCATCGACGTCGTGGCCGACGACTTCATCGGCAATCGCTGGGAGACGGTGCTGACGATCCGCAAGCCGGTGATCGCGGCGGTGGCGGGGTTCGCGCTCGGTGGCGGGTGCGAACTGGCGATGATGTGCGATTTCATCCTCGCCGCGGATACGGCGAAGTTCGGCCAACCGGAGATCAACCTCGGCGTGATTCCGGGCGCCGGCGGCACGCAGCGCCTGACCCGCGCGGTGGGCAAGTCGAAGGCGATGGAGATGATTCTCACCGGCCGCATGATGGACGCCGAGGAGGCCGAACGCGCGGGACTTGTCTCGCGGATCGTGCCGGCCACCGCGCTGGTGGAGGAGGCGGTGAAGGTCGCGGAGCGGATCGCCGGGCTGTCGCGCCCTGCGGTGGCGATGGCGAAGGATGCCGTCAACCGCGCGTTCGAGACCACACTCTCCGAAGGTGTGCGGTTCGAACGTCGCCTGTTCCAGTCCTGCTTCGCGCTCGCCGACCAGAAGGAGGGCATGACGGCCTTCGCCGAGAAGCGAAAGGCCGTTTTCTCCCATCGCTGAGCGGGCTTGCCCCTCGCCTTGACGGGTCCGGGATGGGCGTGTAGGAACCCGCGCTTCCGTCGCGGGCGAGGCCTGCGGCGGCATTCCCTTTTGCGGACGGACGACCCATGGCGAACACGGCTTCGGCGAAGAAGCGCATCCGGCAGATTGCGAAGCGCACCGCGCGCAACAAGTCGGCGCAGTCGCGGCTGCGCACCTTCGTGAAGAAGGTCGAGCAGGCGATCGCGGGCGGGGCACAGGACGATGCGCGTACCGCGCTCAGCACGCTCACGCCCGAGCTGATGCGCGCCTCGTCGAAGGGGCTCGTGCACCGCAACGCGGTGGCGCGCAAGCTGGCGCGGCTTTCCAAGCGCATCAAGGCGATCGGCGCGCAAGGCTGACACATCGCGTGCGTGTCACGCACGCGCGCACGGTTCGCGTTTCGCCCCCGTTGCCCGTCATCACGACGCGGTCTAGGCTTGCACGCAATCGGGGAGCGGGGCCGTGAGCGGCCCGTCGAGGCCAGGCATGCCCAAGTAACGATGAACAACAACTTAGGGCTTGTCTTTGAAACGTAACATCACCGCAAATAATCATTTGCATCCGCCCCGCCGAGTTCTCTAAATACCTCCTCTTGCGATGGCGGGACCGGATCGCCCTTGAGTTCGGGCGCACCTCTCGCGACCTCATCGCCATCACCGTGCGGATTGGAACCGTGGAAAGAGGCGGACTGCTCGTGTCGCGGATCGACGGGGAGATCGGGGGACAATGGGCACGCGTGCGCGGGCGTCTGCGCGATGAGGTCGGCGAGGTCGAGTACCGCACCTGGCTGCGCCAGATGACACTCGCGGAGGTGACCGAGGATGAGGTCACCATCGTTCTGCCCACGCGTTTCCTGCGCGACTGGGTGCGCGCACATTACGGCGACCGGCTGCGCGCGCTCTGGGCGGCCGAGAACGGGCGCATCCGCCGCGTGGAGCTGCGCATCGGCGCCGCACCGACCGGCCTGGCCGAACCGGTCGCGCCGCCCCCCACCATGGCGGCGCCGACGATCTCGGTGCCCCTGCCGCCACCGCAACGCCCGGCCGAGACGGCACGGATCGATGGCGTGCGCATCGATGCCCGCAGCGAGCTGACCGGCCCCCTCGATCCGCGCTTCACTTTCGGCAGCTTCGTGGTCGGCAAGCCGAACGAATTCGCCTATGCCTGCGCCCGCCGCGTCGCCGAAGGCGGACCGCTCGCTGGATTCAATCCGCTGTTCCTGTACGGCGGCGTCGGCCTGGGCAAGACCCATCTGATGCACGCGATCGCCTGGGCGATCCGCGACCGCGCACCGTCGCGCTCGGTCGCCTACATGTCGGCCGAGAAGTTCATGTACCGCTTCATCTCGGCGATCCGCAGCCAGTCATCGGTCGAGTTCAAGGAGACCCTGCGCGGCGTCGATGTGCTGATGATCGACGACCTGCAGTTCCTGATCGGCAAGGACAGCACGCAGGAGGAGTTCTTCCACACCTTCAACGCGCTGGTGGATGCGGGCAAGCAGATCGTCGTCTCGGCCGACAAGTCGCCCTCGGACCTCTCGGGCATCGAGGAGCGGCTGCGCACGCGGCTCGGCTGCGGCATGGTCGCGGACATCCACGCCACCACCTACGAGCTGCGCATCGGCATTCTCCAGGCCAAGGCGGCGCTGCAGGGTGTCAGCGTGCCGCAGAAGGTGATGGAGTTCATGGCGCACAAGATCACCACCAATGTGCGTGACCTCGAAGGTGCCTTGAACCGGGTGGTGGCGCATGCCCAGCTGGTCGGCCGGCCGATCACCCTCGAGAGCACGCAGGAGGTGCTGCACGACCTGCTGCGCGCGCATGACCGGCGCGTGACCATCGAGGAGATCCAGAAGCGGGTGGCCGAGCATTTCAGCATCCGCCTCACCGACATGTCCTCGGCCCGGCGCGCGCGCGCGGTCGCCCGGCCGCGCCAGATCGCGATGTTCCTCGCCAAGCAGCTCACCAGCCGCTCGCTCCCGGAGATCGGGCGCAAGTTCGGCAACCGCGACCACACCACGGTGATGCATGCCTGCTCGCGGGTGGCCGAGCTGATGCAGAAGGACCCCGCCCTGGCCGAGGATGTCGAGCTGCTGCGGCGCATGCTGGAGAGCTGAGCGGGGCCGCCCGGGCCGGCGCGCCCACCGCCGCGCTTAACCCCCCCTCACGCGGTTGCTATAGTCCCCGGCCCGAGTCGCGGGGTCCGTCGCCGGCCGGTTCCCGGCCGCGTTTCGTCTGGGGTGGTCATGAAACTGAAGGTCGATCGCTCGACGCTGATGAAGGCGCTGGCGCACGTCCAGAACGTGGTCGAGAAGCGCAACACCATCCCGATCCTGGCGAATGTGCTGATCCGCGCCAAGGACGGGGCGCTGACGCTGGCCGCCACCGACATGGAGATCGCTGCGGTCGAGCAGGTGCCGGCCGAAGTCATGCGCAACGGCGCCGCGACCGCCCCGGCAGCCACCCTCTACGAGATCGTGCGCAAGCTGCCCGAAGGCGCGACAGTGGAGCTCGACCATCCCGGCGGGGATGCGCCGCTCGCGCTGCGCTCCGGCCGGTTCGCGACCAGCCTGAACTGCCTGCCGGTGGAGGACTTCCCCGCGATCCAGGACGGCGCCCTGCCCCACAGCTTCGGGCTGAAGGCCGGGGTGCTGCGCGACCTGATCGACCGCACCAAGTTCGCGATCTCGACCGAGGAGACGCGCTACTACCTGAACGGCATCTACCTCCATGCGACCGAGAGCGACGGCGTGAAGGTGCTGCGCGCGGTCGCGACCGACGGGCACCGGCTCGCGCGGGTCGAGGAACCGCTGCCCGAAGGGGCCGCCGGCATGCCGGGCGTGATCGTGCCGCGCAAGACGGTGTTCGAGCTGCGCAAGCTCGCCGAGGATGTGCCCGGCCAGGACGAGATCCGGATCTCGCTCTCCGAGACCCGCATCCGCTTCGAGCTCGGCACGGTCACGCTCACCAGCAAACTGATCGACGGCACCTTCCCCGACTACGAGCGGGTGATCCCGCGCGACAACGACAAGTTCCTGCGCATCGCCAAGAAGGACTTCGCCGAGGCGGTGGACCGGGTGGCGGCGATCTCGTCCGAACGGTCGCGCCCGGTGAAGCTCGCGATCGCGAAGGAGGGGCTGACGCTCTCGGCCGCGAGCCCCGACCAGGGCCGCGCGGAGGAGGAGATCGAGCGCGACCGGCTCGAATACGACGCCACCCCGATCGAGATCGGCTTCCAGGCGCGCTACCTGCGCGACATCACCGAGACGATCGGCGATGCCTCGCGCGTGGAGTTCGCGTTCCACGACCACACCGCACCGACGCTGATCCGCGCCGAGGGCGATGCGAGCGCGGTCTACGTGCTGATGCCGATGCGGGTGTGACCCCGCCTCAGGCTGGCGGGGCGCAGGCGTCGAGATAGGCGGTCGGATCGAGGAGGTCGGCGCGCCGGTGGAACGCCCCGACGCCCGGCCGGCTGAGCGATCCGGTCTCCCAGCCGCCGTAGAGCTCGAAATGCAGCATGTCCGAGGGGATCGGCAGCTTGTGCATCAGATGGCCGATCTCGCCGATGACCTCGCCCGCCTTCACGCTGCTGCCGACCTTGAGGGCGCCGGCGAGCTTGCGCCCGACCTCGCAGTAGCGCGCGATCCAGCCGCCCTCGTGCTCGACCTCGATCGCACCGACCAGTTCCGGGAACGCCGGCACGACGGTGAAGCGCCCGAAGCCGATGATCGTCCCGTCGGCGACCGCCAGCACCTTCGTGCCCGTCGGCGCGTAGAGATCGCAGCCGGCGTGCTTGCGGCCGCTCGAGCGCGTGGCGCCGAAGTTACGCGGATGCACATGCCAGTCGAAGGCCGGGCGCTTGTGCAGGGGGAAGGAGCGGAAGGCGGAGAGCGGCGGCGGCATCTTCGACACCGAAGCGGCCGGCTTCGCGGCGGCGAGCGCCATGGTGGGCCTCCTATTGCTGTTTCGATACTATCTCCTTTCTGGCCGCGCGTCGTCAAGTCGGCATCGCAACAGTCTGCCCTGCTCGCACCATGGCTCCCGCGCTCGCGCTGACGCGGCTCACGCTCACGCGGTTCCGCTCCTACACGGCGCTGACGGCGCGCTTCGCCGCACCGATCGCGGTGCTGGTCGGCGAGAACGGCGCGGGCAAGACCAATCTGCTCGAAGCGATCAGCCTGCTGACGCCGGGGCGCGGGCTGCGCGGCGCGCGGCTGGCGGAGTTCGCCCGCCGCGAGCCCGATGGCAGCACCGCCGCGGCCTGGGCTGTCGCCGGTCGGTTCACGACGCCCGAAGGGCCACTCGACCTCGGCACCGGCGTCGAGGAGGCGGGCGCGACCCGACGCACGTTCCTGCTCGACGGCGCGGCCCCGCGCAGCCAGGCCGAGATCGCCGCGCGCGTCGCCGCGGTATGGCTCACCCCGCAGATGGACCGGCTGTTCCAGGACGGCGCATCAGCACGACGGCGCTTCCTCGACCGGCTGGTCTGGGCGATCGAGCCCGGACATGCGCGCGAGGTCGCTGCCTACGAGACCGCGCTCGCCGAACGGAACCGCCTGCTCGCCGGCCGCGCCGATCCGGCCTGGCTGGACGGGCTGGAGGACGCGATGGCGCGCCATGGCATCGCGGTCGCGGCGGCGCGGCGCGGGCTGGTCGCGCGGCTCAACCACGTGCTGGCGGGCGGAATCGCCGGCGCGTTTCCGGCAGCGCGCGCCGAGGTTGCCTGCGACTGGGCCGCGGCGCTGGACAGTGGCCCCGCCCTCGCCGCCGAGGAGGCGCTGCGGGCGCGGCTGCGCGAGGGGCGCGGCGCCGATGCGGCGTCGGGCACAACGCGGATCGGGCCGCACCGCGCCGATCTCGCCCTGATCCACGGACCGAAGAACCTGCCGGCCGCACTCTGCTCGACCGGCGAGCAGAAGGCGTTGCTGGTTTCGGTGGTCCTCGGCCACGCCGCGCTCATCGCCGAAGCGCGCGGCTTCGCGCCGATCCTGCTGCTGGACGAGGTGGCCGCCCACCTGGATGAGCCCCGCCGCGAGGCCCTGTTCACGGCCCTCGCTGCCCTTCCCGCACAGGCTTTCCTGACCGGCATGGAGGGCCGCGTCTTCGCGCCTCTCGCCGCCGTCGCGGAGGCCTTCCGCGTGGAAGGAGGCATGCTCGATCCGATGGCTCTCGGGCCTGCCCTTCCGGGCGCATCCGGGGTATAATGCCATTCCCGCGGGACAGCGGGAAAAACGCAGGAAAATCAACGCGATGAGCGAACCCGCCCGGGCGATTCCACCCACGCCCGAAGGCACCTACTCCGCGGCCTCGATCCGCGTGCTCCGAGGGCTCGACGCCGTGCGCAAGCGGCCGGGCATGTATATCGGCGACACCGATGACGGCTCGGGCCTGCACCACATGGTGTTCGAGGTGGTCGACAACGCCATCGACGAGGCGCTGGCGGGTCATGCAACGCGCGTCGAGGTGACGCTGAACGGCGACGGTTCGGTCACGGTCGCCGATGACGGCCGCGGCATTCCGACCGACATCCACCCCGAGGAGGGTGTGAGCGCGGTCGAGGTGGTGATGACCACGCTGCACGCCGGCGGCAAGTTCGACCAGAACAGCTACAAGGTCTCGGGCGGGCTGCACGGGGTGGGCGTCTCGGTCGTCACCGCTCTGTCGGACTGGCTCGAAGTGCGGGTCTGGCGCAATGGCGCCGAGCATTACATGCGCTTCGTCGATGGTGGCGAGCCGGAGGCGCCGCTCGCGGTCGTGGGGCCGGCCGATCCGCCTGGCCGCACCGGCACGCAGGTGACTTTCCTGCCGAGCCCTTCGGTGTTCACCAACACCGAGTTCGACTTCGCCCGTCTGGAGCGTCGCCTGCGGGAGCTCGCCTTCCTCAACTCGGGGGTCGCGATCGTGCTGACCGACGCGCGCCATGTCCCGCCGGTGCGTCACGAGCTCCGCTATGAGGGCGGGCTGGTGGCCTTCCAGCAGTATCTCGACCGCGCGCACAAGCCGCTGATCGAGCAGCCGATCGCGTTCCGCGCCGAGCGCGACGGAATCATCGTCGAAATGGCGCTGTCCTGGAACGACAGCTACACCGAGACGATGCTCTGCTTCACCAACAACATCCCCCAGCGCGACGGCGGGACGCATCTCGCCGGCTTCCGTGCGGCGCTGACGCGCACGATCAACCGCGTGGCACCCGAGGTGCTCTCGCGCAAGGACAAGGTCGAGATCCAGGCCGAGGACATGCGCGAGGGGCTGACCTGCGTCCTCTCGGTGAAGGTGCCCGATCCGAAATTCTCCTCGCAGACGAAGGACAAGCTCGTCTCCTCGGAGGTGCAGCCCGTCGTGCAGGCGCTGGTGGCCGACGCGCTGTCGCACTGGTTCGAGACGCATCCGACGGAAACCAAGCGCATCCTGGGCAAGATGGCGGAGGCGGCGGCCGCGCGCGAGGCGGCGCGCAAGGCACGCGAACTGACGCGCCGGAAGGGCGTGCTCGATGTCTCCTCGCTGCCGGGCAAGCTCGCCGACTGCCAGGAGCGGGATCCGCGGCTCTCGGAACTCTTCATCGTCGAGGGCGACAGCGCCGGCGGCTCCGCGAAGCAGGGCCGCAACCGCGCTTTCCAGGCGATCCTGCCGTTGCGGGGCAAGATCCTGAACGTCGAGCGCGCGCGCTTCGACCGGATGCTGAACTCGGCCGAAATCGGCACGTTGGTGACCGCGCTCGGCACCGGCATCGGCCGAGGCGCACCGGAAGAAGGCGGGTTCGACATTTCGAAGCTGCGCTACCACAAGATCGTCATCATGACGGACGCGGATGTGGACGGCTCGCACATCCGTACGCTGCTGCTCACGTTCTTCTTCCGCCAGATGCCCGAGCTGGTGGAGCGCGGGCATCTCTACATCGCCCAGCCGCCGCTCTATCGCGCCAAGCGCGGCAACGAGGAGCGCTACCTGAAGGACGATCGCGCGCTGGAGGCCTTCCTGGTCGAGCGGGCGCTCGATGGCGCGAGCCTGACGCCGGCCGACGGCCAACCGCTCGCCGGCGAGGCGCTGCGGACGGTCGTCGATCGGGCGCGCGCGGAGCGTGGCGCGATCCTGCGCCTGGCCGCGGCGGCACCGGCGCCGCTGATCGAACAGGCGGCGATCGCGGGCGGGCTTTCGCTCGCGTTGCTGTCCGACCGAGCCCGCGCTGGCGAGATGGCGGCCACACTGGCGCGCCGGCTCGATGCGCTGGAGCGCGAGACCGATCGCGGCTGGCGCGGTGTGGCCCAGGACGGGGCGATGGTGTTCAGCCGCACGCTGCGCGGCGTCACCGAGCGCTACGTGCTCGACGGCACGCTGTTGCAGAGCGCGGAGGCGCGGAGACTGGACGGCGAGCGGGCCGAGCTTGCCGCGCTGTGGTCACGCCCCGCCGTGTGGCGCGCGGGCAGCATCGAGCGCAGCGTTGCCGGGCCGGTCGGGCTGACCGAGGCGGTCACCGAGACCGGCCGCAAGGGGCTCACGATCCAGCGCTTCAAGGGGCTGGGCGAGATGAATCCCGATCAGCTCTGGGAGACCACGCTCGATCCGGCCAACCGCAGCTTGCTTCAGGTGCGCATCGGTGCGGCCGAGGAGGCGGGCGATGTGTTCACCACGCTGATGGGCGACGTGGTCGAGCCGCGGCGCGAGTTCATCGTCGAGAACGCGCTGAAGGTTGCGAACCTGGACGTGTAAGGCGCGCCGGGTCGGCGGGGCGACCGCGCGCCAGGCGTCAGGCGGGTTTTGCCCGATCCGGCCAGAACCGGACCCCCTTGCGCGCATGGCCGCCGCTGACACCGATCGGCGTGCCGTCGGCGCGCCAGCATGCCGCCCCCGTCATCGTCCCGTCGTCGTGGAACTCGATCGCATTCATCCCGCTCGCGACATGCGGCAGCACGACGATCGCGTGTCCGCGCCCGCGCAACCCGTCGCGCACCGGCTCGGGCACGGCCGCCTCGACCTCCACGGTATGGCCCTGGGTCCAGAGCCGCGGCGCCTCGACCGCCTCCTGCAACGTCATGCCGTGGTCGATCAGGTTGAGGAACGCCTGCATCGCCGAGCCGAAGATGCGCAATCCGCCCGGCAGGCCGAGCGCATAGCGCGGCCGCCCGCCCGCGAATGCGATCATCGGCGACATCGAGGTGGTCACGCGCTTGCCCGGCGCGATCGACAGCGCATGGCCCGGGTGCGGATCAAACAGGTACATGTGGTTGTTCGCCACCATGCCCGTGCCAGGCACGATGATGCGCGCGCCGAACAGGCTGTTGATGGTCTGGGTCGAGCAGACGATGCGGCCGTCCGCATCGGCCACGGTGATGTGCGTGGTGTTCGCGGACTCCAGCATCGCCACCGCGGCACTCCACGCCTGCGCGCGATCGGGATCGATCGCCGCGCGCCGCTCCGCCGCATACGCCTTGTCGAGCAGCCGCGCGACCGGCGTCGCCACGAAGGCCGGATCGCCGGTCGCGGCCTTGCGGTCGGCGAAGGCGATCTTCAGCGCCTCGGCGATCAGGTGCAGCGTCGCGGCCGTGCCGAAGCCGAGGCTGCGGATGTCGTAGCCCTCCAGGATGTTCAGCATCTGGATGATGTGCACGCCGCCCGACGACGGCGGTGGCGGGCCGACGATTTCGACCCCACGATAGGTGCCGCGCACGACCGCGCGCTCGGCCGTACGATAGCCAGCGAGGTCGGCGAGGCTCAGGAAGCCACCCACGCGCCCGAAATGGTCCGCGACAGCGCGGCCGAGCGCACCGCCGTGCAGCGCGCCCACCCCCTCGCGCACGATGTCGCGCAGCACCTCGGCATAGTCGCCCTGCACCAGACGTGCGCCCGCAGCGAGCGGCGCGCCGTCCGGCAGGTAGAGCCGCGCGATCTCGGCATCCTTGGCGAG
Source organism: Elioraea tepidiphila DSM 17972 (assembly GCF_000378465.1). Taxonomy (GTDB): domain Bacteria; phylum Pseudomonadota; class Alphaproteobacteria; order Acetobacterales; family Acetobacteraceae; genus Elioraea; species Elioraea tepidiphila. Next base: position 25,772 of record NZ_KB899913.1, read on the forward strand.
ATCAGCCGCGGTGTCGGCGATGCACTCGTGCAGGAACGGCGTGATGCGGAAGCCGCGCGACGCATGTCGGATCGCGGGTTCGATCACGTCCGCGAGCGTCATCGTGCCGAAGCGCTCCAGCGTCTCGCACCAGGCGGGCAAGGCGCCGGGTGCGGCGGTCGCCTTAGGGCCGACCGCATTCTCGCGCCCCTCGGTGTCGAGATAGGTCGGCAGTGTCTCGGAGACCGGACGGTAGATGTCCGGACGCGTCGCCGCCGGTGCCGTGGGCAGCCCGTCGATGATCCGATGGCTGCCGTCAGGCAGGCGCAGATGGGTGATTCCGCCGCCGAGGATGCCAACCATCATCGGCTCGACCACGGTCAGCGTGAACAGTGCCGCGACGGCTGCATCCACCGCGTTGCCGCCCGCGGCCAGCATCTCGGCGCCCGCGGCGGAGGCGAGCGGGTGGTTGGTCACCACCATGCCGCGCGTGCCGGTGGCGGGACGCTTCTCGCAGTCGAACGTCGTCGCGGCGCGGGCGCGCCAGGTGGTTTCGTTCACGGCATGGCTCCGGTGCAGTGCGGCGCCATCGTGCACGGCCGGTACGCCGCTGCAAGGCCACCTCCCTTGACCCGCGCGCGCGAGGGCGATCGTTGCGCTTCGGGGGACTCGCCATGCTGACGATCTACGGCGTCTATCGTTCACGCGCCTCGCGCACTCTCTGGCTCGCCTATGAGTTGGGCCTGGAGTTCCGCCACGTGCCAGTGATCCAGGCGTATCGCCTGGCCGATCCGCACGCGCCGGACGCGCCGCTCAACACGCGCTCGCCCGTGTTCCTGGCGATCAACCCGAACGGGCATGTGCCCTCGATCGATGATGACGGGCTGATCCTGCACGAGTCGCTGGCGATCAACCTCTACCTCGCGCGCAAGCATGGCGGCCCGCTCGCACCTGCGAACCATGCCGAGGACGGTCAGATGGGCATGTGGGCGCTCTGGGCCGCGACCGAGGTCGAGCCGCACTCGATCCAGATCCTGTATCACCGCGTCGGCAAGCCGCCCGGGGAGCGTGACCCGGCGGTGGCGGAGGCCGCGATCGCGGCGCTGCGCGGACCCTTCGCAGTGCTCGACCGGCATCTCGCGACGAATGGCTTCATGGTCGGCGGGCGCTTCACCGTGGCGGACATCAATGTGGCCGAGGTGGCGCGCTACGCCATGCCGGCGCCGGAACTGTTCGCGGCCGCACCGGCCGTCAAGGCGTGGCTCGCCGCCTGCCACGACCGGCCCGCGTTCAAGCGCATGATGGCCGAGCGCGAGCGCGAACCGGCGTGAGTCACCCCTCTTCGGCGAGGAACGCCGCGACCGCCTCGTTGAACACGCTGGCGCGCTCGAAATAGGCAGAGTGCCCCGCGCGCGGCACGGAGATATGCCGCCCGTTCGGCATCCGCGCTGCGAGCCCGGGCGCGAGGAAGGACGGGAACACCACGTCCTCCTCGCCGGTGATCCAGAGCGTCGGCGTCGTGACGGACGCCAGCACCTCCGGCGACTTGTCGCGCGCCGCGTGCAGCCGCTTGCGCAGCGCCTCCTTGTCGAGCCCCCCGCTCAGCGCGTCGAGCGCGCGGTAGAGGTAGTGCAGCGCGGGCTGCTCGGCTGCCGCGCGCGCACCCATGGCGGGGTGCACACCCGCCTCCAACGTTTCGTTCCGCGAGCCAGCGCGCTCGCGCCAGGCCGCGAGCTCCGCGCCGCCCGAGGCGTCCGCACGCACGAGGTCGATCGGTCCCGCGGTCGCGGCCATCACGAGCGCGACCACGCGCTCGGGTGCCGCGAGGGTGAAGTTCAACGCCGTCCACCCGCCCATCGACTGCGCGACGATGCGCACGCGCTCAAGCCGGAGATGGTCGAGCAGGGCCGCGAGATCGCGCGCATAGGCGGCGGGATCGACGCCCGCTGCCGGTGCCGTGGACGGGAAGAACCCGCGATGGCTGAAGCTGACGCAGGTGTAACGCGGGCAGAAGGCCGCCACCTGCTGCCACCACGACAGGTGATTGCCGCCCAGCCCGTGCGCGAACACGATCGGCGGCCCCTCGCCCGTGACCTCGTAGTGGATTGCGCAGTCGCCGCGCTCGAGGCGGCCGACCGCGCGCGGCGCGACACCACCGGCATGGGCGAAGGGCGGAGCCATCGCGTCAGTAGGTCGCGCGGCCGCCCGAGAGGTCGAACACCGCCCCGGTGGTGAAGCTGTTCTCGGCCGAGACGAGCCAGGCCACCATCGCGGCGATCTCGGTGACCTCGACGAAACGGCCGCGCGGGATCTTGGAGAGCATGAACTCGATGTGCTGCGGGCTCATCTGGTCGAAGATGCGCGTGCGGGCGGCTGCCGGCGTGATCGCGTTCACGGCGATGTCGTGGTTCGCGCACTCCTTGCCGAGCGATTTCGCCAGCGCGATCACCGCGGCCTTCGAGGCCGAATAGGCAGCCGCGTTCGGATTGCCCTCCTTGCCCGCGATCGAGGCGATCAGCACGACGCGGCCGTAGTTGCGCGCAACCATGCCGGGCAGCAGGGCGCGGCAGCAATGCATCGTGCCATCGACGTTGATGCGCATGATGCGGTGCCACTCGGAGAGCGGATACTCCCAGGTCCTGGCGTTCGGCCCGGCGATGCCGGCCGAGGTGACGAGGATGTCGCACGGCCCGGTCTCGGCCTCGCAGGCGGCGGCAGCGGCCTCGACCGCATCGAGATCGGTCACGTCCACCGCACGCGGCCGGGCGGCCTCGCCGATCGCGGCCGCGGTCGAGGCGGCCATCGCCCCGTCCAGATCCCAGATCTCGACCCGCGCCCCGCTCCGCGCAATGCGCTCGGCGATCGCGCGGCCGATGCCCTGCGCGCCGCCTGTGACCACCGCCACGCGGCCGTCGAGATCGATCCGGTTCATGCCTCCCCTCCGCCGTCACGCGTCTGTCACGCACCATCCGTAATCCATCGGGGATGGATCAGGGAGGGGGGTAGCGGCCGGCCCGGACGGCCGGATGGGAGTGTGGGCCTGTCGGTGCCGCTACCACCACCGCACCGACTCGCGTTCACGCGGTTCCGGCGTGTCGGCAACCGCGCGCTGCGGGCCATAGGGGGCGGTCTCGGTCCAGCAATCCACCGTGGCGAGGCTGCGGGTGCAGAAGGCGGGCGCGGTCACGACCTCGCGCGTGCGGCAATACTCGCCGCGGCGTTCCAGATGCAGCGACGAGCAGTCCTTGCCCGTGACCAGCGAATAGACGGCGTCGATCGGGCTGCGCTGGAGCACGGCATAGGACGTCACCACGGTGCCGGCCGCGATCAGCGAGACCGGGGTGCCCTCGATCTCGGACCGGCAGCCGGCGCCGGCCAGCAGGACCAGCAGGAGAAGACGCGCGCGCATGGGTGCCATTCCAGGCCACGTCCCGTTGAGGTCCGGTTAACCGGCCGCGATTTGCGCCCCCCGGCCGCGATGGATATGTTCCCGCGCCGCGCGCCGGGACAAAGAAGCGGGCGCGGTTGGACGTGATGGCCGGTGACGCCCGCGCGCGGCCGGGCCAGGGGACAGCGAATTGGCCGACATCTTCGACGAGATCGAGGAAGACCTCCGCAAGGAGCGCGCGAAGAAGCTCTGGGACCGCTACGGCTGGATCGTGCTGGTGGTGGCCGGCGGGATCATCCTCGGCGTGGGGGGCTGGCGCGGCTGGCATTGGTATGAGCACCGGCAGGCCTCCCAGGCGGCGGAGCGGTTCCTGGCGGCCGCGGCCGCGGTGGATCGCGGCGAAGCGGCCGCCGCCGCGGCTGGCTTCGCCGAGCTCTCGCGCGAGGCGCCATCCGGCTACCGCGTGCTGGCGCGGTTGCGCGAGGCCGGGCTGAAGGCGCGCCAGGGCGCGACGGCGGAGGCCGTCGCGCTGTACGAGACGCTCGCCCGCGACGCGGCCGTCCCTCCCCTCTATCGCGATCTTGCCGCCCTGCTCGCGGTCCTGCACCAGGCGGATTCGGGCGATCCGCGCGCGCTCGCGGACCGGCTCGCCCCACTCGCCGCCCCCGGGGCCGCGTTCCGCTACTCGGCGATGGAGCTGCAGGCCGTGCTGGCCGAGCGCCGCGGCGACCGTGCCGAGGCGCGGCGGCTGCTCGAGGCGCTGGCGGAGGATCGCGCGGCCCCCGACGGGGTGCGGAGGCGCGCCGGGGAAATGCTCGGCGCGTTCGGGAGCTGACCATGCACCGCCCCCGGGGACTTGCCCGCCGCTCGCTGCTCGCCGGCCTGCCGCTCGCCACCACGGGCTGCGGCATCTGGGACTGGGCGTTCGGTGACTCCAAGCAGCCGCTGCCGGGCGAACGCCGCGCCGTGCTGCCCGGCGAGGCCGAGGCCGCGTCCGATCCGAGCCTCGCCGACGTGCCGGTCGAGCTGCCGCCGCCGGTGACCAACGCGGCCTGGCCGGTGGCCGGCGGCACGCCCTCGAACGTGATGGGGCACCTCGCGGCCCCTGACCGCTTGCAGGTCGCCTGGCGCACAGGGATCGGCACCGGAGGGTCGCAGCGGCGCCCGCTGCTGACAACGCCGATCGTGGCCGATGGCCGGGTCTATGCCTGCGATGCCACCGCCGAGGTGACGGCGCTCGATGCCGCCACCGGGCGGACCGTGTGGCGCGCCGATGCGCGGCCGCCGCGCAACCGCGGCAGCCTGCTCGGCGCCGGGCTCGGCTATGCCGACGGGCGGGTGTTCGTCGCCACCGGGCTTGCCGAGGTGATGGCCTTCGATGCCGCGACCGGTGCGGAGATCTGGCGCAAGCCGATGCCGACGCCCACGCGCGGCGCGCTGACGGTTGCTGACGGCCGCGTGATTGTCCTGACCGTCGAGGGGCAGGTGCTCGCCTTCGCCACCGAGACCGGCGAGCGGGAGTGGAGCTATCGCGGCCCGGCCGAGACGACCACGCTGCTGGGCGCGCCGGCGCCGGCGGTCGCCGACGGCATGATCCTGGCCGGGTTCCTGAACGGCGACGTCGCCGCGCTGCGGCTCGACTCGGGCCGCGCGCTCTGGACCGAGGGGATCGCCGGCATCCGCGGCCGGCCCTCGATCGCGGACATCGCGGCGGTGCGCGGCCGGCCGGCGATCGACCGCGGGCGCGGCATCGTCGCCGGCGCCGGCGGGGTCACCATGGCGATCGACATGCGCTCCGGCCGGCGCGTCTGGGAGCGCGAGATTCCCGGGCGCGAAAGCCCCTGGGTGGCGGGCGAGTGGATCTTCATGATCAGCGCCTCCGAGGAGGTGGCCGCGCTGCGCCGCGCCGATGGGCGGGTGAAGTGGGTCACGCCCCTGCCGCGCTTCCGCGACGAGGAGCGCCGCCGCAATCCCATCACCTGGACCGGGCCGCTGCTGGTGGGCGACCGGCTGGTGGTCGCCTCCAGCCGCGGCGAGGCCTTGTCGCTCTCGCCCTACACGGGCGAGATCCTGGGGCGGCAGACCCTGCCCGACGGCGTCACCGTCTCGCCCGTGGCGGCCGCGGGCTCCGTCTATCTGCTGACGGACGGCGCGTCCCTGGTCGCGCTGCGCTGAGCCCGATGCGCCCGGTGGTCGCCATCGTCGGGCGCCCGAACGTGGGCAAGTCGACGCTGTTCAACCGGCTCGCGCGCCGGCGCATCGCGATCGTCGACGACACGCCCGGGGTGACGCGCGACCGCAAGGAGGCGGATGCCGTGCTCGGCGGGCGCGATGTCACGCTGGTCGACACGGCGGGGCTGGAGGAGGCGCCGCCCGAGACGGTCGCGGGCAAGATGACGGCGGGCTCGGCGCGCGCGGTCGATCTCGCCGATCTCGTGCTGTTCGTGGTGGACGGGCGCGAGGGGCTGACCCCGGCCGACCGGTACTTCGCCGCCTGGCTCAGGCGCACCGGCAAACCCGCGATCCTGGTGGTGAACAAGGCGGAGGGACGGGCCGGCGAGGGCGGCTACTACGATGCCTTCGCGCTCGGCTTCGGCGAGCCGGTGGCGGTCTCGGCCGAGCACGGCGAGGGGCTCGGCGAGCTGCACGAGCGCGTGCGCGCGGTGTTGCCCGAGACGCCAGCCGAGACCGCCGAGGAAGGTCATGCCGGCACGGAGCGTCCGCTGCGGCTCGCCGTGGTGGGACGGCCGAATGCCGGCAAGTCCACCCTGGTGAACCGGCTGATCGGCGAGGAGCGGCTGCTCACCGGCCCCGAGCCCGGCATCACCCGCGACGCGATCGCGCTCCCCTGGCGCGACCCCGAGGGCCGGCTGGTGCGACTGGTCGATACGGCCGGGCTGCGACGGCGTGCGCGCGTGACCGAGACGCTGGAGAAGCTCTCGACCGCCGCCACCATCGCCGCGCTGCGCGAGGCCGAGGTGGTGGTGCTGGTCCTGGATGCGCTCGCACCGCTGGAGGCGCAGGACATCGCCATCGCCACCCTCGCCGAACGCGAAGGGCGCGCGCTCGTGCTGGCGCTGAACAAATGGGACCTCGTGCCCGTCAAGGAGCGCAGCGAGGTTCGCCGTGCCGTCGCGGATCGGCTCGCGACCGGCTTCGCCCAGCTCAGGGGCGTGCCGGTGGTGCCGCTCTCGGCCCTGTCCGGCGCGGGCGTGGACAAGCTCATGCCCGCGGTCTGGAGGGCCTACGAGGCCTGGAACAGCCGCGTGCCGACCGGTGCGCTGAACCGCTGGTTCGCCGCCGCGATCGAGCGCCACCCGCCGCCGCTGGTCGACGGGCGGCGGCTGAAGCTGCGCTACATCACCCAGGTCAAGGCGCGTCCGCCGAGCTTCGTCGTGTTCGGCACGCGCACCGGCAAGCTGCCGGACGACTATGTGCGCTACCTGCTGAACGGGCTGCGTGAGGCGCTGGGGCTCGAGGGCGTGCCGATCCGGCTGACGCTGCGCAGTTCGCGCAACCCGTATGTCGAGGGGGAGTGAGCATGGGCTTCGCGACCACGCCGGAGGACGTGCTGGCGTTCTGGTTCCACCCGGCGACGAAGCCGAAATGGTTCAACGGCGGCACGGCCTTCGACGAGGAGGTGCGCGCGGTGCTGGGGCCGACGCTGGCGGCGGCCGCGCGCGGCGATCTCGCGCGCTGGGAGGGCGACCGCGACGGTGCGCTGGCACTCGTGCTGCTGTTCGACCAGGTGCCGCGCAACATCTTCCGCGGCACCGCGCGCGCCTTCGCCCATGACGCGGAGGCACGGCGCATCGCCCGGATCGTGCAGGAGCGCGGCTGGGATCTGGAGGGGGATATCGACCGTCGCGCCTTCCTCTATCTGCCGTTCGAGCACAGCGAGGACCTCGCGGACCAGGAACTCTCGGTGCGGCTGTTCCGCGAACGCGTGGGCGAAGGCGAGTACCTGAAATACGCCGAGGCGCATCTCGACGTGATCCGCCGCTTCGGGCGGTTCCCGCATCGGAACGCCGCACTCGGGCGCGCGAGCACCGAGGCGGAGACGGCGTATCTCGCTCAGCCCGGCGCGGGGTTCTGACGCGCGCCCTCACCCTGGCCCTCTCCCGCACGCGGGAGATGGGACGCAGCGTCGCCACGGGGTTCTCGCTCCCGCGCAACCGGGAGAGGGTCAGGGTGAGGGCCGGCCTCACGCCCCGCGAGCGTACGCGCGAGGCGTTTCGCGCCCTCGACCTGCGTGCCCCACCACGAACCGGTGGCCAGACGCTCGCTGCCCGACAGATCACCCGTGCGCGGATAGCCGCGCGAGAACCGCGCCGTGCCGAAGATCACGTCCCAGATCGGCAGCAGCACGGCGAAGTTCGTCCCGTGCACGCGCGCCGGCATGCCCGCGTCGTGGTCGAGCGCATGATGGACGCGGTGGAAGTGCGGGGAGACGATCACGAACCGTCCGAACCGGCCGAAATCCAGCCGGACATTCGCGTGGGAGAGGCTCTCGGCCACGCGCATGATCAGCACCAGCAGCGGGAACTGCCCGGGGGGCACGCCGATCAGGGTCGCGACACCGGCGAACCACAGCGCGGCGATGATGTCGTCGAACAGATGGTTGCGGTCGTCGGTCCAGAACGTCATCTGGCGCTGCGCGTGATGCACCGAATGCAGCGCCCACCACCAGTTGAACCGATGCTGGAAGCGGTGGCGCCAGTACTCGGCGAAGTCGAGGATCACGACGTAGAGCAGGAAGGTGACGACCGGCCAGTCGCGCAGGGCGGGGAGCAGCGTCTCCAGCGTCGGCGGGATGATGCCGAGCCGCGCGAGCCCCGCTGCCCAGGCGGTCTCCACCGGCTGGAGGATGACGAAGGCGAACAGCGGCAGGAGGCCGAGCCGGTTGAGCAGCGTGTAGGTGACGTCGGTACCGACCGTGGAGCGCTCGCCCTCCCAGTTCTCCACGGGGCGGAGGCGTTCGAGCGGCGCGCAGACCAGAATCGACACCAGCACCGCGAGCGCGCCGAACAGCGCGAAGTCGAGCCACTCGGAGGCATCCTCCTCCCACGCCATCAGCCCGGCCGCGTAGAGCGTCGGCAGCAGCGCGTGATCGAAGATCGCCTCCTTCAGCGCGACATAGGCATCCGCGATCGCCTGGATCATCGTTGAGCCTCTGCGGTGAGGCGCGGGGTCGGTTCGGTCAGGGTCGCGAAGCAGAAGCCGCGCGACTTCAGCCCGATGATCAGATCCTCGAACACGTCGGCGTATTTCTCCTGCCGCGAGCGGATGCCCCAGTGCATCACCAGCACCTCGCCGTCGCGGATCGTGCGCAGGCTCTGGGCGAGCAGGGCACGGTTCGGGTGCCGGTCGGAGGGCAGTTCGTCGCCGAGGAAGCCGTTCGCGGTCCAGCCGATGTGGCGGAAACCGCAGGCTTCGGCGAAGCGCAGCGCGTTCGGCGTGGTGCGCCCGCCCGGCGCGCGCCAGATCGGATCGAGGCCGCGCCCGGTCATCGCCTTGAGCCGGTCCTCGACCGCGCGCAGCTCGGCGCACATCTGCGCGGCATCCAGCGTCGTCCCCTCGCGCGCACCCCATGGCACGAAGCGCACGCGATCCGTTCCGAGATCGCCACGGAAATACCAGTGCCGCAGCGTGTGGCTGCCGAAGGCGTGGCCCTCGGCCACGCGCGCGCGCCAGAACTCGGCCCAGGAGTCCGCGAGCGACGTGTCGCCGCGATACGTCCGCTCGTCGGCGAGGAACAGCGTCGCCTTCACGTCGTGGCGGCGCATCACCTCAGCGATCTGCTCGGCACGATCCATCCAGCCCGTGTCGATCGTCAGATACACCGTGAAGCGGCAGGTCTCGGCGCGCGCGGGGACCGCGAGGACGAGGAGCGCGAGAAGGACCCTAGCCCATCGCATGGAACAGGATGCCGTGCGGGCTTCGGCCGACACGGATCTGCGCGACCAGCGCGCCCGTCTCGACATCGATCACGCCGACCCGGTTGCCCACCCGCTGGGTGAACCAGAGCTGCCGTCCGTCCGGCGAGAAGTCGAGGCAGTCCGGCGCCCCGGGGGCGCGGAAGTGCTGGAGCGGGGTCAGGGTCTCGGCATCCAGCGCGGTGATCGTGCCGGCCACCCGGTTCGTGACGTAGAAGAACAGCCGGTCCGGGGAGAGGAACAGGTTGTGCGCGCCCGCACCGGTCTGCACCTTGCGGATCGTCTGTCCCGTCTCAGGATCGATGACGCTGACCGTGTCCTCGCCCATGTTGGCGACCAGAACTTGACCCGCGCGGGTCATCACCACGCCGGCCGGGGTGTCGCCGGTCGGCTGGCGCCAGAGCACCCGCGCGGTCTCCGCCTCGACCGCGACCAGGGCGTTGCTGTTCTGCAGCGTCACGTAGGTGATGCGGCTGTCGGGCGACCAGGCGATGTGGCTCGGCAGACGCGGCATGGCGAGCCGGTGCACCAGCGTGAGGTCATCGGCGCGGTAGAGGTCGATCTGGTTGCGGCGCAGGCTCGCCACGGTCAGCCACTGCGAATCGGGGCTGAACAGCAGGTGGTAGGGGTTGGAGACGCGCAGGGTGCGCCGAACCGCACCGGTATCGGGCTCGAGGAACAGGAACTCGTTGCCGGCCGAGTCGCCGACGATGATCTCGGACCGGTCGGGCGAATAGACGAGATGGTGCGGCTCGCGCAGCGTCGGCGTCCTGCGGACGACCTCGCCGCGCGCGGCGTCGATCAGGCTGACCGTGGCGTCCCGGCTGTCGAGCACGAAGACGAGGCCCGCCGGCAGCGCCGAGGCCCGGGTGAACGTCGGGACCGCGAGGGCCGAGGCCGCCGCGCCGAGCAGGATGGAACGCCTGTGCATGGGTCAACTCCGCCGGGCCGACGGGGCCGGCACGAGACGGTTCATACCAGAAATGCCGGCCTGCTGGAACGTCCGTTCACGCCGCGCGCCGCCAGTCCTGCTCGATCCGGCCGTCGCGCAAGGCGACCATGCGGTCGAAGCGGTCGAAGATCTTCTCGTCATGGGTCACGACCAGGATGGCGGCCTGCTGGTCCTGTGCGACCTGGCGCAGCAGGTCCATCACCACGCGGGCGCGTTCGGAGTCGAGGGCGGCGGTCGGCTCGTCGGCGAGGATGATCCCGGGCCGGTTGGCGAGCGCGCGCGCGATCGCCACGCGCTGCGCCTCGCCGCCGGAGAGCCGCGAGGGCATGGCGCCGGCGCGCTTGCCGATCTGGAGGTAGTCGAGCAGGTCACGCGCACGCCCGCGGGCCTTGGCGGGATCGGTTCCGGCGAGCGTCATCGCCAGCGCCACGTTGTCGGTCGCGGTCAGGAACGGCAGCAGGTTGTGGAACTGGAAGATTAAGCCGATCCGCTCGCGCCGGAGCCGGCGCAGATCGGCGACGCGGTAGCGCCCGTCCCACACCGTCTCGCCGTCCAGGGCGAGCCGCCCGTCGGTCGGTTCGAGGATGCAGGCGACGATGTTCAGCAGCGTGGACTTGCCGCTGCCAGACGGCCCCTTGAGCCCGACCACCTCGCCGGGATGGACCACGAGATCGATCCGGTCGAGCGCGCGCAACGCGGTCTCGCCCGCGCCGAAGGTCTTGCCGATCCCTTCCAGCGCGATGCGCGCGGTCATCCGCCGAGCGCCTGCTGCGGCTCGATCGCGAGCGCCGCACGGATCGAGACCAGGCTGCCGAGCACGCAGATGAACCCGATCACCCCGGCCATGACGGCGACCTCCGCGGGGCCGAGTGCGACGGCGCGCGGGAAGAAATCGCGCGTCGCGAAGACGATGCCGGTCGCGGCGACGAAGCCCGCGCCGCCAAGGATCAGCGCCTGTTGCAGCACGAGCCCGACGATCGTGCGGTCCGAGGCGCCGATCAGCTTCAGGGTCGCGATCTCGCGCAGCTTGTCCATGGTCATCGTGTAGATGATCAGCGCGATGATCACGGCGGAGACGAACAGCAGCACGATCGTGAACATGCCGAGCTGCACGCGTGCGCGCTGCACCACCGAGCGCGTCAGGATGTCCGCCTGCTCGGCATCGGTCAGGGCCGCGAGATGCTTCCAGCGCCGGATCGTCTCGGCGACGGCGTCCGGATCGGCCCCCGGATGGAGCCGCGCAATCACCGCGTTCACCGTGTCGGTGGAGCCTGTCCCGGCGCCCGCCGCGAGGGCCCGTCGCGCCGCCGGCGGGGCGAGCTTGAACTGCAGGTCCTGGCTGTCGCGCAGATGCACGAAGGCGAGCGGATCGCCGCCCGACGCGACCAGCCCGCGCGTCAGCCCGACCACGCGGTAACGGTCGCCGCCGAGTTCCACCGTCGCGCCGAGCGGCAGGCGGGCGCGTGCATCCACCACCATCTCGAAGCGCGCCCCGCCCAGGCCCCGGCCCGCCTCGATCGCCGACGGCCCGCCCGGTCGGCCGGGCTCGTAGCCCATGATCTGCATCCGCAGGATGCCCTGCGGTGCCTTCGCCTCGGCCGTGCGCAGCGTGATCGCGCCGGCCTCAGCCACGCCCGGCACGCGCGCGACGATCGCGCGCACATCGCCCGGGATGCGCGAGCTCTCGGCAAAGGGGCCGCGCGTGCCCTGCTCGACCACCCAGAGCTCGGCGTGGAGCGAGCGCGACAGCGCCAGCGCCTCGGCCACCACGCCCTGGTAGATGCCGACCATCGACAGCGCGACCGCCATCAGCAGGCCGAGGCCGACGCAGGTCATCAGGAACCGCCCGAGGCGGTGGCGGATGTCGGCAAGCGCGAGGTTCACGGGCCGACCGCCCGCGCGGCCCGACCGACTGCGAAGCCGGGACCGACCCGCGCCGCCACCGGCACCTCGGCCGGCAGGTCATCGGTGATCGCCAGCCGTGCGTCGAGCGTGCGCGCGGCGAAGCGCACCCGGCGCTGCGCGAGCCTGCCGTTCTCGATCGTCCAGACCGTACCGGCGGCGCCGTCGAAGCCGTGAACCGCCGCCTCGGGGACCAGTCGCGCAGCGGCAAGCCGGCCGGTCTCGATCACGACCTCCGCCTGCTCGCCGAGATAGACCGTCTCGGGGCACTGGCGGCACCGCACATAGACCCGCCGCTCCTCCGTCACGCGGTCGCTCTCCAGCCCGATCCGCACCACCTCGCCGGCGATCGGCGCGCCGGGGCGGCTGCGCATGGTTACGGTGGCGGGCTGGCCGAGCGCCAAGTCGCCGGCGCGGCCCTCATCGACATGCGCGAGCGCCCACAGACTGCCCCGCGCGACCAGGGTGAACACGGCCTCGCCGGGGTTCAGCGCCGTGCCGGGCTCGCGCGCGCGCGCGATCACCACCGCATCGTAGGGCGCGGTGAGGGTGTGCTTGGCGAGTGCCGTGCGCTCGACCAGCAGCGTCGCCTTGGCGTCGGCGAGCGCGGCCGCGGCCACCGCCGCGTCCGCCCGATTGACCGCAAGATCGGCGGCGGCGACGGCGACCTCGGTCTCGGCCTGCTCCGCGGCCTCGATGCTGCCGGAGCCCCGCGCGGCGAGTTCGCGCCGGCGCGCCGCGGTGGCCTGACGCTGGGCGAGCAGCGCCTCGGCGCGCGCCCGCTGGGCCTCGGCGCGCTGGGCCGCCGCCTCGGCCGAGAGCACGGCAGCCTCCGCCTTGGCAACGCGCGCCTGCTGGCTCGCGGGGTTCAACCGGGCGAGCACCGTCCCCTCGGTAACCTCGTCGCCGTGATCGACCAGCACCTCGACCAGCGTACCCGGCACCTCGAAGCCGACGCGCGAGAGCACCTGCGCCTCGATCGTGCCGAGACCGAACACACGGATCGGCACGTCACGCATGACGGCGGCGACAGGCACGGCGAGCGGGCGCTGCGTCGCATACCACCAGGCTCCCGCGATCACCGCGGCGAGCGCGATACCAACCGTCAGGATTCGGCTGAGTCGCATGGATCGTCCAGATCGCCAACGGCCGGGCGCATGTATCCCTCAGGGTGCAACGCCGCCCTGACCTGGATCAACATCCGCGGGTCAACCTGCCGCCGCAACCCGCGGACGCAGCGCCTGGGCCGCCAGCAGCGCCGCTCCGAGGGCCAGTCCCGCCCAGTGCGGCGATGGGATCGACACTCCGGTGATCCATTCGAGCAGCCCATCGACCGCGCTCGGGAAGATCAGCAGCAGTCCCGCCAGCATGGTCGCCCAGCGCTCCCACCCCGCCATCATGCGCAGCCCGAAACCCTGCGCCGCGGAGGCCAGCAGGCCGAGCCCGAAGGTCGCCAGCGTGGTGATCCACGCGACATCGTCCCAGCCCATGCCGGGCGAGCGTTGCAGCAGGAGCCCCACCCCGAGCGGATCCGTCACGAACACGAAGGGCAGCAGGAAGGCGGGCAGCGTGTATTTCCACGCCATCAGTGTGGTGTGGTAGGGCCCCGCCCCGGTGATCGCGGCCGCCGCGAAGGGCGAGAGCGCGGTCGGCGGCGAGACCTCGCTCAGCACAGCGTAGTAGAAGATGAACATGTGCGCGGCGAAATCGGGCACCCCGAGCTTGATCAGCGCAGGTGCCGCGATCACCGCCGAGATGATGTAGGACGCGGTCACCGGCACGGCGAGGCCGATCACCCAGACGATCAGCCCGGTGTACACCGCCGTCAGCGCGAGCGAGCCGCCGGCATAGCGGATCGCGATCTCGCTGAACTTCAGGCCGAGGCCCGTCAGCGTGACCACGCCGACGATGATTCCGGCGCAGGCGCAGGTGGCGGCGACGTTCAGCACCTGCACCGAGCCCTCGCGGAGCGCCGTGACCAGCTTCGCCGGCGTCATCGCGCATTCGCGGCGGAGCCACGAGAGCGCCGCCGCGACCCCGCTCGCATAGACGACCGAAAGCGTCGCGGAATACCCCCAGAGCAGGAAGCCGACGATCGAGACGAGCGAGGTCAGGTGGAAGCCATACTTCCTGAGCAGCGTCCCCGCACTCTCGGTGCTGTAGGTCTCGCCATCCGCCGTTTCGTCCACCCCGATCCGGCGCTGGTCGAGCTCCACCATGAAGAGCAGCGAGGCGTAGTAGAGGCAGGTCGGGATGATCGCCATCTCGATGACCTGCAGGTAGGAGATCTTCAGGAACTCGGCGATCAGGAACGCGGCCGCGCCCAGCACCGGCGGGGAGATGATCGCGCCGAGCCCGCCGGCGGCGAGCAGCCCGCCCGCGTCGTGCGGCGCATAGCCGACACGCTTCATCATCGGCCAGGCGACCGAACCGAGCGTCACCGTGGTTGCGACCCCCGAACCGGAGGGTCCGCCGAGCAGGAAGGAAGACAGCACCACGGTGCGGCCCGCGCTGGTCGCCTTGCCACCCATCAGCGCGAAGGAGAAATCGACGAAGAACTTGCCCGCGCCGGTCACCTGCAGCACCGCACCGAAGATGGTGAACAGGATGATCAGAGTCGAGGAGACATCGACGGCGGTGCCGAAAATGCCCTCCAGCGTGATCGTCAGATGCGGCACGAGCCGCTCGGAGTCGTAGCCCTGATGCGTCCAGGGCGCGGGCAGGAGGTTGCCGAAGAACGCGTAGAGCATGAAGACGATGCTGATCCCCGGCATGATCGGCCCGGTGGTGCGCCGCGCCGCTTCGAGCGTCAGCGCGATCAGCATCCAGCCGACCACGAGGTCCATCGGCTCCGGGAAGACGTAGCGGTCGGTCAGCTCGTCGCCGCCGGCGATCAGATAGTAGAGGACGTAGAGCGCGAGTGCGGCGAGCGCGATGTCCCAAGGCATCAGCCGGTGCCGGAACCGGCGCGCCATCGGGTACATCAGGAAGGTCAAGGTGAGCACGAAGCCGACATGGATGTAGCGGAGATACATCGTCGGCACGATGTCGATCGCGGCGTAGAGGTGGAACACGCTCATCGCCAGGGCGAGGCCGGTGACGAACCAGAGCAGCGGGCCGCGATAGCGGTTGAGCGCACCCTCCTCCTGCTCGATCAGCTCCTCGACCTTGTGCGCGGTGTCCTCATCGAGCGCTGCCGCCTCGGGCGGCAGGTGGTGCTCCTCGCTCGGGTTTGCCGTCGTCACGCGACCCGTCCCATCACGCGCGAAGACCCGCCCCGGACAGGACGGGTCCTCCCGTGTTCCACCGTCAGCTCAGCGTCGCGCCCTGCGCCTTCCAGTAGGCTTCCGCCGCCGGATGCCACGGGATGCCGGCCGCCGCGGACTTCTGGTTCTCGAGCTTGAAGTTGCGCGCCTCGGCATGGACGCGGGTGAGCTCCTCGCGGCCTTCCCAGATGTTCTTGACAAGTTCGGTGACCAGGGCGTCGGGCATGTCGGCGCGCACGGCGATGATGTTGCCGACCGACATCTGCTTGTTGGGCGTGGTCTGGCCCGGATAGGTGCCGGCCGGGATCTCCTCGGCGAAATAGACCGGGCCGTACTTCTCGACGATCTTCGGCACGAACTCGGCATGATCGATCAGGCGGAGCTGCACGCCCGGCGTGGCGCCGAGGTCGGTGATCGCCGCCGTTGGCACGCCGGAGACGAAGAAATAGGCATCGAGCTTGCCGTCCTTGATCGCGTTGGTGCTCTCGGCCGGGCTCAGCCGCTCGCGCGCGCGGAAGTCGCGATCGCGGTCGAGCCCCGCACCCTCGATCAGCCGGAACGCCATCACCTCCGTCGCCGAGCCGGGCGCGCCGGTGGAGACGCGCTTGCCCTTGAGATCGGCCATGGTGGTGATGCCGGTCGAGGCGACCGTCACGACCTGCATGCGGTTCGTGTACATGACGAAGATCGCGCGCGCCGGCACGGGCCGGTTCTGGAACCGGTCGCGGCCGTTCACGGCATCCACCGCGGCGTCGACCTGGGTCAGGATCATGCCGACCCGGCCGGCGCCGAGCAGTTGCAGGTTGGCGACACTGCCGCCGGTGACCTCGACCGTGGCGCTCATCCCCGGGATGTTGCGGCTGAAGATCGCCGCCATGCCGCCGCCGAGCGGGTAGTAGACGCCGCCGGTCGTGCCCGTGGCGATGGCCAGCTGCTGGGCCGACTGGGCGCGCAGGACGGCGGGTGCGCCCAGAGCGGCGGCACCGGCGGCGACACTGCCCAGGACGGTGCGACGAGGAATACGGGTGTGCATAGGTATCATTCTCCTCCCCTTGGCCCCAGGTGGCCGACTGGCCGCCGGTCTCTGGGCCCGATCCGCAGACGCTACCGGACGCGGCCGAAACGGACCAGCCGTTCCGTGCAGGGCACGGTTGACATAGGGCAAGGTATTTCCGTCCGCCCGGCGCATAGATACTCTCGCGCGGCGGACGGGACGGTCCTAGTCTTGCGCCGCCAGCACAGGAACGCCCGGAGGGACTGCGATGAAAGCCCGAGACCTGATGACGCCCGATGTCGTGACGGTGGCGCCCAACACGCCCGTGATGGGCGTGGCCCGGCTGCTCGCCGAACGGCACATCAGCGGCGTGCCCGTGACCGATGCCGACCGCAAGATCCTGGGCGTGGTCAGCGAGGGCGACCTGATCAAGCAGGTCTCCGGCCGCAGCGACGAGACCCCCGGCTTCTTCAAGAGCCTGTTCGCCGATCCGGCGAAGATGGCCGAGCAGTACGTGAAGAGCCATGGCCGCACCGCCGCCGACATCATGACCCCGAATCCGATGACCGTGACCGAGGATACGCCGGCGGGCACCATCGCCGAGATGCTCGACAAGGAGCATATCCGCCGCGTGTTCGTCACGCGCGACGGGCGGCTGGTCGGCGTGGTGTCGCGCGCGGACCTCCTGCGCGCCCTGGTCTCGCCGCCGCAGGCCGCCGCCGGCGACACCTCCGACGAGGGCATCTACCGGGCCATCATGGCCGAGATGAAGAAGCAGCCCTGGGCCAGCACCTTCTATACCACGGTGGTGGTGAAGGACGGCGTGGTGGAGTTCTACGGCTATTGTGGCACTGACGAGTATCGCCGCGCCCTGCGTGTGCTCGCCGAGGGTGTGCCGGGCGTGAAGCGGGTGGAGGATCACATGGTGATCGGCCCGCTCTACGTGTACTCCTGACCGCCTAAACCGACGGTGGCGCGACCGCCCGCACGGGCGGCTCGCGCACCGTCGTCAGGATCGCCGCCCCGCCGAGCAGGAACAGCAGGATCGTCGCCATCCCGGCGCGCTGGCTGTCGAACGCGGCCGTCGCCGCGGCCAGCGCCGCCGGTCCCGCGAAGGCCGTGATCCGGCCCGAGAGCGCGAAGAGCCCGAAATATTCCGAGGCTTGCTCGAGCGGCGCGAGCCGCGCCATGAGGGTGCGGCTCGCCGCCTGGGCCGGGCCGAAGAACACACCGAGCGGCAGGGCCAGCAGCCAGAACCAGAGCTTGCCCTCGACCAGCAGCAGCGTGCCGCCGATCGCGGCAAGCGCGCCGAGCGAGATCAGCACGGTGCGCTTCGGCCCGATCGCGTCGTCGACGAAGGCGAACAGGCCCGCGCCGATCCCGGCGGTGATGTTCATCGCGATGCCGAGCAGGATGATCTCGTCCGTTGCCATGCCGAAGGTGCCGGCGGCGTAGATCGCCCCGAAATTGAACAACGTGTTCAGCCCGTCGGTGTAGAGCAGGCGCGCGATCAGGAACCGCGTCACGGCAGGGCGGCGGCGGAGTTCCGGCAGCAGCCGCGCCATCGCCGCCATGCCGGACCGGATCGCCGAGCGGATCGGCGCGCGCCGCGGAGCGTCGGGAACCAGCAGGAAGAGCGGCCAGCAGAACACCCCGTACCAGACCGCGACCAGCAGGTTGGTGGCGCGCACATGCTCGGCTTCGGCTCGGTCGAGCGGGAACAGCGGCGGGTCGGGCTGGATCAGCAGCACCAGACACAGCACGAGGCAGAACAGCCCGCCGACATAGCCCGCGCCCCAGCCCCAGCCGGAGATGCGCCCCATCATCGGCCGCGGGGCCACGTCCACCAGCATCGCGTTGTAGAACACCGTGCCGAGCTCGAAGGCGAGGGTGGCCAATACGACCACGACGAGCGCGAACGGCACCGAGGTCGGATCGGGCCGCACCCACCACAAGGCACCGCAGGTGGCCAGCGCCATCACCGTGAAGCCGGCGAGCCATGGCTTGCGGCCGCCCGCACCGTCCGCGACCGCGCCGAGCGGCGGCGAGAGCACCGCGATCAGCACCCCCGCGATCGCCATCGCGAACCCCCACTGGGAGGTGCCGACGGTCTCGCTCTCGGCGACCGCCTGCACGAAGTAGGTCGCGAACACGAAGGTACCGATCACGGCAGGGAAGGCGCTGTTCGCCCAGTCGTAGAGCGACCAGGCGATGACGGCGCGCCGGCGTCCGCGCGGCAGGTCGGCCAGCCGCGTGATGTCGTCGCTCCGTAGCGTCACGCGAGCGCTGCGACCGCCCTTGTGGCGACCACGACCGCCGGCAGCACCGGCCGCGCGCCCAGCTCGGCCAGCACGCGCTCGGCGGCGACCCAGCGCGCGCCCGCGCCCGCGCGCACCGCCTCGACGCCGCCCTGGGCGAGCACCGCGGCGGCGAGCCGGGCCTGCGCATCGGCAAGATCGTCGGCGACCGAGGCGAGCGCACGCGCGGTCCAGCCATCCGACGCATCGACGTGGCGGGCAGCCGCGCGCACCGCATCCGGCCCGAGCCCGGTGCCGGCCGCGAACCACGCCTCCATGCCGGCGTCCGGCGCCACGCCCGCCTCGGCCGAGAGCCGCAGGATCGCCGGCGCCATCGCCGCCGCCCCGCCGGTCGGATCGCGCTCCAGCAGGGCCGGCAGAAGTGTGGCGACATGGTCGCGGTAGGGCGCGGCGGCCTCGGCGATGCGCAGACCCGGGGCGAGCACGCGGCCGAAGCCGCGCGCGGCCCCCTCCTGCGCGCGCCGCCAGGCGAGGAAGCGCGGATAGAGGGCCTTGGGGTCGCCGCCCGCGCTGTCCTCCGCCTCCGCCGCGGTCCGCAGGGGGACAAGCCCAAGCGCCTCGCGCGCCACCAGCGCCGCCGTCGCCGCCGCGTCCGGCGAAATGCCGTCGGCCAGGCGCGCGAACGCCGCGAGCCCCATGCGGTCGAGCAAATCATTGGTGAGCAGCATCGCCACCAGGTCGCGCCGGAGCGGATGGGCGGCGATCGCCGCGGCGAAGCGCTCGCGCACGGCAGCCGGGAAATAGGCGGCGAGATCGGGCGCGAAGGCCGGATCGTCGGGCAGCGGCGAGGCGATCAAGGCGTCGGTCAGCCAAAGCTTGGCGTGCGAGAGCAGCACGATCAGCTCGGGCCGCGTCAGCCCCGCGGCGCCACGCTCGGCGAGTGCTGCCGCGTCCGGCAGTCCGGCCACCGTGCGGTCGAGCCGTCCCTCGGCCTCCAGCCGCGCGATCAGCGCCGCATGCGGGCCAACCACCGTGGGGTCCATGCCCTCCAGCGAGACGCCGAGCGACTGGCGCGCATTGGTCGCCAGCACGTGCGCGGCCACATCGTCGGTCATGCCGGCCAGCAAGGCGTCGCGCTGCTTGGCGGTCAGCTCGCCCTCCTGCACCAGCCCGTCGAGCAGGATCTTCAGGTTCACCTCGTGGTCGGAGGTGTCCACGCCTGCCGAGTTGTGCAGGCTGTCGGTATCGACGCGCACGCCCGCACGCGCCGCCTCGACACGCGCGGCCTGGGTGAGTGCGAGATTCGCCCCCTCGCCGATCACCTTTGACCGGATCGCGGTCGCATCGATGCGGATCGCGTCATTGGCGCGGTCGCCGGCGTCCGCGTGGCTCTCGTGGCTCGCTTTGACGAAGGTGCCGATGCCGCCGAAATAGAGCAGATCGGCCTCCATGCCGAGGATCGCGCGCATCACCGCATCGGGCGGCGGACGCTCGGCCGTGATGCCGAGCATCGCGCGCGCCTCGGCCGAAAGCGGCACGGTCTTGGCGTTGCGGGGATAGACCCCGCCGCCGGCGCTGAGTCTGCTCTTGTCGTAGTCGGCCCAGGACGAGCGCGGCAGTGCGAACAAGCGCTTGCGCTCTTGGAACGACACCGCCGGATCGGGATCGGGGTCTAGGAAGATGTGACGGTGGTCGAAGGCTGCGCGCAGCCTGAGCGCCTGCGACAGCAGCACGCCGTTGCCGAACACGTCACCCGACATGTCGCCCACGCCGATGACGTCGATCGGCTCGCGGTCTATATCGACGCCGAGCTCGCGGAAATGGCGCCGGATGCAGACGAAGGCGCCGCGCGCGGTGATGCCCAGCCCCTTGTGGTCGTAGCCCTTGGAGCCGCCCGAGGCGAATGCATCGCCGAGCCAGAAGCCGCGTTCGAGCGCGATGCCGTTGGCGATGTCGCTAAATGTGGCGGTGCCCTTGTCGGCGGCGGCGACGATGTAGGGATCGTCGCCGTCGCGCCGCACCACGCGATCGGGCGGCACCACCTTGCCGCCGACACGGTTGTCGGTGAGGTCGAGCATCGCGCCGATCAGCAACCGGTAGCAGGCGATGCCCTCGGCCATCAGCGCCTCGCGGTCGCGCGCCGCATCGCCCGTGGCCGCGGGCGGACGCTTCAGCACGAACCCGCCCTTGGCGCCGGTCGGCACGATCACGGTGTTCTTCAGAGTCTGCGCCTTCATCAGCCCGAGGATCTCGGTGCGGAAGTCCTCGCGCCGGTCCGACCAACGGATCCCGCCGCGCGCGACGGGCCCGCCGCGCAGATGCACCCCCTCCATGCGCGGCCCGTGCACGTAGATTTCCCGGAACGGCACGGGCTGGGGCAGGTCACCGACCGCGCGGGAGTCGATCTTGAAGGCGATCGTGGGGGCGGCGGGGTCGCGGAAGAAGCTCGTGCGCACCACGCCATCGAGGGCAGCGCGCAGTCGCGTCAGGATGCGGTCCTCGTCAGGGCTCTCGACGGCATCGAGCAGCGCGCGCCAGCGCTCGTCGAGCGCGGCCTCGGCCTCGGCGTTGCGCGCGCCGTCCGGATCGAAGCGGACACGGAACAGATCGACCAGCAGCCGGGTCGCCTCGGGCTGCGCGGCGAGTGCCGCCTCGACCGCGCCCTGGCTGAAGGCGAAGCCCGCCTGCTTCAGCCAGCGATAGAGCGCGCGCAGCATCCAGGCCTCGCGCCAGGTGAGGCCCGCGCGCACCACGAGGCGATTGAACCCGTCCGGCTCGGCGCGGGCATGCCACAGCGCCTCCAACGCCTCGGCGATTGCGCCCGCGCGCGCCGGATCGAAAGGCGCATGATCCTCTGTCTCAAGGCCGAACTCGTGCAGCACCACCTCGCGCGCGCCAGCCGGATGCAGGTGGTGCGGAACCTCCTCGATCGCGCGCAGGCCGAGGCTCTCGATCAGCGGCAGGATGCCGGAGAGCGGGACCGGCCGGTCCGGATTGGCGACCCGCAGCGCGAGCGCATAAGGCGCGGCCCCCTGCGGACGGGCGAGCGAGAGCTGGAGCGTGCCCGAGGCGAGCGCCGCCTCGGCGAGCGCGATGTCGGCCACCGCCTCGCGCGCGGTGCGCCGGTCGGCATAGCCGGGCGGGAAGGCCTCGCCCCACCGGCCGAGCACGGCGAGCGCGCCGGCCTCGCCCTTCTCGGCGATCAGCGCCTCGGCCAGCCGGTCGCGGAAGCTGCGCGCGATCTCGCCGAGCGCGCGTTCGAGCCGCCGCACATCCACCTCGGGCACGGCGCCGGGCGTGGTGGCGACGATGTAGTGCACGCGCGCGAGCGGCGAATCGCCGATCAGGATGTAGGCGGTCGAGAGCCGGCCCTGGAACGCCTCGGCGATCGCGGTGCCGATGCGTGCACGCAACTTTGTGTCCATCACGTCGCGCGGCACATAGACGATCGCGGAGACGAAGCGCTCGAACCGGTCCCGCCGCAGGAACAAAGCCACGCGGTGCCGCTCCTGCAGCGCGAGCACGCCGCGCGCCGTCGCGAGCAGCTCGTCCACGTCGGCCTGGAACAGCTCGTCGCGCGGATAGGTTTCGAGGATGTTGGAGAGCCGGCGCCCGTCATGCGTGTTGGGATCGACCCCGGCCTTGGCCAGCACGGCCGCGACCTTTTCGCGCAGATAGGGGATCGAGCGCGGGTTGCGGTTGTAGGCGTTGGAGGCGAACAGGCCGAGGAAGATGTCGGCCCCGCTGACGCGGCCCGAGGCATCGCGTCGCTTGACGACAATCGCGTCGCAATGCTGCGGCCGGTGCACCGTCGCGCGCATGTTCGCCTTGGCGACCGTCAGCAGGGTCGGCTCGGCCGCCCAGGCGCGCACGGCAGGCGGCAGGTGGGCCGGATCGCGCAGCACGTCGAACACCGGCACGCCGGGGTCGCGCAGCAGGCCGAGCGAACAGTCCTGCTCCGCCGCGATGCCGCTCCCTTCGGGCCGATAGCGGCGGTAGCCGAGCAGCACGAAGTTGTCGTCGGCGAGCCAGGCGAGGAACTCGCGCGTGATCCGCGCCTCGTCGCCGTCCGCGCCGTCGAGCGCGCCGATCGCCTCGGCGAGGCGTTCGCGCATCGCTGGCCAGTCCGCCACCGCGGTGCGCACATCGGCCATGGCGCGCTTGAGCGTGGCGGCGACGGTGGCGAGCTCGGCGCTGTCGGTGCCTTGCGCGAACTCGATCTGCATCATGCTCTCGCGCGGCGCGCCCGCACCGGCCGCCTCGCCGAACGCCAGGAGCGTGCCGTCGGCGTCGCGCCGCACCGGGACGATCGGATGCACGACCAAGTGCACGGCCCGGCCCGCGATCGCAAAGCCGGCGAGAGCCGAATCGACCAGGAACGGCATGTCGTCGGTGACGATCTCGGCGATCGAGTGTTGGCTGCGCCAGCCCTCCGCCTCCGGGCGCGGGTTGAAGACGCGCACGCTCGCCTGGCCGGGCGTGCGGCGACGGACGTGGTCGAGCAGGCTGAGCGCGGCACCGGCGACGTCCTCGGGGCTGCGGGCGGCGAGGTCCTCGTCCGGCACGGAACTGGCCCAGAGGGCCAGGAAACGCCGCGCCTCCTCGCCCGCGGCGCCGGGCAGGCGACGCAGCAGCAGCGACCCGGCCCCCTCCAGCACCGCGACGCGCTCCGGGCGCGCAGGCGTCAAGCCGCGATCAAGACCCTCGGGTGCCATGGCGCCCTCCCTCGTGCTCGGCGCGCAGTCTCCCGCGCTGCGCCGGGCGGTTCAACTCCCGGTCGCGGCCAAGAGCGGACGTACGACAGACTGCAATCATTGCGCTAGGCTCGATGGTCCGCGGCAAGAGGCTGCGGCATCGGCCGGATGCGCGCGTGGCCATGCCACCGGGGTCCATGTCCGGCGCGGTTGGGGATCGGACCCGGGGGAAGAGACTACGATGCGCCGCGCTCTGCTCACACTGATCCTGCTCGTGGCATCCGGCGGTCAGTCGGCGATGGGGCAAGCGGCCTGCGCGGGCGTGGTGCCGGCCGATCCCAACTATCACCAGTACACGGTCCTGTTCGCGGCCGGATCGTCCGCGCTGACGGGCCAGTCGCGGGCGACGATCACGCAGGCGGCAAACCAGATCAAGGCGCAGTTCAAGAACCAGGTCTGCCTGATCGGCCGCACCTCGCCGACAGGATCGCGCGAGGCGAACGAGCGGCTCGCGCTCGCGCGCATCCGTGCGGTCAGCGACGCCCTGGTGGCCCAGGGGGTCCAGCGTGGCCTCATGGACAGCCTGGTGCAGGGACCCGCGTTCGGGATGCGCCAGGACCGCTCTGAGAATCCCGAGGACCGCAGCGTGATGATCATGTTCCCGCGCTGATGCCGTTCCGGTCCGGCCGACACGTTCGCCGCGGCGCACCGGCGGGGCGGGGTTGAGACCCCGCAACCCGCGCGCTAGAATCGATGGTGCAACACACAGGCAACCACACTGGGACCGGCCATCCGGGGGCCAGCCCCTGGGATGGAGGAAGAGTTCATGATCCGATGGTTCGTCATCGGCGTCCTCGTCGCCGCCTTCATGGCGCCGGCGCTGGAGACCGCGGCGCAGCCCAACCCCGATTTCTGGGTCTCGAACACCAGCGGCAAGCAGATCAATGAGATCTATGTCTCGCCCTCGACCGACACCAACTGGGGCTCGGACTGGCTGCGCGAGCATGTGCTCGCCTCGGGGCAGCGCTTCGCGATACGCCCGCGCCGGGACGGCACCTGCGTGTTCGACATCCGCGTCGTGTTCGCCGACGGCACCTCCGAGGAGCGGCGGCGCGTGAATGTGTGCAACGTCAACGAGGTCGCCTTCACCGCGGCCGGTCGCACCGCCCCTGGTCAGCAGATCGCTGATTTTCGCCTCGTGAACCGGTCCGGGCGGACCATCCAGCAGCTCTTCGTCTCCTCCGCCACCGACCAGAGCTGGGGCGCGGATCGGCTGGGCCAGAACGTGCTGCCGAGCGGACGCGCCTTCGCCGTGACGCTGCCGCGCGATGGCACCTGCATCTATGACATCCGCGTCGTCTACGACAACAACACCGCCGCCGAGAAGCGGCGCGTCAACACCTGCGAGATCAACGAGGTCATCTTCCCATGACGTGCCGGTGAGGTGAGCGCGCGGCGCACCCGCGCGCGCTTCCGGCGGCACGGCGCGCGTGCGATAAGCGCACGCGATGCGACTCCTTTACCACCTGCCGCTCTCGCCCTATTCGCGCAAGGTGCGGCTGGCGCTGGCCGAGAAGCGGCTGGCCTTCGAACTCCGGGTGGAGAAGGTCTGGGAGCGCCGGCCGGAGTTCCTTGCCCTCAATCCCGCCGCACAGGTCCCGGTGCTGGTCGAGGAGAGCGGCCTTGCGATTCCCGACAGCGCGGTGATCTGCGCCTATCTGGAGGAAACCTACCCCGAGACGCCGCTGCTCGGCGCCAATGCCGCCGAGCGTCTCGAATGCCGCCGCCTGGTCGCTTGGTTCGACGGCAAGTTCGCCCGCGAAGTCAGCGAGAACCTGCTGTTCCAGAAGCTGATGAAGCGTCTGCTCGGGCGCGGCGAGCCGGAGGGTGCGGCCATCCGCGCCGGCTACCAGAATCTGCGTGGGCATCTCTCCTATCTCGGCTGGCTTGCCGAGCACCGGCGCTGGCTCGCGGGCAACGTGCTGACACTCGCCGATCTCGCCGCTGCCGCGCATCTCTCGGCGCTCGACTTCCTGGGCGACGTGGACTGGTCGGTCTCGCCCGCCGCCAAGGACTGGTACGCGCGCATCAAGTGCCGCCCCGCCTTCCGAGCCCTGCTCGCCGACCGCGTGCCGGGGCTGACCCCGCCGGGTCATTACGCCGATCTCGACTTCTGAACCGGGTGCAATTTCGGGGTTGACCTCGCGGCCGATACGGCGGCGGAATCGAGCCGCATGATGAGGCCGTTGCTCCTGGTGCTTGCCGTGGTGCTCGCCTGGGGCACGGAAGCGTTCGCGCAGCGGGTGGCGCTGGTGATCGGCAACGGCGCCTATGTCGAGGCGCCGCCGCTTGCGAACCCGGCGAACGACGCGACCGACATCCATGCCGCCCTCACGCGGCTCGGCTTCGACAGCGAGCTTGTGGTGGACGCGGATCGCATCGGCCTGGAGCGGGCGATCCGGCGCTTCGGCGATCGCGCGGTCGGCGCCGAGGCTGCGATGCTGTTCTATGCGGGCCATGCGGTCGAGGTGGCCGGGCGCAACCACCTGATCCCGGTCTCGGCCTCGATCCGCTCGGACCGCGACCTGCCGTTCGAGACCGTCGATGTCGATGCGGTGATGACCCAGCTCGAAGGCCGGGCGCGGGTGATCCTGCTGTTCCTCGACGCCTGCCGCGACAACCCGTTCCGGCTCCGGCTGGCGGCTCAGGGCGGGCGCGGCATCGCCGGAACGGGCCTCGCGGCGGTGCGCGGGCCGGTGGGGACGCTGGTCGCGTTCTCGACCGCGCCGGGCACGGTGGCGCAGGACGGCACCGGGCGGAACAGCCCGTTCACGGCCGCGCTGCTGCGCCACATCGAAACCGAAGGTCTGGAGGTGCGGCCGATGCTGGGCCGGGTGCGCCAGACCGTGCGCGAGGCCACCGGCGGGGCGCAGATTCCGTGGGAGAACGCGAGCCTGGAGGGCGAGTTCTACTTCCGACCCGCGGCGCCACGCCCCCCCTCGGTCGCGGCCCTGTCGCCGCAGCCCCAGGCGCCGCAGCCCGCCCCGGCCGCGCCGCCCAGCGCCGATCCCGCGACCGAGCGGCTGTTCTGGGAGAGCATCCGCGACAGCCGCAACCCGGAGGAGTTCGAGGCCTATCTGCGCCGCTATCCGCATGGCGTGTTCACGGATCTCGCGCGCACCCGGATCGCCGCCCTGACGGGCTCGCGCGGCATCGTGCGGTCCGATCCGCCGGCGCCGCCTCCGGCGAGCCCGCCGCCCGCTCGTGTCGCGACGCCGGCCGCGCCACCGCCCCCGCCGCGACCGCCGACATCGCCGGCTGCGGCGCCGCAGGCGACCTCCGCGCCGGTCCGCCAGGCCGCCCCGGCCCCGCCCGAGCCGCAGCGCGAAGCCGCCCTTGTCCGCCCGCCCACGCCGCCGCCCGCCGCCGCCGCGCGCCAGCCCCCGGCTGATCCGCGCTGCGTGACGGTGGTGCATGCCGGCATGGACCGCGCAGCCGGCGCCCCGGGGCGGATCGAGATGCGCAACACCGGCGCGCCGTGCAGCCTGACGCTCTACCGCGACCCGCAGTCCCAGTCGCGCTATACGCGCATCTGGCTGAGCAACCAGCCGGCCAACGGCGAGGTGACGATCGACAACCCGACGGTCCGCTATGCGCCGAGGCCCGGATTCCAGGGCGAGGATCGCTTCATCATCGACACGATGCCGGATGGACGGCTGGTCGTCACGGTGCGGGTGCTGGGCGCCGACTGATCCCTCGCCTGATCACCGGCTCGCCCGTCAGCGCTCGTCCAGGGCGGCGAGATGGTCGCGTGCGAGTTCCGCCGCCGCGCTCTCCGGCGACAGGCGTATCGCCGTCTCCCAGTCCGCCCGCGCGCCGGCGAGGTCGCGCTGATCACGCCGCAGGAGCCCGCGCTCCAGCAACGCGTCCGGGTTCGCTGGATGGAGCGCCAGCGCACGCGCCAGATCGTCCTCGGCCAGCGCCCGTTGGCCCAGATGGCGCCAAGCCGAGGCGCGCAGCACCAGCGGCTCGGCCCGGTCGGGGCGCAGATCGACGACGCGCGAGAGATCGTCCACCGCCTCCTCGAACCGGTCCTGGCTTGCGGCGGCGATGGCGCGGTCGGTCAGCAGGTCGGGATCGTCCGCGCGGGCGGCGAGCCCGAGCGTCGCCGCGGCATAGGCGCGGTCGGGCCGGCCGAGCGCCAGCCAGAGCTGGCCCGCCTGGGCCAGCAGCGCGGCGCGCGCCTCCGCCGGCGCGAGCGCCTCGCGGCCGAGCGCATCGAGAATCTCGGCCGCGCGCTCGACCTCGCCGAGTTGCAGCAGCGCGGTCGCCGCGCAGTGCCGGGCCGCGTCACCACCACCCTCGGCGACCCAACGCTCCGCCTCCACCGCCGCCCGGGCCGGATCGACCATGGCGAGGCCCATGCAACGTTCGTAGTCGGAGCCGGCCGGTTCGGCGGAGGCGACGGGCTCGGTGCGTGGGGTGGCTGCGGGGTCGGGGGTCTCCGACGGCCCCGAGGGAACGGCTGGCGCGATCCGCGGTGGTGCAGGCTCGGGAGCGGCGAGCCACCAGGCCCCGCCGGCCGCCAGCACGGCCAGCACGATCAGGGTCGGGAACCAGCGGGTTGTCCGGTGTCGCATCCTGCGCGCGATGGTAGCGCAGGGGACAGGCCGTGTGTCAGTCCGGCTCGACCGCGATCACGCGCGCGGGGCAGCCGTCGCTCTCAGGCAGCTTCAGCGGCAGCGCGTAGATGGTCGGGCGATCGGTGCGGAGCGCGCCGAAATTGCACACGTATTCGATCAGGATCACGCCGTTCCTCAGCAGCACATCGTGGCTGACGAACTCCTCCATCGGCGCCATCCGTCCGCCCAGAAGCCCGCGGATGGGGTAGTCCTGCGGGAAGTCGGGCGCGAGCGCCTTGATCCCACGGTCGAGCAGCCAGGTGCAGGCAGCGCGCGTCAGCCACGGCGCCTCGGTCCAGAACTCCGGGCTGTGCAGGCGGCGGCGCTCGTCCCAGCGCGTGCGCAGCAGCACGATGTCGCCCGGGCGGACATGCGCGCCGCGCGCGACGAGCACGTCCGCATCGATCGGGGCGTTGTCGGGCGCGTCATCGAGCCGGATCACCGCCGCCTCGCCGATCGTCGCCTCCAGCGGCACCTGGCTGGAGGTCGGGCCGTCGGGCACCATGTGGCGCGGGCTGTCGATATGGGTGAAACCGTGCACGACGAGGCCGAGCCAGGTGACCTGGAACGGGTCGCCGCGCGCGAAGTCCGACTTCAGCGACCGCTCCATGGGCCAGCGGAAATGGGGCTCGATGGGCACGGTGAGATCGACGATGCGCATGGGGCTCCTTTCGTGATCCGCACTCAGCGGCCGGTGACGATCCCGGGCAGCGCGAGCGTCACCGCCGGCACATAGGTCACCAGCAGCAGCACCGCGATCAGCACGCCGAGGAACGGCAGCGACTCGCGGATCACCGTGGCGGGCGAGACCTCGGCCATGGTCGCGGTCATGTAGATCAGATAGCCGACCGGCGGCGTGCAGAGCCCGATCATCAGGTTCAGCACGGTGATCACGCCGAACTGCACGAGATCGATGCCCAGGCTCTGCACCAGCGGGAGGAAGATCGGCACCAGGATGATCAGTGCGGCGATCGGATCGAGGAACATGCCGATCGCGAAGAACAGCAGGTTCAGGAGCAGCAGTACCACGGGCCGCGAGGCGTTGAGATCCGTGATCGCGGCGGCGAAGGCGCGGCTGACACCCTGGTCGGCGATGATCCAGGCGAAGATGGACGAGGCGCCGAGGATCACCAGCACCGAGGCCGTCCCCTGCGCGGCCTGCACGAGTGCGCGCCAGAGCCCGCCAAGGCTCAGGCCGCGATAGACCAGGATGCCGATCAGCAGCACGTAGAGGGCGGCGATGCCGCCCGCCTCGGTCGCGGTGAAGGCGCCGCCGCGGATGCCGCCGACGATGATCACCGGCGCGAGCAGGGCGGCCGAGGCGCGTCCCGTCTCGCGCAGCCGGACCGGCAAGGTGGCGCGGGGCTCGCGCGGCAGGGCGAGCTGGCCGGCGCGCCAGTAGGCGACCAGCCCGAGGCCGAGCGCGATCAGCACACCGGGAACGATGCCTGCCAGGAACATGCTGCCGACCGAGGCGCCCGCCAGCACCGCATAGACGATCATCGGGATCGAGGGCGGGATGATCGGGCCGAGGATCGAGGCCGTCTCGATCAGCGCGGCGGCGAAGCCGGCCGGATAGCCCGCGCGCCGCATCGCGCGGATCAGCACCGAGCCGACGGCAGCTGCGTCCGCCACGGCAGAGCCCGAGATCCCCGCCATCACAAACGAGCTGACGATCGCGACCTGCGCGAGCCCGCCGCGGATATGCCCGACCATCGCGCGGGCGAAGCCGAGGATGCGCTCGGTCACCCCCGCAGCCCCCATCAGCTCGCCGGCGAGGAAGAAGAGTGCGATCGCGAGCAGCGCGAAATTGTCCATCCCGCCCACGAAGAACTGCGGCATCACCTCCAGCGGCACGCCGGGGCGGAACAGCAGCAGCGTGGTGAGCGAGGCGCCGAGCAGCGCGAACACCAGCGGCACGCCGAGGGCTGCGAGCCCCAGCATGACCCCGAGCAGCACGGCGAGCGTCATGGTCCGCTGCGGTCCTCGTCCGGCCCCAGCACCAGGTCGAGCAGGATCGTGACGATCCAGAGGGCCGCGCCGGTCACCACCGCCGCGTAGAGGTATTGGAGCGAGACCCCGAGCGCGGTGTAGCGGTCATAGGCTGTGAGCTCGATCAGGCCGAGCCCCTTCCACGCGAGCAGCCCGAGCAGGACGACCGCGAGCGCAGCCGCGAAGCCGCGCAGCGTGCGCGCAAGCCCGGGCGGGGCACGGTCCGACACGAGCTCGATCCGCATGTGCCGCGCGCGCGAGGCCGCGATCAGCACCAGCCACACGAACAGCAGCCGTGTGAGCTCCTCACCCCACGGCATCGGCACGCCGAGCAGGTAGCGTGCGGTGACCTGCGCCACCGTGACCGCGAGCACGCCGAGCAGGAGCAGCGCGGCGGTGATGTCGAGCAGACGTCCCAGCAGCCGCCGCGCCGCCCGCGCCGCGATCACCGTGCCGCCAGGATCGCGTCGATCAGCGCCGAGCCGTGCTGCGCGACGAAGATGGCCTTCACCGGCTCGAACGCGAGCCTGCGGAAGGCTTCCGTATCGACCCGCTCGACCACCTCGACACCGGCCGCCTTGATGGTGGCAAGGTCCTGCCCTTCCTGCTCGCGGTTGAGCCGGCGCTGCAGCACCGCCGCCTCGCGCGCGGCATCGAGCAAGGCCTTCTGGTGTGCTTCGGGCAGCGCGCGGAACCTGGCGAGGTTCATCGACACGATCGAGACCGTGTAGGCGTGGTCGGTGAAGGAGAGGTGGCGCTGCACCTCCTGGAATCGGTTGGAGCGGATGATGTTGAGCGGGTTCTCCTGCCCGTCCACCGCGCGCGTCTCCAGCGCCAGATAGACCTCGGTGAAGGCCATCGGTGTCGGATTCGCCCCCCAGAGCCGGAAGGCCTCGACATGGGCGGGGTTCGGCGTGGTGCGGATCTTCAGCCCCTGGAGGTCGGCCGGGGTGACGATCGGGCGACGGCTGTTGGTGATCTTGCGGAAGCCGATCTCCCAGAACGCAAGCCCCTTCATCCGGTGCTTCTCGAGCTCGGCGAGCAGGCCCCGGCCGACCTCGCCGTCCACGACCCGATAGACATGCTCGTGGCTTGTGAACAGGAACGGGATATCGAGCCCGTTCAGCTTCGGCTCGAACCGTGTGTAGAACGGATTGCCGGTCTGGCCGATATCGATCGTGCCGAGCCGTACGCCCTCCAGGATCGCCGGGTCGTTGCCGAGCTCGCCGGCCGGGTGGATCGAGATCCGGAGCTGCCCGTTGGTGGCGCGCGCGACCTGCTCGGCCATGTGCACCGCGGCGGCGTGGTGCGTGTCGCTGGTCGGCTGGGTGTGCGCGAAGCGCAGCGTGGTCTGCGCCTCGGCGGCGAGCGCCACGGCGACGGCGAGTGCTGCGCCCAGCAGCACGGGGTGGGCAGTGCGCATGGACCGGCATTCCTCCCTCGGGTTTCGTTGAGGCTTGCAAACCAATCGCAGCGTGTCAAACACCGGTCATGGATGGTGCACATCTCCTCGTGTTCGGCCTCGGCTACACGGGCGGCGTGATCGCGCGCACGGCGCGCGCGTCCGGCTGGCAGGTCACGGTCGTCACGCGTGATCCGGCGCGGGCCGAGGCCCGGGCGTTGGCGCAGGGCGGGATCGGTGTGGCGCCATTCGCCGATCCAGCGGCCGCTCTCGCGGGGGCGACGCGTCTGGTCGCCACCGCCGCGCCGGGCGAGGCCGGCGATCCCGTGCTGGCGAGGCACGCGGACGCAATCGCGTCCGCGCCAGCGTTGCGGTGGATCGGCTACCTCTCCACCACCGGCGTCTATGGCGACCGCGGCGGCGCGTGGGTGGACGAGAACACCGCGCCGGCCCCCGGTCAGGACCGCAGCCGGCGGCGCCGTGGCGCGGAACACGCGTGGGAGGCCATGGCGGCAAGGCGCGGCGCCTCGCTCGACCTGATCCGGCTCGCCGGCATCTACGGGCCGGGGCGTTCGGCGCTGGATGACGTGCGCAGCGGCCGGGCGCAGCGCATCGTCAAGCCGGGGCACGCGTTCAGCCGCATCCATGTCGCCGACATCGCTGGGCTCGTGCTGGCGGCGATGGCGCGACCGGACGGCGTGCGGGTGCTGCACGGCGCGGATGACCTGCCCGCGCCCTCGGCCGAGGTGATCGCGGAAGCCGCCCGTCTCCTCGGCCTCCCATCCCCGCCAGAGGTGCCGTTCGAGGAGGCCGCGCGCACCCTGTCGCCGATGGCGCTGTCGTTCTGGGTGGAGAGTCGCAAGGTCGCGAACGCGATCACCAAGGCCGCGACCGGCTGGGCGCCGCGCTACCCGACCTACCGCGAGGGGCTAGCCGCCATCCTGGCCGAGGAGCGCGGCGAGGGTGCGGCCCAGCAGTGACAGGTCGGCCTCGCGCGAGAGCCGGTGGTCGCCGTCCTTGATGAGCGTCACCTGCACGTCCTCGGCGGCGAGGCGCTCGGCGAGGCGCAGGCTGGTCTGCCATGGCACCGCGTCGTCCTGTTGCCCGTGCAGCAGGCGCACAGGGCAGGCGAGCGGGATCGGGCCGCGCAGCCTCAGATGCCGCCGCCCGTCCTCGATCAGCGCACGCGTGTAGGGGTAGCCCGCCGGGTCGTAGGGGTTTGGCTCGATGACGATGCCGTCGCGCAGCAGCGTGGCGCGCGTCGCCTCGTCCCAGCGCGCCCACAGCAGCTCCTCGGTGAAGTCGGGCGCAGCGGCGATGCCGACCAGCGCCGCCACCCCGTCCGGGCGCGCAAGCGCGACGTTGAGCATCGCCCAGCCGCCCATCGAGGAGCCGACGAGCACCACCGGCCCTTCGATCAGGCGATCGAGCACCGCGAGCGCATCCGCCGACCAGGCGCCGATCGTGCCGTCCTCGAAGCGGCCTGCCGAGGCGCCGTGGCCCGTGTAGTCGAAACGCAGGAAGCCCTGACCGCGCGCGCGGCACCACGCCTCCAGGAAGGTCGCCTTGGTGCCGGTCATGTCGCTGCGCAGGCCGCCGAGGAACAGCACGGTCGGGCGCCGCCCGGGGGTCATCACGTAGGCGATCCGGCCGTTGGGCCCGTCCAGCATCGCGTATCCGTCCATCCGAGACTCCTGTCCGCGTCCTTCCTGCGTGCTATCACGCCATGGAATGTCCGCCGATTCGCTCCCGCCCGCGGTGCTCCAGGTCCTGCCGATGCTGGAGACGGGCGGCGTCGAGCGCGGCACGATCGAGGTCGCCGAGGCGTTGGTGCGCGCCGGGTTCCGCGCCCTGGTCGCCTCGGCCGGCGGGCGGCTGGTGCCGGAACTCACCCATCTCGGTGTCGAACACATCGGCCTGCCGCTCGCCTCCAAGGACCCCTGGGTGATGTGGCGCAACGCGACCAAGCTGGCTCAGGTGATTCGCGAGCATCGGATCGACATCGTGCATGCGCGGTCGCGCGCCCCGGCCTGGAGCGCGCGCCTCGCCGTGCGCCGCACCGGCGCGCGCTGGGTGACGACTTATCACGGCACCTACAACGAGGGCTTTCCGCTCAAGCGCCGCTACAACGCCGTAATGGCCTCGGGCGAGCGGGTGATCGCGATCAGCGCCTTCATCGCCGAGCACCTGATCGAACGCCACGGCACGGATCCCGCGCGCGTGCGGATCATTCCGCGCGGCGTCGATCCGCGCCGCTTCGATCCCGCCATCGTCTCCGGCGAGCGGATCGTGAAGCTCGCGCGCGCCTGGCGCATCCCCGACGACGCGCCGGTGGTGCTGCTGCCCGGGCGGCTCACGCGCTGGAAGGGCCAGGAGCTGCTGATCGAGGCACTCGGCCGGATGGCGCGGCGCGACGCGGTCGCGGTGCTGGCCGGCGACGACCAGGGGCGACACGGCTACCGCGCCCGACTCGAGGTGCTGGCCGAGCGGCTGGGGCTTGGCGCGCGCGTACGTATCGTCGGCGACTGCCCCGACATGCCGGCCGCGCTCATGCTGGCCGATGTCGCCGTCAGCGCCTCGATCGAGCCGGAGGCGTTCGGCCGCGTCGTCGTCGAGGCGCAGGCGATGGGTCGGCCGGTGGTTGTGACCGCCCACGGCGGGGCGTTGGAGACCGTCTCGCCAGGCGAGACCGGCCTCCTGGTGCCGCCGGGCGACGCCGCCGCCTTGGCGACCGCGCTCGATCAGGTGCTGTCGCTCGACGAGGAAACACGCGCCGCCCTTGGCGCGCGGGCACGCGAGGCGGTGCTTGCCCGCTACACCACCGAACGGATGTGCGCGGCGACCCTGGACGTGTACCGCGAGCTCCTGTGACCCGGCCCCGGTTGTCAGGGGCCCGCCCCGGCGCGAGACTGCCCACGAAAGCCGAGAGGAGGACGCCATGATCCCCAACTCCCTGCACGCGCGCGACATCGCCTCGCTGGTGCACCAGCAGAGCGACCTCGACGCCTTCAACCGCGAGGGCGGCATGATCGTCGCGCGCGGCGAGGGCTGCCGCGTCTGGGACGTCGAGGGCCGCGAGTACATCGAGGCGATGGCGGGGCTGTGGTGCGCCTCGCTCGGCTTCAGCGAGAAGCGGCTCGCCGATGCCGCCTACAAGCAGCTGCTGACCCTGCCCTACTACCACACCTTCTTCCAGAAGGGGCACGAGCCGGCGATCGAGCTCGCCGAGCGGCTGCTGGCCCTCGCGCCGCGCTGCCCGGACGGCAAGAAGCTCGCGCGCGCGGCCTTCCAGTGCTCGGGATCGGAGGCGAACGACGCCGCGATCAAGATGATCTGGTACTATAACAACCTGCGCGGCCGGCCGAAGAAGAAGAAGCTGATCGGGCGCATCCGCGGCTATCACGGCAACACGGTCGCGGCCGCCTCGCTGTCGGGCCAGCCGCACATGCACGCCGATTTCGACCTCCCCTACGGCGACCGCTTCCTGCACATCGACAACCCGAACTACTACCGCTTCCACCACGAGGGCGAGACCGAGGAAGAGTTCAGCGCGCGCATGGCCAAGAACCTCGAGGCGCTGATCGAGCAGGAAGGGCCTGAGAACATCGCCGCCTTCTTCGCCGAGCCGGTGCAGGGCGGCGGCGGCGCGATCACGCCGCCCAAGGGCTATTTCGACCTGATCCAGCCGATCCTGCGCAAGCACGACATCCTGTTCGTCGCCGACGAGGTGATCTGCGGCTTCGGCCGCACCGGCAACATGTGGGGCTGCGACACCTACGGCATCGCGCCCGACATCCTCACCTGCGCCAAGCAGCTTACCGCTTCGTATCAGCCGCTCAGCGCCACGCTGATCAACGCCGAGATCCACGAGACCCTGATCGAGGGCAGCAGGAAGAACGGGAGTTTCGGCCACGGCTTCACCTATGGCGGGCACCCGGTGGCGTGCGCGGTCGGCGTCGAGGCGCTGAAGATCTACGCGGAGCGCGACATCGTCGCGCATGTGAAGCGCGTCTCGCCGGTGTTCCTCGCGGCGCTGGAGGAGGCGCGCGCGCATCCCCTGGTGGGCGACGTGCGCGGCATCGGCCTGATCGCCGGCGTCGAGGTGGTGGCCGACAAACGCACGCGCGAGCCGTTCCCGCCGGCGCTGAAGGCCGGGCTCGCGGTGCAGAAAGGTTGCGAGGACGAGGGGCTGATCGTGCGCGCGATCGGCGACCGCATCGCCTTCACCCCGCCGCTCATCATCACCGAGGACGAGGCGCGGGAGATCGGCGCGCGGCTCCGGCGCGGGCTCGATCGCGCGATGCCTGCGCTCAGGCCCGCGCTCGCCGCCGAGTGAGCGCGCTCGCGGGGCGGGTCGCGCTCGTCACCGGCGCGGGCAGGAACATCGGCCGGGCGATCGCACTCACGCTCGCCCGCGACGGTGCGGCCGTGGTCGTGAACGGACGATCGGACCGGGCGGCGATCGAGGCAATCGCCGCCGAGATCGTCGCAGCCGGCGGCAGGGCCGTGCCGCAGCTCGCCGACGTGTCCGATCCGGACGTGGTCGCCGCGATGGCGCGCGTGGTCGCCGAGACCCTCGGTGGGGTCGATATCCTGGTGTCGAACGCGGGATTGCGCCGGCAGACGCCGTTCACCGAGATGTCCTACGCCGAGTGGCGCGAGATCCTGTCAGTCGCGCTCGACGGGGCGTTCCTGCTCGCCCGCGCCTTCGTGCCGCAGATGATCGCGCGCGGCGGCGGCGCGATCGTCGCGCTTTCGGGCATCTCGCACCATGTCGGCACGCCGAACCGCGCGCATGTCTCGGCTTCCAAGGCGGGGCTGGAGGGGCTTATGCGCTCCCTCGCGGTCGAGCTCGCGCCGCACAACATCCGCTGCAACTGCGTCGCCCCCGGCATGATCGATACGGTGCGCGGGGCGTCGGCCGGGGCATCGCCCGGCATGACGGGCGGCATCCCGCTTGGGCGCAAGGGCACGGTCGAAGAGATCGCCGCGGTGGTGCGGCTGCTCGCCGGCCCCGAGGGCGGCTACATCACCGGCCAGACGGTGCACGTGAACGGCGGCGCGTTCCTGACCTGAGCGGCGCCACCGCGCGGGACGCGCCGCGTCAAACGCGCCCCTTCCACGGCACGAGCCGGCGCTCGGCCGCGCGCATGCCGAGATCGAAGGCATAGGCAAAAGCGGCGATCACAACGATGCCCATCATCACGAGGTCGGTACGCAGGAAGTTCGACGCGTTCAGCACCATCTGACCGAGCCCGACATTCGCCGCGACCATTTCGGCGGCGACCAGGGTCGTCCAGCCGAACCCGAGGGCAATGCGCATGCCGGTCAGGATATCGGGCAGTGCGGCCGGCACGATAACGTAGCGGACCAGCTGCACCCGCGTCGCGCCGAGCGAGAGCGCGGCGTTCACCTGCTCCGGCGCGACGCTGCGCACGCCGGCGCGCGCGGCGATCGCCAGTGGGGCAAAGCAGGCGAGATAGATCAGCACGATCTTCGAGGCCTCGTCGATGCCGAACCAGATCACCACCAGCGGCAGATAAGCGAGAGGCGGCAGCGGCCGGTAGAACTCGATTGGCGGGTCGAGCACGCCGCGCGCGACGCGCGACACGCCCATCGCGATCCCCGCAGGGATCGCGGTGAGGCAGGCGAGTCCGAAGGCGCTCATCACCCGCAACAGGCTGAGTGCGGAGTGGCCGATCAGCGTCGCCTCGCCGATCGGCGTATGCAGCCCATCGATCAGCCGGTCGAGGACCACCCCTGGCGAGGCGAGAAAGAGTGGCGCGATCCAGCCCCGCGCGGTGGCGAGCCACCAGAGGGCGAGCAGGGCGAGGATGGTGGCGAGGCTGATCCCCGTCGCCTTGCGCGGATCGGGGAAGACGAAGCGGGCGACGGCGGGTTGGAGCGGCCGATCGCCCTCGCGGGTGCCGCCGCGCCCAGCATCCGGGGCCTCGCGCGCGGCACGTCTCACGCCGACGGCCGCGCGCTGTTGCGGACCATCGCCAACACCTCCTCGCGCAGGGCGATGAAGCCCGCGTCGCTTTTCACCGCCCGGGCGTCGCGCGTCTCGACGTAGCGGCGCCCGAAGGCGACGGGCAGGCGGCGGACGATCCGACCTGGGCCCGGGCTCATCACCACGAGCTCGGTGGCGAGGAACAGCGCCTCCTCGACGCCGTGGGTGATGAACAGCATCGTCTTGCCCGAGGCTGCCCAGACGTCGAGCAACAGCTCCTGCAGCGTCTCTCGCGTGAGCGCATCGAGCGCGCCGAGCGGCTCATCCATCAGCAGCACCTGCGGATCGGCGGCGAGCGCCCTGGCAAGGCCGACCCGCTGCTGCTGACCGCCCGAGAGCGTGTAGACCGGACGATCGGCGAACTCGGCAAGCCCGACCAGGGCGAGCTTTGCCTCCGCGAGGGCGCGGCGCTCGGCCCGCCCGCGGCCGGCGAGGCGGGGCCCGAAGGCAACGTTCTCCCACACCGACAGCCAGGGTAGGAGGGCGTGCTTCTGGAACACCACGCCCCGGTCGGCGCCGGGGCGGGTCACCGGCCGGCCGGCGACGGTGACCCGTCCTGCGGAGGGCGCGAGGAAGCCGGCAATGCAGTTGAGCAGCGTCGTCTTGCCGCAGCCCGAGGCCCCGAGGGCGACGCAGAAGCCGCCCTCGGGGATGTCGAGATCGACCCTGTCGAGCGCCGTCAGCCAGCCGCCGCCCGGCAGCGGGAAGGCGACCGACAGCCCCTCGACCGAGACCGCCCCCATCTCAGGCGGCGGCGGAGGCGGCGAAGCGCGGGCTGACGTGGCGGGCGATGTCGGCCGGCACAGCCTGGATGCGGCCCTGGGCGTGCAGGAACTCGGCCGTGTGGCGGATCGCCCGCACCGTTCCGCTTTCGGTACCACCGCCGAGCCAAGTCGGCGACGCCTGCACGGCGGCCGGCACGAAGCGATAGAGGGTCATCATCGTCGGAACATCCTCGACCCGCGCACCGGTGATACGGGCGGTCACGGCAGCACGCTCGGTGCCTGGCCCCCAGAGGCCGGGGTTGGCCATGTATTCGGCATCGTAGCGCGCCATGATCTGCGTGTAGGCGGTCATGAATTCAGCGTTCGCGCGGGCCCAGTCACGATCGACAACGACGCCATCGAAGGTCGGCCGCCCCCAGGCGGCGAGCTGACCCGAGGAGATCAAGACCCGCCCCGTGCGCAGCACCGCGCTGCGCGTAGGCTCCCACACAAAAGTGGCGTCGATGTCGCCGCGCTCCCAGGCAGCGGCAATCTCGGGCGGGCGCATGTTCAGGATGCGCAGGCTGTTGCTCGGGATGCCGAACTGATCGAGGGCAAAGAGCAGGTGGAAATGCGTCGTCGAGACGAAGGGCACTCCGACGCGCTTGCCGCGCAAGTCCTGCGGCGCGGTGATGCCGGCGCCGTCGCGCACGATCAGGGCCTCGGCATCGGCGATATCGGTAATGATCCAGATCAGCTCGATATTCAGGCCTTGGGCGATCGCCGCCGTGGTCGGCGAGGAGCCGACCTCGCCGATCTTGGCGTCGCCCGAGGCCATGGCGCGGATGACCTCCGCGCCGGCAGTGAACAGCCGCCAGTTGATGCGGTAACCAGTCGCGCGCTCAACCTCCTGCGCGGCCATCGCGGCCCGGAATGGCACCACCATGTACTGGTGCGCGATGGTCACCTCGCGAGTCTGCGCGATCGCCGGAGCGGACAGCACAGCGGTCGCGGCTGCCGTTGCCGCGATCGCCTGCCGGCGCGTCAATGTCACTCTCGTCATCGCTTTCTCTCCCTGCTGCGCGGCACGGTGCAAGGAGGGGCAAGCAATGGCCATGCCAGTAGGACCATCGCGCTGCGCCGCTGCGCGTGTGCGACCCTGCGCCCGCTCGGCGGGCAGGCTGCCCAAACGAGGAGCGGAAGGGGGCGCAGATTTCGGCCAGTCAGCGGCGCGGGAAACGCGCCGGGTCGCAGCGCCGTGCCGCCTCGTGCAGTGTCGGCGCGCGGCCGAGCGCGATCTCGGCGGCGAGCCGTGCCGCCGCCGGCGCGGTCTGGATGCCGTAGCCCCCCTGCCCGACCATCCAGAGAAACCCCTCCGCATCGGGCGCCCAGCCGATCGCGAGCGAGCGGTCGGGGGTGAAGGTGCGCAGGCCCGCCCAGCGATGCTCGATGCGTTTCACCGGCAGATCGAGCGCGGCTTGCGCGCGGTCGATCGCGAGGGCGAGGTCGAGCTCGTCCGGCTGCACGTCGCAGGGCGGCATCGGCGTCTCGTCCGCCGGGCTCAGCATCAGCTTCCGTCGCGCCTCGGGGCGCGCGTACCAGGTATGGTCGGCATCGCCGAGCAGCGGCCAGTCAGCCGGATCGTGGCCTTCCGGCGCATCGACCAGGAGCGCGGTGCGGCGCATGGGCGCGAGCCCCAGCGGTGCCACCCCGGCGAGGCGCGCGACCTCGTCGCCCCAGGCGCCGGCGGCGTTGACGACGATCGGCGCGGCAAACATGCCCGCCGGTGTCGTCACCTGCCACGTGCCGTTCCGCCGCTCGATCGCGGTGGCGCGCGCTTCGGTCGCGAGCGTGCCGCCCGCCGCGCGCAACTGGCGCAGATACCCGTGGTGCAGCGCGTGCACGTCGATGTCGAACGCGTCCTCCTCGATCGCGGCCGCGACCGCGTAGTCGGGCCGCAGGATCGGCACCATCCGGCGCACATCCTCGACCGCCACCGGCCGCAGCCCCTCCCCTTCGGCGATCATCTGCTCCAGATGCGCGCGCTGATCCTCCGGTGCCAGGAACAGCACGGGGCGGCGATGGGTGAGCGCATGCTCGGCGAAACCAGGCGGCGGGGATTCGAACAGCGCACGCGACGCGCCGGTGAGCACGCGCACATCGGGAGGGCCGTAGTTCAGGATCCAGAGCGCGGCCGACCGGCCGGTGCTGTGGAAGCCGGGCTGGCTCTCGGCCTCCAGCAGCACGACCCGCCGTCCGGCGACGGCGAGCCCGGCGGCGGTGGCGGCCCCGGCAATGCCGGCGCCGATGACGAGGATGTCGGTCTGATGCATGGGCCGAGACTAGATGATCGCGGTCGCGCCCGCGCACCCTCGCGGACGCGCGGCTGATCGGCAGGACAGGCGGGCCATCTCAGCCGCGCCCCATGGCGTAGAACTCGTCGTTCGGGCGCAGCTCGGCGACGTTGGCCAGCCGGTTCGACATGCCGAAGAACGCAGCGATCGCGGCGATGTCCCAGATCGCCGCGTCGTCGAAGCCGGCCTCACGCAGCGCCGCATGATCGTCCTCACCCACCTCGTTCGCCCGCTCGGTCACCTTCAGCGCGAAGTCGAGCATGGCCTTCTGCCGCTTCGTGAGGTCGGCCTTGCGCCAATTGGCCGCGATCTGGTCGGCGAGCAGCGGGTTCTTGGCGCGAATGCGCAGGATCGCGCCATGCGCGACCACGCAGTACTGGCACTGGTTGCGCGACGAGACCGCGACCACGATCATCTCGCGCTCGGCCTTGCTCAGCCCCTCGTCCTTGTCCATCAGCGCGTCGTGATAGGCCATGAAGGCGCGGAACTCGGCCGGCCGGTGCGCGAGCATCAGGAACACGTTGGGGATGAAGCCGGATCGCTCCTGCACGGCGAGGATGCGCGCGCGGATGTCGTCCGGCAGGGCGGCGATATCGGGGATCGGCGTGCGGGCGATCGGCCGGCGCATGGCGACTGTCACGCGGAACGCAGCGCGCGCGTCGCCGCGAGGTCGTCCTCCAGGAAGGCGCGCAGCAGCGCCTCCAGACTCTCGTGCGGGGGGAAGCCGAGCGCCCGGGCGCGCGCATCGTCGAAGCGGGCGGGCCATGTGCCGACGATGTCGGCGACCTCGCGATCCTCGACGCGACGAACCAACCGCGCCGCCTCCGCCCCGCCGACCGCGCGCAGCACCGCCAGCATCTGGCCGACGGTGACGGTCAGGCCGGGCGGATTGACGCCGCGATCGAGCCCGAGCGCGCCGC
Organism: Elioraea tepidiphila DSM 17972; assembly: GCF_000378465.1. Lineage (GTDB taxonomy): Bacteria > Pseudomonadota > Alphaproteobacteria > Acetobacterales > Acetobacteraceae > Elioraea > Elioraea tepidiphila. Next base: position 67,208 of record NZ_KB899913.1, read on the forward strand.
CATCGATCGCGCAGGCATGCAGCAGCCAGTCGGTTGCGGTGCGCGGCGAGGCGATCCAGAGCGCGAAATCCTCCGGCACTGGCAGGTTCGCCTCCTCGCCGAGGAAGGGCTCGCGCAGGATGGAGGAGGCGAAGGACGAGGCCGCGCGGTTCGGCCGGCCCGGGCGCACGACGACAGTCGGCAGACGGAGCGCCACACCGTCCACGAAACCCTTGCGCGTGTAGTCGTGGATCAGCAGTTCGCCCGCGGCCTTCTGCGCGCCGTAGGAGTTGCCCGGAACGGGGCGCGTCTCGTCGCGGATCACCGCGCCCTGCCCCCCCGAGAAGGTCGCGACCGAGGAGGTGAACACCACGCGCGGCCGGGACCCCGCCGCGCGGCAGGCCTCCAGCAGCGTGCGCGTGCCGTCGAGATTGACGCGCCAGCCGAGGTCGAAATCCGCCTCGGCCTGGGCCGAGACGATCGCCGCCAGGTGCACGACCACGCCGGTCGCGGCCGTGACGAGGCCGGCCACGGTCGGCGCATCGGCGATGTCGCCGGTGACGCAGCGCACGGGGAACGGTGCGGCCGGCGCCTCGGCGGCGATGACGTCGAACAGCGTCATGCCGCTCACCGGCCGGCCGCCGATCGCGCCTTCGGCCGCGATCCGGCCGGCCAGCTTGCGCCCCAGGAACCCCGCCGCTCCCGTGATCGTCACGTGCATCCCGCGCGTCCTCCGCCAATGCTCCGGCGTTGTGGCGCCTCGGCGCCGGGACGGCAAGACAGGGAGCGGCGATGCGGATCACGGCACTGATCCTGGCGGCAGGCGTGCTGGCCGGGCCGGCCCTGGCGGATGCGGGACGGCTGACGCATCCGTGGCCGAACGGCGACGCGCTCGCCGCCGCCGAGCAGCGCCACGTCACCTGGCCGTCCTCCTCACCCTTCACCCCCTGGGACCAGATGATCGGCAACGGCGCGCCGACCGAGGCGACCGGCACGCTGTTCCTGCCGCGCCGCGCAGCCGGCGCCCCGCCGCCTCCGGCGGTGGTGATGCTGCACGGCTCGGGCGGCGTGCTCGGTCCGCGCGAGCTCACCTATGGCCGGCAGTTCGCGGCGATGGGGATCACCGCGCTCGCGATCGATTCCTTCGCCGCCCGGCGCGACCGTGGCACGAGCTTCATCGACCGGCTGCTGAACATCACCGAGAGCATGCTGCTCGCCGACGCCTATGCGGCGCTGCGCTGGCTGGGCGAACAGGGCTACGCCGATCCGCGCAGGGTCGCACTGGTCGGGTTCAGCTACGGCGCGATGGCGACGATGTACGCGCTGAACGAAGGTGCGGCCGCGGCGTTCGCGCCCGGCGGCGAGCGCTTCGCCGCGCACGCCGCCTTCTACGGCCCCTGCATCGCGAGTTTCGAGGACGAGCGCACCACCGGCGCGCCGCTTCTGATCCTTTACGGCACCGAGGACGAGCTGATCGATCCTGCGCGCTGCGCCGAGACCGCCGAGAGCTTCCGCCGCGGTGGCAGCGAGGTCGAGGTGATCGCCTATGAGGGGGCGGCACACCAGTGGGACGGCGGCTGGGGGCCGCGCCGCATCGGCTCCCTGCTGAACGGCTGTCGGCTGCACCTGGAGCGCGACGGCACGGTGCGTGATCTGAGGAGCGGCCTGCCCATGGCGGGAAGCTTCAGCCGGCGGGTGATCCTGGCCCTCTGCGTCGAGCGCACGCCCTACCTGATCAACGCCGATCCGGCCGTGCGGGAACGCTCGAACGCCGACCTCGGCCGCTTCCTCGCGCGCGCCTTCGGAGCCGGGTAGCGCGCGGCCCGCTAAGCGGCGCGGCGCCGCAGCGCCGCCAGCCCTGCCATCGCGAACCCGAACAGCGCGAGCGCGGCGGGCTCCGATACGACAACCGGCGGCTCGCCCGCCGGCGGATCGATCGGCAGGACGCGAAACCGCGCGTCATGGGTGGCCGGGGACACGCCGGAGAACACCAGTGATCCGCCGGCATAGGGATTGGCGCTGGAGAAGTCGACGGCCCAGCGCGGTGTCGTGTCGGTGACGATCGCAGTGTAGACGCTGCCCACCGCCAGGGTGACATGGGCGAAGTCAGCGTCCACCCAGCCGACAAATCCGGAGCTGAGGCCGCCGACCGCGACGCTGCCGAGCAGAGCGCCGTGGATGCCCGCGCCTTCGTACAGCGTCATTGTCACGCTTGCGCCGTTCGGCGCGATGTCAGGGCGCAACTCGTGCAGCCAGAACCCGACCGACACCGTTGCATCCTCCGCGACGAAGGACTGGCCGATCGGCGGGTAGGACAGCAACTGGACGTTGCCGGTCTGGTGGTCCTGCACGATCGGTGCGGCCACCGTGGAAGCAGCGGTGGCCCAAAGCGCAGCGGCGGACAGACGGGCCAGACGGAACAGCATCGGGTGTTTACTCCTCGCGAAACACTGTGGAACCGGACCGTGCGACGACCGGCGCGAGGCGCATCGATAGGGCGTTGCGATTGCGCCATGACGTCGAAGATTGCGGCTGTGTTGCCGTCGGACATGCCCAGCGTCCGGATCGGCCCCGGACACCGGCAGATGCCCGGCTGACCCACCGCTTGCCCCGATGGCCGCGGGGCGTTCATGCTCCCGCCATGGCCTACGCCCACACGGTCGGCGGCACGCGCTACGTCTTCCCCGATCTGCGCACGCTGCTCGCGCGCGCGAGCCCGTTCCGCTCGGGCGATGCGCTTGCCGGGGTTGCCGCCGCGAGCGCGGCTGAGCGCATCGCCGCGCAGCGGGCGCTCGCCGATCTGCCGCTCCGGCGGTTCCTCGACGAGGCGGTGATCCCCTACGAGATCGACGATGTCACCCGCCTGATCCTCGATGCGCATGACGCGAGCGCCTTCGCGCCGGTTGCGCATCTGACGGTCGGGCAGTTCCGCGACTGGCTGCTCTCCGATGCCGCAAGCAGCGAGGCACTCGCCGCGCTGCGGCCGGGGCTGACGCCCGAGATGGTCGCAGCGGTGTCGAAGATCATGCGCATTGCCGACCTGATCGCGGTCGCGGCGAAGTGCCGCGTGGTGACGCGGTTCCGCAACACGATCGGCCTGCCCGGCACGCTCTCGGTGCGGCTCCAGCCGAACGACCCGGCGGACGATCCGCGCGGGGTCGCGGCATCCACGCTGGACGGGCTGCTGCTCGGCGCGGGCGACGCGGTGATCGGCGTGAATCCCGCCACCGACAATGTCGAGACGACGATCCGTCTGCTCGACCTGCTCGACATGGTGCGCGACCGCTACGCGATCCCGACCCAGACCTGCGTGCTCGCCCACGTGACGACAACGCTCGCCGCGATCGCGCGCGGCGCGCCGGTCGATCTGGTGTTCCAGTCGATCGGCGGTACCGAGGCGGTGAACCGCTCCTTCGGCGTCTCGCTCGCGCTGCTGGCCGAGGCGCGCACGGCGGCGCTCGCGCTCAAACGCGGCACGCTCGGCGACAACGTGATGTATTTCGAGACCGGCCAGGGCAGCGCGCTCTCGGCGGACGCCCATCACGGCGTGGATCAACAGACGCTGGAGGCGCGCGCCTATGCGGTCGCCCGCGCGTTCCAGCCGTTGCTCGTGAACTCGGTCGTCGGCTTCATCGGCCCCGAGTATCTCTACGACGGCAAGCAGATCATCCGCGCGGGGCTCGAGGATCACCTCTGCGGCAAGCTGCTCGGCCTGCCGATGGGGGTGGATGTCTGCTACACCAACCACGCGGAGGCCGACCAGGACGACATGGACGCGCTGCTGACGCTGCTCGGCGTGGCGGGGGTCACCTACGTGATGGGGGTTCCCGGCGCGGACGATGTGATGCTGAACTACCAGTCCACCTCGTTCCACGACGCGCTCGCGGTGCGCGCCGCCCTGGGCAAGAGCCCGGCACCCGAGTTCGCGGCCTGGCTGGAGCGCATGGGGATCGGCACCGAGGCGACCTTCCCGCCGACGCTGAGCCCGGCGCTGATCGGCCTTGGCTGAGCCCCTCGCCCGGCTGCGCCGCTTCACCACCGCGCGCGTCGCCTTGGGCCGCGCGGGCAATGCGCTGCCGACCGCCGCGCATCTCGATTTCGTCGAGGCGCACGCGATGGCGCGCGATGCCGTGCATGCGACGCTGGATGTGGACGCGCTGGCCGCAGAGCTCGCCGCGCTCGGCCTGCCGGTGACCGCGGTCCGCAGCCGCGCGCCGGACCGGCACACCTATCTCGTCCGCCCCGATCTCGGCCGCACGCTCGACGCGGCGGCCGCTGCGCGGCTCACGCGCTCGGATCCGGCGCTCGCGCTGGTGATCGCCGACGGGCTGTCGGCCACGGCGGTGCAGCGCCATACGGCGCCTTTCCTCGCCGAAGCGCTGCCGCGTCTCGCACGGATCGGCGTTGCCGCCGGGCCGGCGGTGATCGCTGTGCAGGCGCGCGTGGCGCTCGGGGACGCGATCGGCGCGAGGCTGGGCGCCGAGGCGGTGGCGGTGCTGATCGGCGAACGGCCGGGGCTCTCCGCGCCCGACAGCCTCGGCCTCTACCTCACCTGGAACCCGCGCCCGGGCCGGACCGATGCCGAACGGAACTGCATCAGCAACATCCGCCCCGCCGGCCAGCCCTATGCGGCGGCGGCCGACACGCTGGCCTGGCTGGTAGGCGAGATGCGGCGGCGGCGCCTGACCGGCGTGGCCCTGAAGGATGAACGGCCTACAGGGGCGTTACCCGCACCTGCGTGACGCCGCGGCGGCGGAAGCCGAGCGCCTCGGCCGCCGCCTCCGACACGTCGATCACACGGTCGCCGACCCATGGACCGCGATCGGTGATCGTCACGACGACCGACCGGCCACTCGTCAGACACGTGATCCGCGCCTGCGTGCCGAGCGGGAGCGTGCGATGCGCCGCCGTCAGCGCGCGCGGGTCGAACGCCGCGCCGCTCGCGGTGCGTTGGCCGCGCAGGCTCGCCCCCATCCAGGACGCCTTGCCGGTCTCGGCGCGTGCCGGGCGCGCGAGCACCGCCAGCGGGGCCGCGAGCAGGGCACGGCGAGAGATGCACCTCGCCATGCCCCAAGTCCTGGCATCGGAGTGACCGGCGGGTCAACCCTTGCGTGTGGAGGGCGCCTTTCCTTCACCCAGATCCCACCACAGCCCGGCCATCATCGCGATGCCTTCGCGCAGGATCGCCGGGATCGCGTGCTCGTCCGGCCCGTGCTGCTTGCAGCCGTTGTAGCTGTGCGGAATCCAGAGCAGCGGCACGCCGAGATGATCGACGAACACATCGCCCGGCAATCCGCCCGAGGCATTCGGGATCACCTGCGGCCGCCGGTTCAGGGTGCGTGCGATGCTGTCGGCGGCGAAGCCGACCCACGGATTGGCGGGATCGGTGCGGCTCGCCGGCATGCGCACGCCGGCGTTCTCGATCGCGACCTCGGGGAAGCCGGCGGCATCGAGGTGCCTGCGGAGCGCGGGCGCGAAGGTGGCGGGATCGGTATCGACCGTATAGCGGATCTGGCAATGCGCCCGTGCGTTCGGCGCGACCGCGTTCACCGGTCCGTCCGGCTTGCCCGAGATCATCGCGAGCACGATGAAGCTGTTCCAGCCATAGATCTTCTCGGCGGGTGTCAGCCCGGGCTCGCCCCAACCCTCGTCGATGGTTGCCGCCTCGCCGGCGCCGCCGAGCGGGCAGCCTTCGAGCGCCCGCTTCACGGCCGGCGGCAGCCCGCCCTTGGGCAGCCAGTCCCGCACCAGGATCTTGCCGTTGCGGTCCATGATCGCGCCGAGCGCGTGGGCGAGGATGATCGCCGGGTCGCGCGTCAGCCCGCCCCAGTGGCCGGAATGCACGCCGCCCGGCCGCAGGTTGACGACCAGATCGAAATGGAACGTGCCGCGCGTGCCGCACTTGATGGTCGGCACCTCGGGGTCCACGCGCGGCCCGTCCGAGCCGATCAGCACATCGGCGGCCAGCAGGGCCTTGTTGGCGGCGACGAACTCCCGCAGGCCGCCCGAGCCGCGCTCCTCGGCCGTCTCGATCACCAGCTTGAGGTTGAAGCCGAGGCGACCACGTTCCTCCAGCACGGCTTCGAGTGCCGCCAAGTTCAGCGCATGCTGGCCCTTGTTGTCCACCACGCCGCGGCCATACCACTTGCCGTCCTTCTCGGTGATGGTCCAGGGCGAGAGCCCGGGCGACCACTGATCCTCGAGCCCGCGCACGGTGTCGCCGTGACCGTAGGTGATGACGGTCGGCAGGCCATCCCCCTCGTGGCGCGTCGCTGTGAGGATCGGGCCGAGCGCCGGGCGCGGGTTCTGGTGCACCGTCACCGCGAAGCCGAGCCGCTCCAGCCAGGCGCGCAACGCACCGTCGAGATAGCGGTCGAGGTCAGGCCGATGCGCCTCCTCCTGGCTGGTGGAGGGGATGGCGACGAGTTCCTGCAGCGTCGCGCGGAACGTGCCGCTGTCGAACAATTGAGTCGCGCGCGCGATCGCCGCCTCGCGTGTGCCTGGCATGGTGTCCTCCTCGCTGTGGCGCGCAGGCTGGCAGCGCGCGGCGAGCGCGTCTAGCCTTGGGCGGTCATGGCTCCTCCCCTGCTGATCGGCAATGGCGCGGGATTCTCGGGCGACCGGCTGGATGCCGCCGAGCCGGTGGCGCGCACGCTGATCGCCCGCGGCGGGAAGGCGGCGATGACCTTCGAGACGCTGGCTGAGCGCACACTGGCGCTGGGCGTGCTGGCGCGCGAGACCGACCCCGACGCCGGCTACGAACCGGCGCTCGCGCCCCTGCTGCGCCCGGTGCTCGGGCTCTGCCTCGATGCCGGCATCCCGATCATCGGCAATTTCGGCGCCGCGAATCCGCGCGGTGCGGCAGCGGCGATCGTGCGCCTTGCCGCCGAGCTCGGGCTCGCCCCGCCGCGCATCGTCGTGCTCGAAGGCGACGATGTGCGCGACGTGCTGGACGATCCGCGCATCGCCTGGGAGGGAGGCGCGCGGCCGGCGCGACCGATCATCGCGGCCAATGCCTATCTCGGTGCCTTCCCGATCGCGGAGGCACTGCGCGCGGGCGCCGAGATCGTGGTCACCGGCCGGATCGCCGATCCCGCGCTCGCGCTCGGCCCGCTGATCGCCCATTTCGGCTGGGGCGAGCACGATCTCGACGCGCTGGCCGCCGGCACGCTCGCTGGCCACCTTCTGGAATGCGGCGCGCAGGTGACGGGCGGGTATTTCGGCGATCCCGGCGTCAAGGACGTCCCTGCGCCGGAGGCGATCGGGTTTCCCATCGCCGAGGTCACGGCCGACGGCACGATCACGGTCACCAAGGCGGACACGCCGGGCGGGCTGGTGGACCGCCGCAGCGTCACGGAGCAGATCCTCTACGAGGTGCACGACCCGGCCGCCTATCTGACGCCCGATGTCACGCTCGACATCACCGGCGTGACGGTGGCGGAGACCGCGCGCGACACGGTGGTCCTGCGCGGCACGCGCGGCCAGGCCCGTCCGCCGACCCTCAAGGCCACCATCAGCACCGAGGGCGGGTATCTGGGCGAGGGCGAGATCAGCTATGCCGGACCGAACGCCCTCGCCCGCGCGCGGCTCGCCGCGTCCACGCTGCGCGCGCGAGTCGCCAACCTGCCGGTGCGGCTCCGGATCGATCTGCTCGGGCTCCAGGCCGTGTTCGACAGCGACGACGGCGCGCGCGGTGGTCCGCTCGGCCCGGACGGCGAGGTGCGGGTGCGCCTGGCCGCCCTCGCCGACGACCGCGCCACGGCCGAAGCCGCCGCGCGCGAGGTGCTGAGCCTCTATTGCTGCGGCCCAGCCGGCGGCGGCGGCGTGCGCACCTCCGTGACGCGCCGCGTCGCCACCACCTCGGCGCTGATCCCCCGCGACCTCGTCCACCCACGCGTCGCGATGGTGTCGCCGTGATCACCGTGCCGCTCCACGCGATCGCCCATGCGCGCACCGGCGACAAGGGGAACCGGCTGAACGTCGCGGTGATCGCGCATCACCCGGATGTCTGGGATGTCCTGGTCGAGCAGGTGACCGAGGAGCGTGTCGCCGCGCTGCTCGCCCATCGCCGGCCGTCGGCGGTGCGGCGGTATCTCCTGCCGAACCTGTACGCGCTCAACCTGGTGATCGACGATGTTCTGGAAGGCGGGGTGAATGCCGCGCTCAACCTGGACGGCCACGGCAAGACGCTCTCCTTCCTCGTGCTCACCCTGCCGGTCACCGTCGCCGAGGACGTGCTCGCGACCGTGCGCACCACCCTCGACGCACGCGCGCATCGCCCGTAGCCTCCGCGCCGTCCCGTCCCGGAGGCCCCGACGTTGCTTCAGATCCGTACCCCCTACCTGATCTTTCTCGGCGAGGCGCATGACCAGCTCGCCGGCAAGACCGGCGTCGGCGTGGCGCAATGGCGCCCGGATGCCTGCGTCGGCCAGATGCGCCTGCCCGGCTGCCAGGCCGATGCCGGGCTGCCCGACCTGACGCTGGAGGAGGCGGCGGAGCGTGGCGCGAAGACGCTGCTGATCGGCACCACCACGCGCGGCGGGCGCATCAACGCGGAGTGGCAGAAGCTGATGATCCGCGCCATCGAGTTCGGCATGGACATCGCCTCGGGCCTGCACGACCGGATCGCCGACCAGCCCGCGGTGGCCGAGGCTGCGAAGCTGCACGGCCGGCAGATCCATGACGTGCGCCACCCGAAGGATGTCTTCCCGGTCGGGACGGGCGTGAAGCGTCCGGGCAAGCGCGTGCTCACCGTCGGCACCGACTGCTCGATCGGCAAGATGTTCACCGGCCTCGCGCTCGCGCGCGACATGCAGGCGGCCGGCATGAAGGCGACGTTCCGTGCCACCGGCCAGACCGGGATCCTGATCGCCGGCTCGGGGATTCCGCTCGACGCGGTGGTGGCTGACTTCATCTCGGGTGCCGTTGAGGTGCTGTGCCCCGCCAACGATCCCGATCACTGGGATGTGGTGGAGGGTCAGGCGACGGTGCTGCACCCCTCCTATGCCGGCGTGACGGTGGGGCTCGCGATGGGCGCGCAGCCCGACGCGATGGTGATGGTGCACGACCCGACGCGGCGCACCATGCGCGGGCTCGGCGACCGTCCGGTGCCCGGCATCGCCGAGACGATCGTGGCGCACGAGGCCGCGGCCCGCATCACCAACCCGGCGGCCAAGGTGATCGGCATCAGCCTGAACACCCAGCACATGAGCGAGGCGGCCGCGCTGCGCGAGATCGCCGAGACCGAGCAGCGCTTCGGGATGCCGACGATCGACCCCGCGCGCACGGGCTGCGCGAAGATCGTCCATGTGCTGAAGGCGATGTGACGATGGTCGCGAAGCTCTCGGTCCGCGAGGAGATCTACCCCCTCAAGGGGTCGTTCCGCATCAGCCGCGGTGCGCGCACCGAGGCGCGCGTGCTGGTCTGCGAGATCGAGCAGGACGGCATCATCGGCCAGGGTGAGTGCACGCCCTATGCGCGCTACGGCGAGACGGTCGAGGATGTGGCGGCGGCGATCGCGGCGATGGGACCGTCGATCGCCGGCGGCCTCGGGCGCGAGGGGTTGCAGCGCGCGATGAAGCCCGGGGCTGCGCGCAACGCGATCGACTGTGCACTCTGGGATCTGGAGGCGAAGCAGGCGGGCAAGCGGGTGTGGGAACTCGCCGGGCTCGATGCGCCGAAGCCGCTGATCACGGCCTACACCCTCTCCGTCGATACGCCGGAGGCGATGGGCGAGGCGGCGAAGGCGGCGGCTGATCGCCCGCTCTTGAAGCTCAAGCTCACCGGCGACGGCGCCGATGCCGAGCGCGTCGGAGCCGTGCGCGCGAACGCGCCCGAGGCACGCATCATCGTCGATGCCAACGAGGCGCTGACGCTTGAGGAGGCCGAGCGGATCGCGCCGATCCTGGCGGAGCTCCGCGTCGAGATGCTGGAGCAGCCGCTGCACGCGGACAAGGACGAGGTGCTGCGGGAGAAGTCGTTCCCGCTGCCGCTCGGCGCCGACGAGTCCTGCCACGACACGGCGACGCTCGATCGTCTGGTCGGCCTCTACCAGGTGGTAAACATCAAGCTCGACAAGACCGGGGGGTTCACTGAGGCGCTGCGTCTGAAGGCGGCGGCGGAACGGATGGGGTTCCGCGTCATGGTCGGCTGCATGCTGGCGACCAGCCTGTCGATGGCGCCGGCGCATCTGGTCGCGCAGGGCGTGGACTTCGTCGATATCGACGGACCGCTGCTGATGGCCGCCGACCGCGCCCCGGGGCTCCGCTACGAGGGGAGCCTCGTCTACCCGCCCGCGGCTGAACTCTGGGGGTAGCACACTCCGGCTTTGCCGTGACCGTGCGCGCCGAGGTCGCTCGGAGTTCGCCGATAGGTTGGTGCGGGCTGCACGCGCGGACGTGCATTGACCGGCGCGGCACCAACGGCGATGCGGACGCGATGCCGTCCCGCCACACGCTGCCCCGCGCCTCCGCTGCGACGCTGCTCGCCGCGCCGGGATGCGGCGCGAGCCTCGCCGATGGCGGGCTCGCCGCGCTGAACGCGCTCTCGGCCGCACCGCCGGAGCCGCTGGTGGCCGACGCGGCCTTCGGGCCCCATCCGCGCCAGCGCCTCGACGTGTTCGCCCCGCCGGGCGCCACCGCCGCACCCGCCGTGGTGTTCTGGTACGGCGGCGGCTGGTCGTCGGGCTCGCGCGCATCGTATCGGTTCGTCGCCGGCACTCTGACGCGGCGCGGGCTCGTCACCGTGCTGCCGCACTATCGGCTGTTCCCCGAGGCCGCGTGGCCCGCCTATCCGGAGGACGGCGCGGCGGCAGTGGCGTGGGTGCGCGCCAACGCGGCGCGGATCGGCGTCGATCCCGAACGCATCGCACTCGCGGGCCACTCGGCCGGCGGTCACCTCGCGCTCACGCTCGCGCTCGATCGCCGGGGTGACGGGCGTCGAGCCGCTGCGGAGCTCGCCTTACGACGCGATCTTCGCCGCGGCCGACCCGCCGGATGCGTATCGGCCGGTGGCGCTGGCCGCGCGCCGCGCCTGGGGCGCGCCACCGATCACGCCGGTCGCGGCCCAGGGGGGACACGCTGGTGACGGTGCGCAACACGCAGCGTCTTGCCGAAGCGATCCGCGCCGGCGGCGCAGAGGCAGCAGTCCTGCTGCGCGCCGATGCCGGGCACATGACCGTGCTGGTTGCACTGACCACGTCGCTCGCAGCGGACGCGGCGGTTATCGAGGCGATCGCGCGCGCCGCGAGAGCCGTCTGACACCGGCCAGGCAGCGCGCGTCTCCCGATCCGCCGCGCCTCGGCGTGGGTGCTACTCCAGGGTGATGTTCGCCTCGCGGATCAGACTCGTCCATTTGCGCCGCTCGGCGGCGAAGAACGCGGCGAACTCGTCCGGTGTCATCGGCCGCGGCTCGGCGGCGAAGGACAGCATGCGCTCGCGGATCGCCGGCTCGCGGAGCACCGCGCCGATCTCGGCCGAGAGCCGCTCGACGATCGGCCGCGGCGTGCCGGAGCGGACGAACACGCCCTGCCAGTCCAGCGCCTCGAACCCGGGCAGGGTGTCGGCGATCGGCGGCACGTCGGGCAGGGCCGCGAGCCGTCCCGCGCCGGTATGGCCGATCGCGCGCACCCGCCCGGCCAGCACGTGCCCGGTCTGGCCCGAGGCCGCGCCGAACACGAACGGCACATTGCCGGCGATCACGTCGGCGATCGCGGGGCCGCCGCCACGATAGGGGATGTGGTTCACCGTGATTCCGGCGGCGCGCGCGAACAGCACCATCGAGAGATGCTGGTTGGAGCCGTTGCCGGACGAAGCCCAGTCCACCCCGCCGGGCTTGGCCTTCGCCATCGCGATCACGTCGGCGACAGTCCGCACCGGGACGTCCGGATGGGCGAGCAGGAGGTTGGGGAAGGTCACGACGAGCGTGACGGGGGTGAAGTCGCGGTCCACGTCGAAGGGGAGCGAGCGGAACAGCGCCGGGTTCACCCCGATCGCCGCGGCATCGTGCAGCACGGTGTAGCCATCGGCCGGCGCCTGGACCACCGCGGCCTCGCCGATCGTGCCGGTGGCGCCGCCGCGGTTGTCGATCACGATCGGTTGGCCCAGCCGCTCGGCGACGCGCGGGTAGATGATGCGCGCCATGGTGTCTGACCCGCCGCCGGGCGGATACGGCACGACCAGGCGGATCGGCCGCGAGGGCCAGGTCTCGGCCCGTGCGGCGGGAGCGAGCGCGAGCGCGAGCGCCGGCGCGGCGCCCAGCAGCGCTCGGCGGGGGATGCGGGTTGGGGTCATGACGGTCCTCCCTCGACGGGGCGCGGCGGGCGCGGCGGGCGCGGCGGCCGGTTGTTAGCCTCCAGCGTCGGGCGGAAGAGAGATTTATGCAAGCTCAAAATACAATCCTATCTGGAGGCGTTGCCCGTAGCGTGCTGGCCGATCGCGCCCCGTCGCGCATCCCGCGACCGCCGAAGATGGGTGCGCATCAGCGCGGCCGCCGCCTCGCGCTCGTCCTGCTCGATCAGGTCGAGGATGCGCAGATGGTCGGCCGCCATGCGCGCGAGGCGCTCGACATCGGCGTAGAGGCGGTACTCGACCAGGCGGCGCAGACGGTTCACGCGCCTGAGCCCGTCAAGCAGCAGCGGGTTGCCCGACAGGGCGATCAGCCCCTCGTGGAAGCCCGAGGTGACGGCGAAGAGTTCGGCGCGCGAGAGCATCCGCGCCCCGCCGCCGAGCAGCGCCTCCTGTTCGGCACGCAGCCGTCGGAACACGGCCGGGTCGGGGCGGAACCCAGGCTCGAGCATCGCGGCGGGCTCGATGATCAGCCGGTAGCGGTAGCCGGCCTCGTAGGCCTCGGGCGAGTCGATCACCGGCGGGAAGCCCCAGCCGCGGCCCGGCAGGCGCTCGGCCCAGCCCTCGGCCTCCGCCCGCTTGAGCAGGGTGAGGAGCCTGCCGCGGGCGACCGCATAGCGACGCGCCAGCGCGCGCTCGCTGACACGGTCGGGAAGGGCCCCGGCAAGGCGATCCTCGACCAGGCGCTGATAGAGCGCCTCGTCCGGCTCCGGCGCCGCGCTGGCGGGCGCGGCCTCGGGCAGCGCGGATGCGTCGCAGGCGAGGAAGAATCCGCGGTTCGGCCGCCGTTCGACCACGCCGGCGCCGGCGAGCAGCGTCAGCGCCTCGCGCACGGGCGAGCGTGACACCTTCAGCCGATCGGCCAGTGGTTGTTCCGCAAGATGCGCGCCCGGCTGCGCGCCCGCGTCGCGCAGATCGGCGAGGATCCGCTCGGCCAGCCGCTGGGCGAGCCGGGAGGAGCCCAACAAGGTCAAGCCAGATTGCATTTCGTGACTTTATACGACTATCGTCCTCGACGCACCTGTCAGGAGACGCCGCATGCCCGACCCGATCGAGATTCTCGTCCTGCCGGGCGACGGGATCGGCCCCGAGATCACCCCGGTGGTCGAGGCCGTGCTGCGCGCGGTGGATCGGCGCTTCGGTCTCGGATTGCGCCTGACCCGCATGGAGGTCGGGCTTGCGGCCCACGCCGTTCATGGCTCTACCCTGCCGGATGCGGTGATCGCGGCGGCCGAGGCGGCGGACGGGGTGGTGCTGGGCCCGGCCGAGATGACCTCCTATCCCCCGCGCGAGGAGGGCGGGGTCAGCGTGCCCGGCACGCTGCGCAAGCGGCTCGATCTCTACGCCAATATCCGCCCCGCGCGCAGCCGTGCCGGCCTGCCGCAGCCGCCGGCGCCGATGAACCTCGTGATCGTGCGCGAGAACACCGAGGGGTTCTATGCCGATCGCAACATGTTCGCCGGCATCGCCGAGTTCATGCCGACCGAGGAGGTCGCACTGTCGGTGCGTAGGATCACGGCGCACGCCTCGCGCCGGATCGCGCGCGTCGCCTTCGAGATGGCGCGCGCGCGTCGCCGCCGCGTGACGGTTGTGCAGAAGAAGCATGTGCTTCAGCTCACGGACGGGCTGTTCGTGCGCGAGGTCGAGGCGGCGGCGGCCGGGTTCCCGGACGTCATGCTGGAGAGCGTCACCGTGGACGCGATGGCGGCCGCCCTCTATCGCCACCCGGACCGGTTCGACATCGTGCTGACGACCAACATGTTCGGCGACATCCTTTCGAACCTGACCGCGGAGATGAGCGGCGGGCTCGGCCTGTCGGCGGCGCTGAACGCGGGCGACCGGCATGCGGCAGCCAATGCTGGGCATGGGTCGGCGCCCGACATCGCCGGACAGGACAAGGCCAACCCCTGTTCGCTGGTGCTGTCCTCGGCCATGCTGCTCGACTGGATCGGCCGGCGGCGCGGACGTGTGGAATTCGCCGCCGCTGCCGGTGCGATCGAGGCTGCGGTGGACGCGCTGCTCGCGAGTCCGGCGACGCGCACGGCCGATCTCGGCGGCGCGCTCGGCACACGGGCGTTCGGCGCCGCGCTGGTGCAACGGCTCGGAACAGCGGAGGAGCGGGCGGCGTGACGGGAATCCGGATCGATCATCTGCACATCAGGAGCACGGACGCGGAGGCGGCGGCAGCGTTCTATCGGCGCGCCTTCGCTGCGCGCGAGACCGGCCGGCAGTCCGTACCCGCCGGTGTTCGGATCATGCTCGATCTGGATGGGCTGGCGCTGTTCGTCGAGTCCGTTCCGGAGGGCACACCGGGCGTCCCCACCGCGCCGTATCGCGGGCTGGAGCATCTGGGGCTCGCGGTGGACGACCTCGACGCGGTGGTCTCGGATCTGGCGGCGAAGGGGATCGCGCTGGAGGCGCCGCCGTCATCGCCGCGGCCCGGCGTTCGGATCGCCTTCGTCAAGGCGCCGGACGGGGCGCGGGTGGAGCTGGTGGAACGGATGTGACAGCCGGGGGGCCGCGCGCGCCGACCATCGGGAGGCGCGCCCAGGTGCAGGGGGGTGTGGGGGGACCAGCGTGGTCCCCCCACCCTTACGAGAACCGCCTCAGATCGAGCGTCCGCGGGTACTCGCGGCTCACGCCACGGCGCGGCGGCGCCATCGGCCCCGGCGTGTGTCCGTGCGCGAAAAACCGGCTGCGCCGGCGCGCCTCGGCCTCGTTCGCATTCACCGGGAAGGTCTCATACGCGCGCCCGCCCGGATGCGCGACGTGATAGCTGCACCCGCCGAGCGACCGGCCCGTCCACGTATCGTACACGTCGAACACCAGCGGCACCTGCGCGCCGATCGTCGGATGCAGCGCCGAGGGCGGCGCCCACGCCTTGAAGCGCACGCCGGCGACGTACTCGCCTTCGGTTCCCGTGGGCTGCAACGGCACCGCGACACCGTTGCAGGCGAGCACGAATCGCTCCTCCACCCAGCCCGAGACCTTCGCCTGCACCCGCTCGACCGAACTGTCCACGTAACGGACCGTGCCGCCGGTATAGGCCTCCTCGCCCAGCACGTGCCAGGGCTCGAGCGCGCGGCGGAGCTCCACCTCCATGCCGCGCACCGCGATCGACCCGATGGTCGGGAAACGGAACTCGACATGCGGGGCGAACCAGGCCGGATCCAGCGCGAAACCGTGCTCGGCGATCTCCTCCAGCACATCGCGGAAATCCTGCTCGACGAAGTGGGGCAGCATGAAGTCGTCGTGCAGCCGCGTGCCCCAGCGGATCAGCCGTCGCTCGTAGGGCGTCTGCCAGAACCCGGCGATCGCGGCCCGCAGCAGCAATTGCTGCACCAGGCTCATGCGCCAGTGCGGCGGCATCTCGAAGCCGCGGAACTCGATGAGGCCGCGTCGCCCGCCGGACGAGCCCGGATCGAACAGCTTGTCGATGCAGAACTCGGTGCGGTGGGTGTTGCCGGTGACGTCGATCAGCAGGTTGCGGAACAGCCGGTCGGTGAGCCAGGGCGGCGTCTCGCCATCCGGCTTCACCTTCGAGAACGCGATCTCCAGCTCGTAGAGCGTGTCCGATCGCGCCTCGTCCACGCGCGGATGCTGGCTGGTCGGGCCGATGAACTGCCCGGAGAACAGGTACGAGAGCGCCGGGTGGTTGTGCCAGAACCCGACCAGCGAGCGCAGCAGGTCGGGCCGGCGCAGGAACGGCGAATCGGCGGGTGTCACGCCGCCGACCACCACATGGTTGCCGCCGCCGGTGCCGATGTGGCGGCCATCGATGTCGAACTTCTCGGCCGCGAGCCCGACCGCGCGCGCCTCGGCGTAGAGCTGTGCGGTGCGCTCGGAGAGCTCGCTCCACGACTGCGCCGGATGGACGTTCACCTCGATCACCCCCGGATCGGGCGTGACCGAGAAATGCGTCAGCACGGGGTGCCAGGGCGGGAGATAGCCCTCAAGAAACACCTGCCGGCCGAGTTCCGCGGCCGTGTCCTCGATCGCGGCGACGAGGTCGAGCCAGTCCTCCGCGCGCGTGAGCGGCGGGAGGAACACATGGATCATGCCGCCGCGCGGCTCGACGCAGAGCGCGGTGCGCACGACATCCGGCTCCTCCTGGCCGACCACCGGCAGGCGCTGTTCGATTACGCGCTGCGCGATCGCCTCGCCCGGCCGGCCGAGCTCGCCGCGCGGCGGCAGCACGGTGCCGGCCGCGAAGGGATCGACCACCGGCTCCAGGTCGATGGCCGCGTCGGACGCCCAGGGGAGGCTCTCGAGCGGCAGGCGGAAGCCGATCGGCGAGTCGCCCGGAATCAGGAACATCGGCCCGGAGCGGAGGAACCACCTGCCGGTTTGCCAGCGCCGATCCGCCCCCGTGCCGATCCGGCGGAGCGGCAGCACCGTGCCGATCTCCGCCGCGAGCCCCTGGCCGAACACCCGCGCCATGCGCGCCCGTTCCAGCGGGTCCTTCAGCTTTGCGTCCTCGGCGACGACGTTTGCGGGCAGACGGTTCTCGCGCCAGAGATAGTAGTGGATGTCTTCATGCGCGGAGATCGCGCAGTCCGGATCCACCTGGAGCCGTTCCGCGAGCCGCTCGGTGAAGCGACGCGCGACGGCGGCGGTGGCGCTGTCGCGGTCATCGTCCGAGGCGAGCAGCGCAGGGTCGCGCCACACCGGCTCGCCGTCGGTGCGCCAGTGCGCGTAGAGCGCCCAGCGCGGCAACTGCTCGCCCGGATACCACTTGCCCTGCGCGTATTGCAGCGCCCCACCCGGTGCCCAGAGCCGATGCAGCCGGCGCAGGAGCCGCCCGGCCATGGCGCGCTTGCTGGGGCCGAGCGCATCCGTGGTCCACTCCGCGCTGTCGCGATCCGTGGCCGAGACGAAGGTCGGCTCGCCGCCCATGGTGAGCCGCACCGCCTGTTCGTTCAGGACCGTATCGACCCGCGCGCCCGCGTCCGCGATCGCCGACCACTGCGCCTCGGTGTAGGGCTTGGTGACGCGCGGGGTCTCGGCGACGCGGCGGACGCCCATCTCGAAGCCGAACTCGGTTTCGGCCTTCTCCACCAGGCCGGTGACCGGCGCGGCGGAGACCGGATCGGGCGTGGCAGCGAGCGGAATATGGCCCTCGCCGGCGAACAGACCCGAGGTCGGGTCGAGCCCGACCCAGCCGGCGCCGGGCAGATACACCTCGCACCAGGCGTGCAGGTCGGTGAAGTCGGCGGACGGCCCCTCGGGCCCCTCCAGCGGCTTCTCGTCGGCGACGAGCTGGATGAGGTAGCCCGAGCAGAACCGTGCGGCGAAGCCGAGATGGCGCAGCGCCTGCACCAGCAGCCAGCCGGTGTCGCGGCACGAGCCCTTCGCGTTCGCCAGCGTCTCCTCGGGCGACCAGACGCCCGGCTCCATCCGCACGATGTAGGCGATCCGGCTCGCGAGCGTCCGGTTGATGTCCACCAGGAAATCGACGGTGCGGCGGCGCTCGCGCGGGAGCTCGGCGAGGAACGCCGAGAGCAACGGCCCGGCGGGCAGCAGCTTGCGGAACGGCGCCAGCTCCTGATCCAGGATCGGATCGTAGGCGAACGGGACATGTTCGGCGTCGGGTTCGAGGAAGAAGTCGAACGGGTTGATGGTCGCCATGTCGGCGACGAGATCGACCGTGATGTCGAAATGGCCCACGCGTTCGGGGAACACCACGCGGGCGAGGAAATTGCCCTGCGGGTCCTGCACCCAATTCAGGAAGTGCGGCTTTGGCTCGACCTTGAGCGAATAGGCCAGGATCGGCGTGCGGCAATGCGGGGCAGGGCGCAGCCGGATCGTCTGCGGACCGAGCGAGACGAGGCGGTCATAGCGGTACGACGTCCGGTGCGTCAGCGCGACGTGGATGCTCATCCGTGAAGACCCCCCGTATTTTGCGAGGCAGCGTAGCGGGGCGCGCGCGCCGCGTCAGCCGCCCCCTTGGTGTGCCGGCGGTTCGGCTCTACCAGAGGCCCATGATCACGCTCGACGACGTCCAGGCGGCCGCGCGCCGCATCGCCCCCTTCGTGCGCCGCACGCCGCTGTTCGCCGCAGCGCCCATGCACCGGAGGATCGCGGCCGACGGGGAGATCCTGCTCAAGCTCGACACGCTCCAGGTGTCGGGCAGCTTCAAGGCGCGGGGCGCGTTCAGCCGGCTCACCCTGCTTGATGACGCCGGCCGGCGCGCCGGGCTGGTGACCGCCTCGGGCGGCAATCACGGCATCGCCGTCGCCTATGCGGCGCGCGCGGCGGGCGTTGCGGCGACGGTATTCGTCCCTCGCTCGGTGCACCCCGCGAAGGCCGAACGCATCCGCGAGTACGGCGCGCGGCTCGAATTGGTCGGCGCGGTCTGGGACGAGGCCAACCGCGCCGCGCTTGCGCATGCGGAGCAGTCGGGCGCGACCTACGTCCACCCCTTCGCCGATCCCGCAGTGGCGGCCGGCCAGGGCACGCTGGCGCTGGAGATGCTCGCCGACGATCCGGCGCTCGACACGATCCTGGTCGCGATCGGCGGTGGCGGGCTCGCCAGCGGTGTGGCGGTCGCGGCCAAGGCGCTGAAGCCCGACATCCGCATCATTGGCGTCGAACCGACCGGCGCACCGACGCTGCACGCGAGCCTCGCCGCCGGCGAGGTCGTGACGTTGCCCGCGATCACGACCAAGGTGCCCACCCTCGCCGCCGGCCGCACGGACGAGCGCAATTTCGCCCTGCTGCGCGAACGGCTGGAGCGCGTGGTGCTGATCGAGGATGCCGATATGGAGGTGACGTCACGGCTGCTGTGGAGCGAGATCGGCATTGCCGCCGACCTCTCGGGTGCGGCCGCCGTGGCCGCGCTGCTCGCAGGCGCCTACCGGCCGGCGCCGGGCGAGCGCATGGCGGCGATCGTCTGCGGCGCGGGCACGGACGGCGTCGGCTGATGCCGCGGCGTCAGTGCAGGCGCTGCGGCAGGTCGGCGATCGACTTGTCGATCAGCGCGGCGTGACCGGCACCGGACATGGTGTCGGCGATCAGCTTGCGCGTCGCCGCAACCGCGACATCGGCCGCGACCGCGCGCACCGCCGCCGCCGCCTCGGCCTCGGCGGCGGCGATCCGGTCCATCGCCATGCGCTCGCGCCGCTTCAGCGACGCGGCAAGCTCGGCCTGCATCTCGGCGGCGACATGCTTGGCCTCCTCGCGTGCATGCGCGAGCACGGCCTCGGCCTCGGCCGCGGCGGCCGCGCGCCTGGCCTTGGCCTCGCGCAGCATCGCCTCGGCCTCCGCGCGCAGTTTCGCCGCCTCCTCGATCTCCGCGCGGATGCGCTCGCCCCTTGCGTCGAGGGCAGCGAGGATGCGGCCGATCAGCGGCTTCCAGGCGATCGCCAGGAAGATGAAGAACGAGATCGCGACCCAGAGCTTGGGATCGGACATGATGCGCTCCTCAGCCCTGGCGTGCGGCCAGCACGGCCCCGACCGCCGCGCGCGCCGCAGCCGCGTCGGGGGCGACGCCGATCAGCCGCCCCGTCGCCGCGGTCGCGGCCTCGACCGCCACCTGCTCGATCGCCGCCATCGCGCGCGCACGCGCCTCGGCGATGCGCTGCTCGGCCGCGTCGAGCTCGGCCGCGAGCCGCGTCGACAGCTCGGCCTCGGCCTTGGCGGCCTCGGCCTTGGCCGCATCGAGGGTGGCGCGGATCTGCGCCTGGGCCTCGGCGCGCGCCCTGGCCTGCTCGCGCTCGGCCTCGGCCATAGCGGCATCCGCCTCGGCCTTGAGCGCGCGCGCCCGCTCCAGATCGGCCGCGATCGCCGTCGCCCGCTCCTCCAGCATGCGCGCCACCGGCGGCAGCGCCACCTGCGAGACGAGCACGTAGAGTGCCCCGAAAATTACCAGGAGCCAGAACACCTGGGTCAGCAGGAGCGGATTGGCGAAGTCGAGCTGCGGCATCGATCGGTCCCCGGACGGTCAGGACGCGGGACGTGTCCCGCCCGGCCTCAGGTGAACAGGATGAGGAACGCGATCAGCAGCGCGAACAGCGCCACCGCTTCCGTCAGCGCGAAGCCGAGAATGCCGATGGGGAACACCGCGTCGCGCGAGGCGGGGTTGCGGGCCACCGAGGCGACCATCGAGGAGAAGATGTTGCCGATGCCCACGCCCACACCGGCGAGCGCGATCACGGCCAGACCGGCACCGAGGGCCTTCGCGGCTGCAACTTCCATCGTTCGTATCCTTTGCGTTGAGGGTTGAGGGTCAGGCGAGGCGGGCCGCGCTCAGTGCAGATGCACCGCGTCGTGCAGGTAGATGCAGGTGAGCACGGCGAACACATAGGCCTGGAGGAAGGCCACCAGGAATTCGAAGCCGACGAGCGCGACATTGATCGCGAGCGGGGCGAGTGCGCCGAGGAGGCCGAGCACGCCGGCGCTGCCCATCATCACCACGAAGGTCGCGAACACCTTCAGCATCACGTGCCCGGCGACCATGTTGGCGAACAGCCGCACCGACAGGCTCACCACGCGCGAGAGATAGGAGATGATCTCGATCGGGATGATCAGCGGTGCGAGCGCCTTGGGTGCGCCCTCGGGGAAGAAGTAGCTGAAGAAGTGCAGCCCGTGGATCGCGAGCGCGACCGCGGTCACCAGGACGAACACCACAAGTGCCAGCGTGAAGGTGACGGCGATGTGGCTGGTGAAGGTGAAGGCGTAGGGCAGCATGCCGAGCATGTTGCCGAACAAGATGAACATGAAGAGGGTGAACACGAACGGGAAGAACTTCTTGCCCTCGTGTCCGATCTGGTCGCGCACCAGCCCGTAGATGAACTCGTAGGAGACCTCGGCCAGGCTCTGGAGGCGGCCCGGCACGCGCGCGCGCGGCTGCATGCCGATCAGCATCAGCGCCGAGATCGCGACGCCGGCGATCAGCATGTAGAGGTTCGAGTTGGAGAATCCGGCGACGATCGGGGTGAGCTCGAACTGGCTCAGCGCGTCCATCGTCTTGCCTTCGGCAGCCATCAGCTCCCCCGTGTGCGGTCCGGCCCGGGCCCGCGCCGCCCGAGCATCAGGCGGTACACGTTCATCACCCCGGCCGCACCTCCCAGGAACAGGCCGACGACCATGAAGAGCGGCCGTGTGGAGAGCCACCAGTCGAGGGCGAGGCCGAACCCCACCCCGACCGCCAGCGCCGAGGCCACCTCCAGCCCGGCACGGACGCCGAGGCCCCAGGGGCTCGGGGTTCCCTTGCCCGCCGCCTCCGTCCGGTCAAGGCCGGCCTTGGCGCGGGCCGCCCGAAGCCGCTCCTCGAACGAGGCATCACGGTCAGGGCGGGAGGGATCCTCCAACAGTCGCTCCTCCGACATGCGGTTCCCCGCCCGGAAGGCGCGGGCTACCTAGCGGGGGGTTACCGGGGTGTCAAGGAAGCGCGCCGCAGTGCAGCGGCGCGCCTCGGCTACTCCGCCGCGACCGCCGTCGGCACCATCGCCTCGGCCGCCTGGAGATCGACCGAAACCAGCTTGGAGACGCCGCGCTCCGGCATGGTCACGCCATAGAGCCGGTCCATCCGGGCCATGGTCAGCCGGTGGTGCGTGACGATCAGGAACCGCGTCTGGGTCGCGCGCGCGATCTCGTCCAGCATGTTGCAGAAACGATCCACATTCGCATCGTCGAGCGGCGCATCCACCTCGTCCAGCACGCAGATCGGGGCCGGGTTGGTCATGAACACGGCGAAGATCAGGCTGAGCGCCGTCAGCGCCTGCTCGCCGCCCGACAGCAGCGACAGCGTGGTGAGCTTCTTGCCGGGCGGCTGGGCCATGATCTCCAGCCCCGCTTCCAGCGGATCGTCGCTGTCCACCAGCTTCAGATGCGCCGTGCCGCCGCCGAACAGCCGCGTGAACAGCTCCTGGAAGTGCCGGTCCACCTCGGCGAAGCGCGCGGTCAGGCGCTCGCGGCCCTCGCGGTTCAGCGCCGCGATCGCGCCGCGCAGCTTGGCGATCGCGCCGATCAGGTCCTCGCGCTCGGTGTTCAAAGTGGCGATGCGCGCCTCGACCTCGCCCATCTCGTGCTCGGCGGCGAGGTTCACCGGACCCATGCCGTCGCGCTCGCGCGTCAGCCGTTCGAGTTTCTTGGCCGCCGCCTCCTCGGCCTCCTCGTGGGGTGCGGCGACGGCGGCCTTGGCGATCAGCGCCTCGGCCTGGATGTTCAGCCGCTCGATCACCTGGTGCGCGAGATCGAGGGCGGCGATGCGCGCCTGCTTCACGCCCTCCTCGGCGCGCACCAGCGACTCGCGGCGGGCGATGAGCGCGGTCTCGGCCTCGCGGGCGGCGCGGGCGGCCAGCGCCGCCTCGCGCTCGGCGTTGGCGAGCGCGTCGGCGGTGGCGCGACGGGCCGACTCGGCCGCGGACAGCGACTCGAAGGCGGAGGCGCGCTGCGCGGCGAGCTGCGCCGGCCGGTCGGCGAGCGCGGCGCGCTCGGCCTCGGCATCGGCGCGCCGCGCGACGAGCTCCGCCTC
The DNA here is from genome assembly GCF_000378465.1 of Elioraea tepidiphila DSM 17972. Lineage (GTDB taxonomy): Bacteria > Pseudomonadota > Alphaproteobacteria > Acetobacterales > Acetobacteraceae > Elioraea > Elioraea tepidiphila. Next base: position 90,008 of record NZ_KB899913.1, read on the forward strand.
GCGTGCCCCGGCCTCAGCGGCGCGTTCGGCCCAGGCGGCGCGCTCCTCGGCGATCGCACGGCGGCGCGCGGCGAGCGCCGCGGCCTCGCGGCGCGCCACTTCCAGGGCCGCGCGCGCCTCCGATTCGATGCGGCGCGCGTCGGAGAGCGCGGCCCGCGCCTCCGCCCGCGCGGCCTCGGCCTCGGCGAGCGGCGGCAGCGTCGCCTGAGCCTCGCGATGCGCGGCGAGGGTCGCCTCGGCCTCGGCGGTCTCGGCGGCGACGCGCTCCTCCTGCGGCGTGAGCGCCGCAAGGCGCGAGGAGGCGGCGGTGGCGCGGTTCGTCAGGCTCGCGAGTTCGTTGCGCGCGGTTTCGACCCGACGCTCGGCGTCGCGGCGGGTGCTGCGCGCGGTCTGCTCGCGGGCGACCGCGCGCGCCTCCTCGGCGGCCGCCTGCTCGTGCGCCTGGCGCGCGGCGGAGGCGGCGAACTCCGCGTCGGCGAGCCGACCGCGCAGGGCCGCGAGCCGGTTGCGCTGCGCGAGCCGCGCCGCGGCCGCGGTCGGCGTGCCCGCCTTCACGGCGTAGCCGTCCCAGCGCCAGGTGGCGCCGTCGCGGCTGACCAGGATCTGGCCCGGCCGCAGCGCGGGGGCCAAGCGCTCGCCGGTGGCGGTGTCCTCGACCAGCCCGACCTGCGAGAGCGCGCGCGCGAGCGCCGCCGGCGCCTCGACCAGCGAAGCGAGCGGGGTGCAACCCAAAGGCAGCGGCTGGGCAGGCACGATCGGCGGCAGGGCGCGCCAGTGGCGCGGCGCGGCGGCATCCGCCGGCGCCTCCAGCGCCTCGCCCAGGGCCGCGCCGAGCGCGGTCTCCAAGCCCTCGGGCACGGTCACCGCATCGACCAGCGGCGGCCAGAGATCGTCCTCGCGCACCGCCAGCACCTCGCGCAGGGCGGCGACCTCGGCGGCGAGGCGGGTGCGGTCGGCGTCGGCCGCCTGGGCGGCGCGCGCAGCCTCGGCGGCGGCGGCATGGGCGGCGGCGCGGGCCGACTCGGCGGCCTCGACCTCGGCGCGCGCGGCGGCGAGGAGGCGCTCGGCCTCGGCGAGCGCGGCACCGGCGTGGTCGAGTGCCGACGCCTCGACCATCTGCTGTTCCAAGTTGGCCCGCTCGCGGCCGAGCCGGGCGCGCTGATCGGCGAGCCGCAGCAGCGCCTGCTCGGCAGCGCGGATCTGCCCGGCGAGCGCCTGGGCCTTGGCGGCGATCGCCGCAGCGTGCTCGGTTGCGGCCTGGGCGGCCGTCTCCAGCGCGGCGACGCGGGCATGCGCCTCGCCGGCCGCCTGCTCGGCCGCGGTGATGCGCGCGGGGGCCTCGGCCTCCTCGGGGGCGAGCCGGGCATCCTCCTCCGCGAGCCGCGACTCCGCGCCCTGCGCATCGGCGGCGAGCTTGCCCGCATGGGCGAGGTCGGTCGCGATCTGGGCGAGGCGCTGCTCGGCCGCGGCGAGCGCGCCCTTGGCGGCCTTCTCCTCGGCCTCGATCCGAGCGGCCTCGGCGCGCGCGCGCTCGACCGCGGTGCGCGCCTCGGCATCCGCCTCGCGGAGCGGCGGCAGCGCGGCCTCGGTCTCGGCGGCGCGCCCGGCGGCGGCGGCCGAGGCTTCCGTCAGTTCGGCGACCGCGCGCTCGGCCTCGCGCAGCGCGGCCTCGGCCTCGGCCTCGGCTCCGGCGGCCCGGGCGAGCCGCGCGGCGTAGAGCATCTCCTCGGTCTCGCGCAGCTGGGTGGCGATGTTGCGGTACCGGGTCGCCTGGCGCGCCTGCTTCTTCAGCGTCTGGAGCTGCACATCCAGCGTGCCGAGCACGTCATCGGCGCGGGCGAGGTTCTGCTCGGCCGCGCGGAGCTTCAGCTCGGCCTCGTGGCGACGCGCGTGCAGCCCCGTGATGCCGGCGGCCTCCTCCAGCAGCGCGCGGCGGTCCTCGGGCCGCGCGTTGACGATCGCCGAGACCTTGCCCTGGCTGACCATGGCGGTGGAGCGCGCGCCGGTGGCGCTGTCGGCGAACAGGAGCTGGACGTCGCGCGCGCGCCACTCCTTGCCGTTCACCCGGTAGGTCGAGCCCTGGCCGCGCTCGATCTTCCGGCTGACCTCGAGTTCCAGCGGCGCATCGTCCGGCGCCTCGGTGGCGAGGGCGGAAGGCGCCTCGCCGGGCGGGGCCTCGAGCGACAGCATGACCTCGGCGTAGCTGCGCGGCGGCCGGGCCGCAGTGCCAGCGAAGATCACGTCCTCCATCTCGCCGCCGCGCAACGACTTGGCGGAGGTCTCGCCCATGGCCCAGCGCACCGCCTCGACGATGTTCGACTTGCCGCAGCCGTTCGGGCCGACGATGCCGGTCAGCCCCGGCAGGATCTCGACCGTGGTCGGATCGACAAAGCTCTTGAAGCCGGAGAGACGCAGACGCGCGAAGCGAAGGGCCAAGGGGGGTGGCGCTCCTCTGCCGGATCAGGCGGACACGCCGGCCTCGCGCGCGAACCGATCGAACGGGATCGCGCCGGAGACGCCGGGCACGCGGTTGTTGAAGATGAAGGTGGGGGTGGCATTCACCTGGTGCTGCTGTTCGCCGCGCAGGCGGATCTCCAGCACCCCGCGCTGGAGCGCCTCGTTGCGCATGGCCGCATCGAAGGTCTCGCGGCTCATGCCGGCCAGCGCGGCGATCTTGGCGATCTCGTCCACGAAGCCCTGGCGTGCCCATTGCGCCTGGGTGCGGAACAGCATGTCGATGAACGCGGCATGGCGGTCGGGCGGCAGGGCGCGCGCGATCATGGAGCCGAGCAGCCCGGGCTGGTCGAGTGGGAAGTCGTTCTGCACCAGCCGGACCTTGCCGCTATCGATCAGGTCGGACTTCACCCGCGGCAGTGTCTCGCGGTGGAAGGCCGCGCAGTGGACGCAGGTCAGCGAGAAATACTCGATCACGGTGACCGGCGCGTCCGCCCGACCGAGCGCGCGCTCGGCCAGCATGGCCTCGATCGGCGGCAGGGTCTGGGCGCGCGCTGGCAGCGCCGTGACGGTGGCGGTTGCAGCCACAAAGCCTAGTAGGTTGCGACGGTCGAACACGGCGATCTCCGCAAGATGTGGTGGTTATACCGTCCGCCAGGGGACGGCGTCGAGGGTTGAGACTGGGGCAGAACCGGGCGAGCGCGCGCGTCACGTCGGCGCGAGAGCTCAGCGTCCGGCGATCGCCCGGCCGAGCCGCGCCATGGCCTCGCGCAGCGGACCTTCGGGGACCTCGGCAAGGGCAGCCTCCATGCGCGCGAGGGCTTGCGAATCGGGGGCGCGGCGGGGCGGCAGCGGGGCCTGTACCTGGGTCTCGGCGAAGCCGGGGGCGGACTGGATGAACCTGAGCCGCGCCACAGCGCCCGGCCCGAGATGGGCGTTGATGCGCTCGATGAGCTGCGGGGCGAGGTGCTGAAGCTCCAGCGCCACGGGTCCGGCGGCGCGGATGGTCAGCACGCGGGCGCCCTTGCCGCCGGACAGGCGCTCGGGCGCGGTGACGGCGGCCAGCGCGGGCCCGACCACCTGCGGCCAGTCGAGTGCCAGGCGGGCGGTCGCGGCCTGGACCCGGCCGGCGAGCGGGCGTGCCACCTTCGCGAGCAGCCGCGCGACCGGGACCGGGCCCACCGCCAGGCGAACATCGTCCCGCTTGTCGTCCTGCGTTGTCACGGCCACCGTCCCTTCGCATGCACCCTAGCACGCCCGACGCCGCGCTCCTGCTCGCCTGGTACGATCGGCACCGGCGGGATCTGCCCTGGCGCGCGCGTCCGGGCGAACCGGCCGATCCGTATGCCGTGTGGCTGTCCGAGGTAATGCTGCAACAGACCACGGTGGCGGCGGTCGGGCCGCGTTTCGCCCGGTTCCTGGCGCGGTTCCCGACGGTCGAGGCGCTGGCGGCCGCACCCTGGGAGGCGGTCGCGCAAGAATGGGCCGGGCTCGGCTACTACGCGCGGGCGCGCAACCTGCACGCGGCGGCGAAGGCGGTGGCGGCGCGCGGTGGGTTTCCGCAGGACGAGGCGGGGCTGGCCGAGCTTCCGGGCGTGGGGGCCTACACGGCGGCGGCGGTGGCGGCGATCGCCTTCGGGCGTCCTGCCGTGCCGGTGGACGGCAATGTCGAGCGGGTGATGGCGCGCGTGTTCGCCGTCGAGGCGCCGCTGCCGGGGGCGAAGGGGCGGGTCGCGACGCTCGCGCGCGAGGTCGGGGCGCAGGCGGCGGCGCGGGCGCGGCCGGGGGATTTCGCGCAGGCGCTGTTCGATCTCGGCGCGACCCTGTGCACGCCGCGCCGGCCGGCCTGTGCGCTTTGCCCCTGGCGGGGCATGTGTGCCGGGGCGGCAGCGGGGCTGGCGGAGTCGCTGCCGCGCAAGGCGCCGAAGCCCGAGCGCCCGCAGCGGCACGGCGTGGCGTTCTGGCTCGAGGACGCGGCAGGGCGCGTCTTGTTGCAACGGCGTCCGGCGCGCGGATTGCTGGGCGGGATGCTGGAGCTGCCGGGCACGCCGTGGCGCGAGGAGGCGTGGAGCGAAGCCGAGGCGGCGGGACACGCCCCCGCACCGGCCGCCTGGGTGCCGGCGGGCAAAGTGCGGCACGTGTTCACGCATTTCGCGCTCGACCTCGTGGTGTGGGCCGGCCGGGTCGCCGCATTGCCGGCGGGCGGCGAGACGGTGGCGCGCGGCGAAGTGCTGACCGCCGGGTTGCCGGGCGTGATGGCGAAGGCGGCGCGCGCCGCGCTCACGGTTTCCGCGGACGCGGGGTCGGTTTCAGGCTGAGGCGTGCGGCTGCGCGGCGGCGCGCGTCAGGAATGAGGCTTGCGCGGGCGGCCTCGGCGTCGAGCGCGCGCGTGACCCGGGTCGCGCGTCGGCGCCAGAGGGCGAAGGCGCGTTCATGTTCGGTGCGGGGTGGCGTTTCGCCGCGCGCGGCGGCGACGAACTGGCGTTGGGCGGGGGTCGAGGGGATGCGCCGCCCGTCGGCGAGGGCGAGGTAGAAGGGCAGGTGCTTTCGGATCAGGGCGGCGAAGCGGGCCTCGTCCATGGAGCCGAGCGTAGCACGCCGCGCATGTCGTCACGTTGCGCCTCGATCGCCCCACGCGCCGCGCGCAGGGCCGCACGCGACAGGATCGACCGCGCGAACCGCAGGATGAGCTGTGCACAGGTCGGACTCGGACGCGTCCCGCCCCGGCAGGCGCGCACGCCCTGAGAGAGCGCGACCCATCTGAGGTCTGGCGGCGTCGCGCCGATGACGATATGTCAAGGAGATCAAAAGGCCGCGCAGCCTCGCCCCGGGGCCCAAGCGCCGCAGAAACAAGGGAGACGCCCTCGATGCCGACTCGCCGTCAGACCCTGTCCCTTGCCCTTGCCGCCGGGCTCACGCCGTCGGTCGTGCGCGCGCAGGCGTGGAGGCCCTCGCGGCCGATCCGCCTGATCGTGCCCTTCGCTCCCGGCGGCTCGAACGACATCGTCGGCCGCATCATCGCCGAGGCCGCGGCGCAGACGCTCGGCCAGCCGATCGTGATCGAGAACCGGGCGGGCGCGGGCAGCATGATCGGCGCCGAGCTCGTCGCGCGCGCCGCGCCGGACGGGCACACGATCCTCATCAACAGCGCCCATGCCACGGTGCCCGCGATCGTCGCCCGGGTGCCGTACGACTCGGTGACCGATTTCGTCGGCCTCGCGGTCGGCGGGTTCTCGCCGCATGTGCTGGTCGTCAATCCGCAGGTGCAGGCGCGCACGGCGCAGGAGCTGGTGGCGCTGCTGAAGGCCAATCCGGGACGCTTCAATTTCGGCTCGGCCGGGATCGGCAGCGGCGTGCATGTCGCCGCCGAACTGTTCCGCTCGATCACCCAGGTGAACGTGGAGATCGTGCAGTATCGCGGCGGCGGACCGAGCGTGGTCGCGCTGGTCGCGGGCGAGGTCCAGGTCGGCTCGCCCACCATGGCCTCGTCGATCGGCCAGGTGCGGGCCGGCGGCCTGCGCGCGCTCGCCGTGCTGAGCGAGCAGCGCAGTCAGGCGCTGCCCGACGTGCCGAGCGCGCCCGAGGCCGGAATCCCGGGCGTGATCCACGAGGAGTTCTTCCCGATCCTCGCTCCGGCCGGCACGCCGGCTCCGATTGCGGCGGCGCTCGGGAGCGCCTTCCAGACCGCGATCCAGCAGAACGCGGGGCGGCTCACCGAGCTCGCCGGCGTGACGCCGCGGGCCGGCTACGAGACCTCCGAGCAGGTGATGGCCCTCGTGCGCGAAGGCGTCGAGCGCTACTCGAAGATCCTGCGCGATGCTGGCGTGCCGCTGCAGGAGCCGAGCTAGCCGAGGCGGGCGCGGCTGCAACCGGAGTCTCTCCCGCATCGCGGGAGAGGGAACCCCGTGGTGACGCGACAATCGCTCTCCCTCCGAGAGAGGGTGAGGGTGCTTCGGACCGGCGCGCGCCCGCTCCTTCAGGCGAGCATCGTGCCGCGATCGTCGGGATGCGCGGCCGTCCAGGTCGCGAGCCGCGTCTCCAGCTCCGGGATGTTGCGTGGCCGATAGTCGGCCAGGTCGCGGCAGCGCCGCCACACGCTCGCATGGATCGTCGTGCCCGGTGTCGCCACGTCGCGGAAGTGCCGGCTGCCGAGCCATCGATAGAGCCCCTTGTACTCGTCGCCCATCGCCGCCCGGTGCGACGCCCCGGGCTCGGTCGGGAAGCCGATCCGCGCGAGATAGTCGCGATCGAGATCGAGACCGCAGCGCATCGCCCGCTCCGCCATCCAGGCGAGCGCAATGTCGGAGAGCGCGTGATCGGCGTAGCCGCCACCGACATTGCAATGCGCGCCGGCGAACCATGTCTGCTCCATCTCGCCGCGCCAGTCCTTCGGGAGCTGCCAGACCGCCGGCGCGAAGCTCTTGCGATGCTCGTCGATCGCCAGCGCCTGATAGGCGTGGCGCACCGCATGGCCGATCTCGGTGTTGTGGAAGCGGAAGCGCCGGTTCAGGACGTTGAACACGCCGCCCGGCACGCCGAGCGCGCCGACCGTGTCCCAAACACCGACGCAGTCGATCACCGGGCGCGGCATCTCGATGGCGCGGGAGTGGAACGGGTGCGCGGCGCGCAGCTCCGGCCGGCGCGGATCGATCCGGTAGTAGTCATAGCCGTCCATCAGATCACCGAGCTTGGTCTTCTCGATCAGCCCGATCGTGCCGATCAGCCCGGCGAGGCTGCGCACCGTGTAGGCGCCGCGGCTGAAGCCGAACAGATAGATCCGGTCGCGCTCGGCCTCGTTGCCGTGCCGGGCCCAGTCGTAATTGTTGCCGATGAAACGATACGCCTCCTGCACGTTCCGCGAGAGCCCGCGTCCCGTCACTCCGTCGATGAAGCGGTACAGCCAGCCATCGGTGCCGACGCCGCGCCGGTAATATACCACCTGCGGCGTGCCGTCCGCCGCCGTCGGCTTGATCGCACGCAGCAGGCGCAGCACGTTGGTCGAGCGGCCGCGTGTCTTCGGACTTTCCGGTTGGTTCCAGGTTCCGTCTGCACAGACAATGATCCGCTTGCCCATATATCCCCCCCCAAAGCTCATCGGGAGATGATGATAGCATCGAGCGGGCTGTCGAGGCATAACGTCTTCGAAATGGACGCGGCAACCCGGGCGGTGGGCCTTCGACGACGGAGGTGAGGCGCCTGAGACGAAGGGCCGAAGGCCCCTCACCCCGCCAGGACGAACATCCCTTCCACTTCCGTTGCGGCATCCCCGGGCAGACACGGCACGCCGATCGTCGTGCGCGCGTGCCGCCCCGCATCGCCGAACACGGCGACGCACAGATCCGACGCGCCGTTCATCACCTGCGCCTGCTGCGTGAACTCCGGCGGGCATGAGATGAACCCGCCAAGCCGCACCGCGTGCTTCACCCGATCCAGGTCCCCGCCGCACGCGGCCTTCAGTTGCGCGAGCACGTTGATGAAGCAGAGCCGACAGCTCTCCTGCCCCTGTTCGATTGTCAGGCCGGCGCCCACCTTGCCGGTGACGGCGATCCTGCCGTCCTTCAGCGGCACCTGGCCCGAGATCACGACAAGAGTCCCCGCGAGCACGAACGGCACGTAATTCGCCATCGGCGCCGCTGCCTCCGGCAGCACGATGCCGAGCTCCTTCAGGCGCGCCTCGATCCTTCCGGCCATGTGCGGTCTCCCCTTTACGGTTGCATGCCGACCCCGGACTTCCGGGCATGGTCACGCCCACGGCTCCATTCAGCCGGGGGCGATCTGGTCTAGCCGCGTCAATGCGCGTGGGCCAGAGCGTGCGGAGAGTGCGCGGGTGGCCGCCGCGGTTTCGCCGGGGCGGCGACGTCCAACCCGAGCCGCAGGAACGGCGCCACGGCGAGCGCCATCGCCTCGCGCGCCGACGGCTCGGCCCCTTCCGCCAGCGCGGCGCGCAGCCGTGCGGGCAGGAACGGCGCCTCGTCCGCCGTCCCGGCACCGATCGCGTGGCGTTCGAGCCCAGCGAGGAGCGGATCATCGGGCGGCAGCCTGACGCCGGGCGCGGCGAGCGCCACGGCATGGGCGAGCGACACGGCACCGCGCAGATGCGGTTCGACCGACTCCGGCCTGACGCCGAGAGCCACCAGCCGCGCCAACGCGGCATGCGGCGCGCCCGACAGGGTCCCGCGCCCGACGATATGGGCCATGGCCGCGTCCCGCTCGCTGGCGGGCAGTCCGAGTGCGAGGATCGCCCGCGCGGCGGCGGGCGCAAGCGTCCGCCGCGGCCGTCCGTCCGGACCGTCGACCGAGCGCACGATCGACACGACCGGCGCATGCCCCGCGCTGTCGGCGCCGAGCAGCCGCTCGACCTGGTCGGCGGGCCGCAGCGCGACCAGCCCAAGCACGCGCAGCCCATGCCGGCGCGCCGCGACCAAACCGCGCTCCAGCGCGGCGGAGGCCGCGCCGGCGAGGCCCGCCTCCGCCCCCGGCGGCAGCGCAGCGATGGTGGCCTCGAGGGCGCGCAGCACGCCAGCCCGCCGGTCGGTCCAGGCCGGGCAGGGCCCAAGCCGGAGCGCGAGCGCCGCGGACGCCTCGGCCGCCGCGCCGAGCACCACGGCCAGCAGCGCCGCGGCAGTCGCACGGCCCTCGGGCCAAGCATAGGGCACACCGGCGGCCATCAGCGCGCCCGCCAGATTGGCGGGAATGACGGCAACGGCACGCACCGGATCGGGCGGCCCCGCGATCTCCAGCGCGGTGACGGCCGCGGCAGCGGCGCGACCCAAGGCGCCAGCCGCGATGCTCTGGTCGGGTTCGACGAACGCGGCTAGGTCGAGCAGCCAGGCGCGCTCGCGCCCGCGGGGACCGTGCCAGAGCGCCTCGGCCGGCAGCCCCCGGCGCAGCGCCGCTTGGTGCCGCAGCGCATCGGCCCAAAGCCCGGCCTCGACGCGCCCCGGAAGGGCGCCGCGCGCCAACCCCAGGCGGATCCAGTCGCGCAGCAGCGGCTCGATCGCGGCGGCGAGCGAAGGCGCCGGCGACAACCCGGCAAAGGCGGCGGCCGCATCGTCGTCATAGGCCGGCGGCAGCAGCACCACGCGCCCCGCCCGGCCGTCGGGACCGACCCGGTGAGGAAGGGCAGCGTAACCGTCCCAGGACTCGCTCATGCCGCTCCGGGCGCAGGGGCCTTGGTCGTCGGGCCAAACGATAGCCCGGCCGCCGTGTCGGGGGAAGCTTATCTTGCGGTTGCCTCCAGCCCCGCACACCAGATGCGGTAGGTCCGTGCGGCTGGACGCGACCCTACCCCGCATGCGAAAAACCCGCGCCCCAGATGGCGAAGGAAGCACTCGCGGCCATGACGATCGGCACCCGCCTGTTCACGCGCTGGCGCGGCCGCAAGGTCGGCACCGACCGGTTCGGCAACACCTATTATGAGGAGCGCCGCGCCCGCCCCGGCATGCGTCAGCGCCGCTGGGTGATGTACGCGCGCGAGGCCGAGGCGTCGGAAGTGCCGCCAGAGTGGCATGCCTGGCTGCACTACACCACGGACGCGCCGTTGCCCGAGGACAGGCGCTACCCTTGGCAGCAGGAGCATCAGCCCAACCTCACCGGAACAGCGGCGGCTTACCGCCCGCCTGGCCATGAGCTCGAGGGCGGCCGACGCGCCCGCGCCACCGGCGACTATGAGGCCTGGACGCCCGACATGGACACCGCGCCCCCCCGATGAACCGCAGGAATGTCGCCGAGATCCTCGCCGGAGCGCTCGTGCTCGCGGTCGCCGCTGTGTTCCTGTTCTACGCGGTCACGCATTCAGGCCGCTCCTTCACGCAGGGCTACGTGCTGACCGCGAAGTTCGACCGCATCGACGGGCTGTCGCAGGGGGCGGATGTCCGGCTCTCGGGCGTCAAGATCGGCAGCGTGGTCGATCAACGTATCGACCGCGAGACCTATCTCGCGGTGGTGACCATGCAGATCGATCCGGGAATCCAGCTTCCGGTCGACACCTCGGCCGAGATCACTTCCGAGAGCCTGCTCGGCGGCCGCTACATCGCGCTGGTGCCTGGCGGTGCGGACAGGATGTTGGCGCCCGGCGGCGTGATCGAGGCGACCCAGTCGGCGGTCAGCCTGGAGGCGCTGCTCGGTCGCTTCATCTTCAGCGTCACCGATCTGGTCGCGACCGTCGGGCGGGAGGCGGAGCAGCAGCGCGGCACGCCGGCCCCTCCGGCGCGTCCCGGAGGCTGAGATGGGCGCGGCCCCGCCGCGACTGTGGCTGCAGCCCGACGGCGCCCCGGTCTCCTGCCGCGAGAAGATTAAGGTGCTAGAGGAGAACTGGCAGGAACTCGCCGAGACGCTGCGCGACACCTATGAGGACGCAGTGCTCATGGGTGTCGATCCGGCGGAGATGAAGCGTCTGCTCGCCGAACTGGTCGAGGGCCTGAGAGCGCCGGGTCCGGGGGCGCGATGAGACGGCTGGTACTGGCGTTCACGCTGGCCGCGATGCCGGCGCTCGCCCAGGGTCCCGGCTGGATCCCGGGCCAGACCGCCGAGTTGCAGGCGCTCGACAAGGTCACGGCGCGCATCTCCACCATCGAGGCGCGGGTCGGCCAGACGGTCCGATTCGGGACGCTGGAGATCGAGGTCGCCGCCTGCCATCGCCGCCCGCCGGACGAGCAGCCCGACGCGGCCGCGTGGCTGACGGTGAAGGATAACCGTTTGAACGGGCAGCGCGTGTTCGCGGGATGGATGTTCGCCGCAAGCCCGGCGCTGAACATGCTCGAGCACGCGGTGTATGACCTCCGCGTGCTCGAGTGCCGGTGACGGATCAGGCCGACAGCTTGCAGTAGGCTTCGAGGCGGTAGCCGTCGGGGTCGGTGACGAAGGCCGCGTAGTAGTCGGGTGCGTAGTCGGTGCGCAGCCCGGGCGCGCCGTTGTCCGCCCCGCCCTGCGCCACCGCCGCCGCGTGGAAGGCATCGACGCTCGCGCGCGTCGGCGCCCCGAAGCAGACATGCAGGCCGGATTGCGGATCGGCCGGAACCGGGCGATCCACCTTCAGGATCCAGAGTTGCACGGCCTCGCTCCCGTAGCCGAGAGAGCCCGCATCCGCGCTCAGGCAGCGATGCCCGAGCGGGGCGAGGACCGCGTCGTAGAAGTGCCGCGCGCGGGCGATGTCCGACACACCGAGGGACAGATGGTCGATCATGCGCATGCCTCCGCAAGCGGGCGTGCCGCGCGCGCGGTGACGCGCCGGACCCTGAAATCGGCCTGGAGCCCCCAGGTCCGGCCGCTGTCGCGCGACCGTTCGCCAAGCCAGCGGAACGAGTCCGGCGTCATCTCGGCGAAGCTCCATCGTACGGCCTCACCGGTGTCGGTCCAGCCGGTCTGCACGATGCCGCCATCGCGCGCCCTGCCGGTCTGGCGCGCGTAGTACTGCTTCAGCGGGTCGTGCCAGAGGATGTGCCAGGCATCGAGCGCGGAATCGTAGATGCGCAGGGTGGTGCCGTGGAACAGCCCGGGCAGGATCCAGACGTCCTGAAGGGCACGGCCGGCCAGCACCCAGGATGCGTGCACCTCGCCGATGCCGCGATGCGCGGCGCCGTCGTCACCATGCACCGTCGCGTGCATGGTCCAGCTGCCGACCAGGAAGGCGTAGAGCCCCATCCGCTCCGCCAGGTCCGGGGCCGGACCATCGGCGTGCAGGGCGTCGAGGAAGGAAGAGGCGATCATCGTCATGTCCGTTGCCGCTGTCGGGAGCCACGGCTGTAGACCCGGACAGGCAGCGCTTCTTGGGGAAAGTTGCTATCCTGTTCGCATGCCGATCACTGCGCGCCGTGTTGCCTCGGGCTCGGGCTGGTACGTCCTCGACGTGATCTGCACCGCCGGTCCGCACGACCGCGGCGAGGAGGAGCAACACGAACGACCGTCGATCTCGGCGGTGACTGCAGGGACGTTCCAGTACCGGTCGAGCGCGGGTTCGGCGGTGATGGCGCCGGGCTCGCTGCTGCTCGGCAATCCCGGCCAGTGCTATCGCTGCGGGCACGAGCACGGGCGCGGCGACCGATGCCTGTCGTTCCAGATGACGCCCGCCTTCGTCGAGCAGGTCGCCGCCGGGGTGAAGGGCGTGCGCCGAACCACCTTCGCCGCACCCCGCCTGCCGCCCGCCGACGCGATGGTGCCGATCCTCGCCGCGGCCGAGGCGGCGCGCGACGCGGGCGAGAAGGAGGCATTCGAGGAGCTGACGGTGGCACTCGCCGGCACGGTGCTCGGCGCACTGGCCGAGGCCCCATCCACGGGGCCAGCGCCAAGCCTGCGCGACGAGCGGCGGATCAGCCGGATCGTCCGCCGGATCGAGGCCGATCCATCGGAGCGGGTGTCACTCGTGGCGCTGGCGCGCGCGGAAGGCATGAGTCCGTTCCACTTCCTGCGCTGCTTCCGCGCCGTGACCGGAACCACACCCTATCGCTTCGTGCTGCTGCGCCGGCTGCACCGTGCCGCGCTCCGCCTGCGCCGCAGCGACGAGGCGATCGCGGCCATCGCGCTGGAGGCCGGGTTCAACGACCTCTCCACCTTCAACCACCGCTTCCGGCGTGCCACCGGACTGACGCCGCGCGCCTGGCGCAGGCGGGCGCGCGTCTGACGCTATCGCGAGGCGTCCGCCCGGCCGCGCACCGCGATGTCGAGCCAGCCGAACGTCGTGACCTCGGCGCGATCGCCCTCGCGCAACAGCACGGTGGTCGTGCTCGACTCGACGATCGCCGGCCCCGCGACGCTCTGCCCGGCGGCGAGGTCGTCGAAGGCGAACACCGGCACGTCCTGCCAGACGCCCAGATGCGCGCGGCGGTGCGCGCGTGGCCCGACCGGCGCGGTCGCCGCGCGAGGCGGCTCCGCGGGCAGCGCGGGCAGGACACCGATCACGGCAACGCGCGCATTCACCAGCACCGCCTCCTGATCACGCAGGGCGTAGGTGTAGAGCGCCTCATGGCATGTGTGGAACGCCTCGGCCATCTGAGCCAGCAGGTCGGCGCGCGACCAGTCGAGCCCATCGAGCGGCACCGGGATCTCGAAGATCTGCTCGCCGTAGCGCATGTCGGCGGACCGGCGCACCTGCACCGTTCCCTCGAAACCGGTCTGCGCGAGCCGCCGGCGGCCCTCCTCCTCCATCTCCTGGTAGATGCGCCGCAGACCGTCCGCGGACAGCCGGCTCGCATCGCCGATATGGGTACGCGCGAGCTCGTAGCGCAGATCGGAGGCGAGCATCCCCCAGGCCGAGAGTACGGCGGCGAGACGCGGCACGATCACGCGCGAGAGGTCGAGCTGGCGCGCGATCTCGGTGATGTGCAGCCCCGCGGCGCCACCGAAGGACAGCAGGGCGAAGCGGCGCGGATCGATCCCGCGCCGTACCGACACCAGCCGTACGCCCTCGGCCATGCGCGTGTTGACCACCCTATGGATCCCCTCCGCAGCGGCCATGCGATCGACCCCGAGTGCCGCGGCGATCCGATCCACTGCCCGCTCGGCGGCTTGCGTGTCGAGCGTCGCCCGTCCGCCGAGGAAGCTCGCCGCGTCGAGATAGCCGAGCACGAGATTCGCATCCGTCACGGTCGCGACGGTGCCGCCGCGGCCGTAGCAGGCCGGCCCCGGCTGGGCCCCCGCGCTCTCGGGCCCGACATGCAGCACGCCGCCCGCATCCACCCGCGCGATCGAGCCGCCCCCCGCGCCGATGCTAACGATGTCGAGACTCTGCAGCCCCACACGCTGGCCGGCGAGCTTGCGGTCCGACGAGATCGCGGCCTCGCCGCTGGCGATCAGCGAGATGTCGGTGCTGGTGCCGCCCATGTCGAAGGGAATCAGGTCGCCATGTCCGATCAGCCGCGCGACATGCCGGCTGCCAGCCACACCACCGGCGGGGCCCGACAGCACCGCGCCGGCGGCGAGGCGCACGGCATCCGCGACCGTCGCCACCCCACCGTGCGACTGGATGATCAGCAACGGGCCCGAAAACCCCGCCTCGCGCAGCCGCGTCTCCAGGCGTTCGAGATAGCGTTGCAGCGCCGGCCCGACATAGGCGTTCACCACCGTGGTGCAGATCCGCTCGTACTCCTTGATCTGCGGCAGCACTTCGGAGGAGAGCGAGACGTAGCAGCCCGGCATGGCCGTGCGCACAGCCTCGGCCGTCATGCGCTCATGGGTCGGATCACGATAGGCGTGGAAGTAGCAGACGGCGACCGAGTCCACCTGCTTCGCCTTCAGCGTGTGGATCGCCTGCGAGAGCGAGGCCGTGCTGAGCGCCGTCTCGACGCGGCCGTCGTGGCGGATGCGCTCCTCGACGCCGAGGCGCCGGTCGCGCGGCACCAGGGGTTCGGGTGGAGGGACACGCAGGTTGTAGCGATCGTCCTTCAGCCCCTCGCGCATCTCCAGCACGTCGATATGGCCGGCGGTGGTCAGCAGGCCCACGCGCGCACCCTTGCGCTCCAGCAATGCATTCGTCGCGACCGTCGTGCCGTGCACGATCCGGGTCGTCGCCGCGAGCATCGCAGCCCGGTCGATGCCGAGCGCTTCGGCCAGCAGCGCAAGCCCGTCCATCACGCCCATGGACTGGTCGGCGGGCGTGGACGCCGATTTGGTGTGGATCACACGGCCCGTGTCATCCACCGCGACGAGATCGGTGAAGGTGCCGCCGACATCGATGCCGATCGTCCAGGCCATGGCTCAACGTGCCTCGCCGGTGACCAAGCCGAGCGCGATGTCGCGCGCGCGCGCCTCCGCGCTGCGGTCCGCCGGATCGCCCCAGCCGCCGCCGCCGCCCGACTTCGCCGCGATCACGTCGCCCGGGCGGATGACGATGCCGACCTCCTTGGTCCTGAGCGGGCGATCCTCGCGTCCGGCCGAGCGCAGCACGTAGTGGTGCGGCGCACCGTCGAGCCCGCCGTGGATGCCGCAGGCGCCGTACTTCACGCCGTCGCCCGCGGTGTTCGCGACGGCGGGCTCGGCCACCTCGACCGCGAACTCCAGGTCGCCGCCCGGGCCGCCGCGGTACTTGCCGTCGCCCCCCGAGTCGGGGCGGAACTCGTGGCGGCGGAAGAACAGCGGGAAACGCACCTCGGCCACCTCCAGGCTGCCGAACTTGATCCCGCCCGCCGCCTGCCATTCGCCCGCGCCGGGCCAGCCATCGCCCGCCGGCGAGGCGCCGCCGCCGGGCCGTGCCTGGAACAGGTGCCAGATGAAGGGCTTCTGTGTGCGTGGATCGACACCCTGGATCGCGATCCGGAAGCGCCGCCCCCAGCCCGCCATGGCGCGATCCGGGCACGCGGGTGCCAGCGCCTTGATGATCGCCTCGATGATCTCCTGGCCACTGCAATTGGTGCAGAGCGTCACCGGCTTGCCCGGCCGCGGATGCACGATCGTGCCCTCGCGGGTGATCAGCTTCACAGGCCGGAACGCGCCATCGTTCTTCGGCGTTTCGGGATCGATCAGATAGGACAGCGCCACCACCACCGCGGAATAGGTGTTCGGGTAGGAGGAGTTGATGAAGCCATCGACCTCCTCGTGGCTGTCGCTGAGATCGACCTCCAGATCGCTGCCCCGTTTGGTCACCTTCGCGCGGATGTGGATATCGCGGAAGCGATGGCCGTCATCGTCGATCATCGCCTCCCCGTAATACACGCCATCGGGCCATTGCGCGATCACCGCGCGCACCTGGCGCTCGGCACCGTCCAGCACCGCCTCGATCGCGGCATGCGTCGTGGCCGAGCCGAACTCGGCGAGGAGCGCGAGCAGCCGTCGCTCGCCCACGCGCGCCGAGCCGATCATGGCGGCGAGGTCGCCGCGGAAATCCCGCGGATGGCGCACGTTGAGCACGAGCAGTTCGTTGACGTCGTCGATGAGGCGGCCACGGTCGTAGAGCCGGAGCGGGGGGACGCGGATGCCCTCCTGCCAGATCTCCGTGGCTCCTGGGTTGTAGGCGCCGTGCGTGGCCCCCCCGATGTCGCTCTGGTGCGAGCGGTTGATCGCCCAGAAGGCGAGCCGATCGCCGTCGAACACCGGCACGAAGGCGGTGAGGTCCGGCAGGTGATTGCCGCCCCGATAAGGGTCGTTCAGCAGGAACACATCGCCTGGGTTGACGCGGCCGCGGAAGTACTCATGCACCGAGCGTACCGCCCAGGGCAGCGCGCCGACATGGATTGGCACGTGTTCGGCCTGCGCGATCAGTCGGCCTTCGGCGTCGCTGAGCGCGGTCGAGAAGTCGCGGCTGGAGTTCAGGATCTGGGAATACGCGGTGCGCAGCATCGCCTCGCCCATCTCCTCGACGATCGCGTGCAGGCGGTGCTGCACCACCGAGATGGTGATCGGATCGATGTCGGGCATCGGCGAATCCTGTCTGGTCACGCGACGGGTGGCGACGTTATGTCAGGGGCGGATGTGGCGCCAGCGGGTCGCCTGGGCGTACCCTGGGTCGCCGGAGCGCGCTGTCGCTGGCCAAACGCCACGATCGAGGATTGACCCAGATCATTTGCAGCGCCGCATGCTTCGGCAAGCTCCCCGGTGTGGAGGAACCAATGTCACGGCTTTACACGGTTCAGATGCTGCTGGCGCGCAACCCCGGCTTTCCCGAGGGGTCAAGCGCGCGCGGATATGAGCTGCACGTGCCGCTCACACCGGATGGGCATCTCGATGTCGAGACG
The DNA here is from genome assembly GCF_000378465.1 of Elioraea tepidiphila DSM 17972. GTDB lineage: Bacteria > Pseudomonadota > Alphaproteobacteria > Acetobacterales > Acetobacteraceae > Elioraea > Elioraea tepidiphila. Next base: position 107,125 of record NZ_KB899913.1, read on the forward strand.
TGGCGGCAGCGCCGCGCCGAATGTACGGTGCGCCGCTTCTGGCCGGACGAACCCGACAAGCATGGCCAACTGATCCACGGCCGGCACGGCTGGGCGTTCTCCTACGAGCCGGGCGAGGCCGATGACGAGCCGCTGTTCAAGCTCGACGGCCACGTCTTCCGTCCTGGCGAATACGTGACGGTGCGCGAGACCGATGGCGAATCGCTGGTGTTCCGCATCGTCAGCGTGCGCTGACCTCGCTCCACCCGCTCCCACACACTTCCTCAGGACAGGACATGAGCCACTATCACGCCGTCGTCTGGTTGGATCACCATGAGGCCAAGGTCTTCCACATCACCGAGACCGAGGCCGAGACGATCACCGTGAAGGGCCGCGTGCCCGATCGGCACATCAATACGCGCGGCGGCAAGTCACGCGAGCATGCGCACGCCGATGACGCGTTCCTGCACGAGGTGGTGGAGGCCCTGTCCGGCGCACAGGAATGGCTGATCACCGGTCCGGGCGAGGCCAAGCACGCGCTCATGCGGCACATCGAGCGGCACGATCCGCAGTATCGCGGCCGTGTCGTCGGTGTCGAGAGCGCGGATCACCCCTCCGACGGGCAGGTTTGCGCGCATGCACGGCGCGTCTTCGCGAAGGTGGATCGCACCCTGCCGCAGCGCTGAACCGCTTCTATGCGGCCGATTCAGCCTCCACGAAAACCAGTTCCGTTCCCTCCGCCACCAGGTCCCCCGCCTGTGCGGTGACGCGCGTGACGGTGCCGTCGGCTGGGGCCGCAATGCGCAGCTCCGTCTTCATCGCTTCCAGGATCACCAGCGTCTCCCCGCGCGCAACCGGCTGGCCGGGCTCGACCATGACCTTGACGATCCGGCCCGGAATCGGCGCGACGACCGAACCGGAGCTGGCGATCGCGGTAGCGGCGGCGCCGATCTGATGCCGCACGGTGAGGGTCGCGGTGGTCGGCTCGGGACCGGACAGGGTGACGACGATATCGTCGCCGTACCGGCGAACGGTCGCGCGGGTGCGCACCCCGTCCACGTCCAGCAGCAGCGCGTCGTGGTCGAGACCGCGACCGGCGCGCAGGGCCAGCGCGACCGGCTCGTCCGTCGATGATCGGAATCGGAGGCGCCAGAACCCGTCGCCATACTCGGCGCGCACGCGTCGGACGGCGCCGTCCTGGATCAGCTCGGTCTCGGCCGACGCGGCGCCGTGCAGGCGCCAGCCATCACGGCGGTTCCACGGCGAGTGCGGATCGGCCGAGGTGCGCGCGAAGTGCTCGGCGCGGTCCTGCTCGTCGAGCAGCAGCGCGGCCGAGGCGGCGATCAGCGCGCGATCGGGCAGCGGCCGGGGTGCGGCGAGCAGATCATCGGCATGGGCAGCGATGAACCCGGTCGAGAGATCGCCGGCGCGGAATGACGGGTGGCCGACGATCCGGCGCAGCAGGTCGAGATTGGTCGCAATCCCGTCGATGCGGATCGCCGCGAGAGCGGCGCTGAGCCGGCGCAACGCCGCAGCGCGGTCCTCGCCATGGGCAATCACCTTCGCGATCATCGAGTCGTAGAACGGCGTGATCGTGTCGCCCTCACGCACGCCGGTGTCGATGCGCACACCGGATGCCTCCTCCGGCAGAAGGAAGCGGTCGAGCCGCCCCACCGCCGGGCGCCAGTCGAGCGTCGGGTCCTCGGCGCAGAGCCGCACCTCGACGGCATGACCGGAGGCGGGAGGTGATTCGCTGAACGGCAGCGCCTCGCCCGACGCGATTCGCAGTTGCCATTCGACAAGGTCGAGCCCCGTGATCAGTTCCGTCACGGGATGCTCGACCTGCAGCCGCGTGTTCATCTCCATGAAGTAGAAGGCGTCGCCTTCGGCGATGAACTCCACCGTGCCAGCATTGCGGTAGCCGACCGCGCGCGCCGAATCGACCGCGGCCTTGGCGAGGCCGGCGCGCACGGTGTCGGACAGGTCGGGCGCCGGCGCCTCCTCGACCACCTTCTGGTAGCGGCGCTGCACCGAGCAGTCGCGCGTGTGGAGGTCAAGGATCGTGCCGTGGGCGTCGCCCAGCACCTGCACCTCGATGTGGCGTGGCCGGCGCAGATAGCGCTCGAGCAGCACGCGATCGTCGCCGAAAGCGGCCTTGGCGACGCGGCGGGCGGCGGCGAGCGCGTCGGCGAAATCGGCAGCGCGCTCGACGATGTGCATGCCGCGCCCGCCGCCACCGGCGGAAGCCTTGATCAGTACCGGATAGCCGATGCGATCGGCTTCGGCGGCCAGGCGGGCGTCATCCTGCACATCGTCGTGGTAGCCGGGCACCAGGGGCACGCCGGCCTTGGCCATCACCGCCTTGGCCGCGGCCTTCGAGCCCATCGCGCGGATCGCGGAGGCGGGGGGGCCGACGAACACGATGCCGGCCTGCTCGCACGCCTCGGCGAACTCGGCGTTCTCGGCGAGGAAGCCGTAGCCGGGATGAATCGCCTCCGCGCCCGCCTGGCGTGCGGCCTCAATGATGCGGTCGATGCGCAGATAGCTCGCACTCGCGGGCGGGGGGCCGATCGGATAGGCCTCGTCGGCCAGCTCGACATGCAGCGCGTGTGCATCCGCCTCCGAATAGACGGCGATGCAGCGCAGCCCCATGCGCCGCGCGGTGCGGAAGATGCGGCAGGCGATCTCGCCCCGGTTGGCGACGAGCAGCGAGCGGAACATCGCGCTCACATCCGGAACACGCCGAACCGTGTCGGCGGAATGGGCGCGTTCAAGGCCGCCGAGATCGCGAGCCCCAGCACGTCGCGCGTGCGCGCGGGCTCGATGATCCCGTCATCCCAGAGGCGCGCGGTGGCGTAGTAGGGATCGCCCTCGCGCTCGTACTTCTCACGGATCGGCGCCTTGAACGCCTCCTCCTCCTCGGCGGACCAGTCCCTGCCCTGGCGGGCGAGATTGTCGCGGCGGATGGTGGCGAGCACGGTCGCGGCCTGCTCGCCGCCCATCACCGAGATGCGGCTGTTCGGCCAAGTGAAGAGGAAGCGGGGCGAGTAGGCGCGGCCGCACATGCCGTAATTCCCGGCACCGAACGAACCGCCGATCAGTACGGTGAACTTGGGTACCGACGTGGTGGCGACGGCGGTCACAAGTTTCGCGCCATCCTTGGCGATGCCGCGGGTCTCGTAGGTCTTGCCCACCATGAAGCCGGCAATGTTCTGCAGGAAGACGAGCGGGATGTTCCGCTGGCTGCAGAGTTCGACAAAATGGGCGGCCTTGAGGGAGGATTCCGAAAACAGTATCCCGTTGTTGGCGACGATGCCGACCGGATAGCCCCAAATGCGTGCAAAGCCGCAGACAATCGTGGTTCCGTAGCGCGGCTTGAACTCGTCGAGCTCCGAGGCATCGACGATGCGTGCGATCACTTCGCGCACCTCGTAGGGCGTGCGCACGTCGGGCGGGATGATGCCGTAGAGCTCCTCGGGGTCGTAGCGCGGAGGCACAGGTTCGCGCACCGGCACCGGCAGCACCTTGCGGGTGTTCAGGCGCGAGACAATACGCCGGGCGAGCGCCAGCGCATGCGCATCGTCGTTCGCCATATGGTCGGCCACACCGGAGAGGCGCGTGTGCACATCCGCGCCCCCGAGTTCCTCGGCCGTCACCACTTCGCCGGTCGCGGCCTTCACCAGCGGAGGTCCGCCCAGGAAGATCGTGCCCTGCTCCTTGACGATCACGCTCTCGTCGCTCATCGCCGGCACATAGGCACCGCCAGCGGTGCAGCTCCCCATGACGACAGCGATCTGCGGAATGCCGAGCGACGACATCTGGGCCTGGTTGTAGAAGATCCGGCCGAAGTGATCGCGGTCGGGAAAGATCTCATCCTGGTTCGGCAGGTTCGCCCCGCCGCTGTCGACCAGATAGAGACAGGGCAGACGGTTCTCCTCGGCGATCTCCTGCGCGCGCAGGTGTTTCTTGACCGTGACGGGGAAATACGTGCCGCCCTGCACCGTGGCGTCATTGGCCACGACCACGCATTCGCGCCCCGCCACCCGGCCGATGCCGGTGATGATGCCGGCGGCATGGATCTCGCCGCCGTAGAGCCCGAACGCGGCGAGGGGGGAGAGTTCGAGGAACGGCGCGCCGGGGTCGATCAGCCGCTCGACACGTTCGCGCGGGAGAAGCTTGCCGCGCGAGAGGTGGCGTTCGCGCGCCGCCAACGGACCACCCACCGCAGCGGCGGCCAGACGCTCGCGCAGCGTGGCGAGGAGCGCGCGGTTCACCGCCTCGTTGGCGCGGAACCCCTCCGCGCGTGGATCGATCGCGGTCGGGAGCAGCGTCACGCGGTCTCGCGGAACAGTTCGCGGCCGATCAGCATGCGGCGGATCTCGGAGGTGCCGGCGCCGATCTCGTAGAGCTTGGCGTCGCGCAGCAGCCGGCCGGCCGGGTAGTCGTTGATGTAGCCGTTACCACCGAGGATCTGGATCGCATCCAGCGCCATCTTCGTCGCCGCCTCGGCGGCGTAGAGGATCGCACCGGCTGCGTCCTTGCGCGTCACCCGCCCCCGGTCGCAGGCCTGCGCCACGGCGTAGACATAGGCGCGGCATGCGTTGAAGGTCGTGTAGATGTCGGCGAGCTTGCCTTGGATGAGCTGGAACTCGCCGATCGGCTGGCCGAACTGCTTGCGCTCGTGCACGTAAGGCAGGACCACGTCGAGACACGCCTGCATGATGCCGAGCGGGCCTGCAGCGAGCACCGCGCGCTCATAGTCGAGCCCGCTCATCAGCACACGCACCCCACCGCCGACCCGGCCGAGCACGTTCTCCGCCGGCACCTCACAGTCCTCGAACACGAGCTCAGAGGTCGGGCTGCCACGCATGCCGAGCTTGTCGAGCTTCTGCGCGGGTCGGAATCCCTTGAAGCCACGCTCAACGATGAAGGCCGTGATGCCGTCCTTGCCGGCCGCCGGATCGGTCTTGGCATAGACCACCATGGTCTCGGCATAGTGCGCGTTGGTGATCCACATCTTGGTGCCGTTCAGCACGTAGCGGTCACCGCGCTTCTCGGCGCGCAGCTTCATCGACACGACATCGGACCCTGCCCCCGGCTCGCTCATCGCAAGCGCGCCGAGATGCTCACCGGAGATCAGCTTCGGCAGATAGCGGCGCTTCTGCTCCTCGGTGCCGTTCAGCTTGATCTGGTTGACGCAAAGATTGGAGTGCGCGCCGTAGGAAAGCCCGACCGAGGCCGAGGCTCGGCTCACCTCCTCCATCGCCACGCAATGGGCGAGATAGCCCATGTTCACCCCGCCGTACTGCTCCTCGACCGTGATGCCGTGCAGGCCAAGCGCGCCCATCTCGGGCCAGAGATGGCGCGGGAACTCATCCGTCCGGTCGATTTCGGCGGCGATCGGCGCGATCCTATCAGCGGCGAACTGACGCACACTGTCGCGCAACATCGCGATGTCGTCACCGTGGTCGAACTCGAGGGCGGTCAAACGGTTGGGCAGCATGGGTCGATATCCGCGAACTGACAGGCAATCATGCGCGCCAGTCCTGCCGTGCGGCAAGTGCGACGCCTCACCCGACCGGGCGGCGATCGTCGATCACCTTGCCGTCGTTCGGCAGGCTGGCCGGAGGAACAATCTCGACGGCCCCCCGGAGCTTGGTCACGTCACGCAGCGTCTCGGCGAGCCGCTCGGCAAGGCCAGGTGCCGAGGTTGGTGCCTCCACTCGCAGGGTCATCGCATCGCTGTCGCCGGCGAGATCCACCACCAGGCGCAGCCGGCCGAGCTCTGGGAAACGGCGGGCGATCTCAGCGATCTGCTCGGGGCGGACGAACATGCCCTTCACCTTGGTCGCCTGGTCGGCGCGGCCCATCCACCCCTTGATGCGCGTGTTGGTGCGCCCGCAGGGCGAGGGGCCCGGCAGCACCGCCGAGAGATCGCCGGTCGCGAAACGGATCAGCGGATACTCGGGCGTCAGCAGCGTGACCACGACTTCGCCCACTTCACCGGCGGGCAGGGGCTCACCAGTACCCGGGCGTACGATCTCGACGATCACATGCTCGTCGAGAATCATGCCTTCGCGCGCCTCGGATTCGTAGGCGATCAGGCCGAGATCGGCCGTGCCGTAGGATTGCAGCACGGTCAGCCCGCGCGCCGCGTAGTACTGACGCAGCGCGGGAAAGAAGGGGCCGGCGGTGACGTGGCCACGGCGGATCGAGGAGAGGTCGAGCCCGAGCTCGTCCCCCTTGTCCAGGATCGTCTTGAGGAAGTCGGGCGTGCCAGAATAGGCCTGCGGGCGGATATGCGCGATCGCGCGCGCCTGCATCTCGGTGTTGCCAGGCCCGGCCGGCACGACCGCGCAGCCGAGCGCGCGCGCGCCGCGCTCCAGCATCACGCCGGCGGGCGTGAAATGATACGAGAACGTGTTGTGCAGGATCTGCCCGGAGCGGAGCCCCGTGGCGTAGAGCGCGCGGCCGAAGCGGAAATAGTCACGCCCGCCTGCCTCCGGGTCGTAGATCGGGCCGGGCGAGACGAAGATGCGCTGAAGCCGCCCCGCCGGCAGTGTTGTCAGTCCGCCGAAGGGTGGATGCGCGGCCTGGATCGCGCCGAGTTCGGACTTGCGGGTCAACGGCAGCGCAGCGAGCGCCTCGCGCGTGCAGATCGTATCCGGATCGACATCCGCGAGCAGGCGCGCGTAGTAGGGCGCCGAGGCCTTGGCCTGCGCGACATGGGCCGCGAGCGCGCCCATCAGCGCCTCCTCGCGCGCCTGCGGATCGCGCACCTCGAGGACGTCGAAGAACTCGCCGGACGGCATCGGGCTACAGCCAGCGCTTGCGACGCTTGTAGGATTTCAGGTTCTTGAAGCTCTTCCGCTCGGCGCCGTGGCCGCCGAGGTAGAACTCCTTGACGTCCTCATTGTTGGCGAGTTCCTCGGCGGTACCGTCCAGCACGATCTTCCCCTGCTCCATCACATAGCCGTAGGAGGCGACCGACAGCGCCATCCGCGCGTTCTGCTCGACCAGCAGGATGGTGATGCCGAGATCCTTGTTGAGCCGCTGGATGATGCCGAACACCTCCTTCACGAGCAGCGGCGAGAGCCCCATCGAGGGTTCGTCCATCAGCACGAGCTTCGGCCGCGCCATCAGCGCGCGGCCGATCGCCAGCATCTGCTGCTCGCCGCCCGAGAGATAGCCCGCGAGCCCGGTGCGTTCCTTCAGGCGCGGGAAGTAGCCGTACACCATCTCGATGTCGCGCCGGATATCGCCGTCCGAGCGCGTGAAGGCGCCGAGACGAAGGTTCTCCAGCACGGTCATGTCGGCGATGATCCGGCGCCCCTCCATCACCTGGAAGATCCCCTTGCGGACGATCCGGTCCGGGTCGATGCCGTTCAGCCGCTCGCCCGCGAACAGGATGTCGCCGCGCGTGATCTCGCCCTCCTCGGTCTTGAGCAGCCCCGAGATCGCCTTGAGCGTGGTGGATTTGCCGGCACCGTTCGCGCCCAGCAGCGCGACGATGTGCCCCTGCGGAACCTTGAGCGAGAGGCCGCGCAGCACGAGGATGACGTCGTTGTAGACGACCTCGACATTGTTCACCTCGAGCAGCGCCGGCAGTGTGTCCACCCAGCGTTGCTGGACCTTGGCGGCCGCGGTTCCGTCCATGGCTGACCCTCGCGCGAGAGGCGGGCGGCGTCGTGCCGCCCGCCCGCTTGGCTCACCAGCCGAGCCAGTCCTGACGCCGCTCGAGCGTGATCGTCGTCACCGGATCGAGTCGCATCGTGCCAGCGCGCATCAGCTCGGCAACCGAGCCCTGCGTCGTGTCGCCCGTCACGACCGAGCGGAACAGCGCGACCCGCATCTGACCGCGATGATCCTCGACGGTGAAGTTGGACGGGTTGCATACGCCCTCGAAGCCCTGCGGCACCCAGTCGCGCCGCGCGTAGAACCCCTCGCGGATGCGATCGCCCGTCACCTGGCCGCCATTGGCCGCCGCGGTCTGCATCGCCTCGACCATCAACATGGCGCTGCAGACGCCGGCGAGGTAGTGCACAGGGCGGTACTCGGTCGCCGCGGTGGCGCCACCGCGGCTGATCTCGCGCACAGCCGCCATGCCCGGTGCGTCGCCTCCCCAGGTGACGCCCGTGCGCACGGGAAACACGACACCGTTCGCGGCCACGCCGGCCGCCTTCATCGCGTTCTCGTCCATGCCCCAGACATTGCCCAGGAACTGCACCTGCACCCCGGCAGTGTGGCAGGCGCGCAGAACCGAGATATTCGAGCCCGCCGTGTTGCCCAGATAGGCGTAGTTGGCGCCGGCATTGCGCAGGCCCAGGCACTGCGCGGTGTAGTCGCCCGGCGTCAGCGCGAACTGGATCGCCGGCAGCACCTCGAAGCCGAGTTCGGCCGCGAGCGCCTCGCCGGCCGCCTTGGGCGAGTTCGGATAGGGATGGTTCGCGCCCATGTGGACGTATTTCGGCCGCCCCTGGCCGCCCCGCGCCTTCCAGTCCTCCGCCGCCCAGATGATCATCGCGCGCAGCGCATCGGAGTAGGACGGGCCGTAGAAGAAGTTGAACGGTGCCGCCTTGTCCGCGCGCGGCGCACGCCCCGTCGGGTCGGTGAGCGCCGCCGAGTATGAGGCCGAGATGTAGGGGATGCGGTCGCGCGTGACGAAGGCGATCAGCGCCTCGGTGTCGACCGTGCCCCAGCCCTGGATCGCGACCACGCGCTCGCGCTGCGTCCAGGCCTGGTACTGCGCGATCGCGCGCGGCGCCTGGTAGCCGTAATCGAAGCCCGAGACGGCAAGCTGCCGCCCGGCAACGCCACCACGGCGGTTGACCCAGGCGAGCGCGTCCGCGACCCCCTGGCCGTAGGGCACGCCGACATCCGAGGTCGGGCCCGAGTTGTCCATCAGATGGCCAACCGGAATGCGGCTCTGCGCATCCGCGGTCCCGGCGATCGCGACCGCCCCGGCGGCGGCGAGAAGCATGGAACGAAACATCGTCATCCTTGACCTCCTAGACGTTTCCATCGGGGCCGTTCGTCGCCCCTCAGTGCGAGAAAGGATACAGCTTCCAGTACGCCTTGATCAGCCTCCATCGATGGGCGAGTCCGTCCGGCTCGAAGATCAGGAACAGGATGATCGCCGCGCCGATCACCATCTCGCGCAGGAAGCTGACCGCATTGCCGAGGCCGAGCGCCCGGTCGATCGCGCCTCCGGCCACGGCATCGGCGAACCACTGCACAACCTCCGGCAGCATCACCATGAACACGGCACCCATCATCGAGCCCATCACGCTGCCAAGGCCACCGATGATGATCATGCCGAGGAACTGGATCGAGAACAGGATGGTGAAGGCCTCGACCGAGACGAACAGGATGTAGTGGGCGTAGAGCGCGCCGCCGATGCCGGCGAAGAACGACGAGATGCCGAAGGAGAGCGTGCGGTAGTAGGTGAGGTTGATCCCCATGATCTCGGCCGAGAGGTAGTGGTCGCGCACCGCGACGAGCGCGCGACCGTCGCGCGAGCGCATCAGGTTGGCCGCACCGATGAACATGAGCACGACCCACGCGAGCACCAAGTAGAAGTATGTCTCGTTGCTGTCGAAGGCGAAGCCGAACAGCGAGGGCGGCTGGGTGATACGCCCCGCCACGCCACCGGTGAACCAGCGCGCGCGGGCGAAGAAATCCTCGATGATGAACTGCGCGGCCAACGTGGCGATCGCGAGATAGAGCCCCTTCAGCCGCGCGGCCGGGATGCCGAACACCATGCCGACGGCCGTGGTCGCGACGCCGGCAAGCGGGATCGCCAGCAGCACCGGCACGCCGTGTTCGACGAACCAGGCGGAGGCGAAGGCGCCGACCCCGAAGAACGCCGAGTGCCCGATCGAGATCTGGCCGGTGAAACCGACCAGGATGTTCAGCCCCAGTGCCGCGATACCGAGATAGCCCATCTGGATCATCAGGCTCAGCACGTATCGGTCGCCGGTCAGGGGCACGAGGCAGAGCAAGGCCACACCGGCGATCGCGAAGGCGCGCGACAGCCGGGTCGGGAAGATCGTGGTGTCCTCGCGGTAGGACTGGCGGAAGTCGCCGCACGGGGTCATCGCGATCGCGGCCATGGCGTGCGGCCCTCACACCCGCTCGATGTTCTTGGTGCCGAACAGCCCGTAGGGCTTGATCATCAGGATCAGGATCAGCACGTAGAACGGCGCGATCTGGTACATGTTGCCCCAGTTCAGCAGCGTGGTGTCGAAGAAGTGGGCGACGTTCTCCAGCACGCCGACGATGATGCCGCCCAGCACGGCACCTAGGATGGAATCGAGCCCGCCCAGGATCACGGCCGGGAAAACCTTGATGCCGTAGAACGAGAGCGCGGAACTGACACCGTTCACCACGCCGACCACCACGCCGGCGACCGCCGAGACCACCGCCGAGATCGCCCAGGACATCGCGAACACCTGGCGGACCGAAATCCCCAAGGACTGCGCCACCTGCTGGTCGAAGGCGGTGGCGCGCATCGCGAGCCCGTGCTTCGACGCGGTGAAGAACCAGGCAAACGCGCCCATGATCGCGACACTGATGACCAGGCTCATCAGATAGACGCTCTGCACCTCGAGCCCCATCACGCTCACCACCTGGGTCTCGAAGATCGGCGGGAAGGGCTGGGCGAACACGCCGAACATCCACTTCATCAGCGCCTGGAAGAAGATCGACAGCCCGATCGTCACCATGATCACGCTGATAACCGGTTCGCCGATCAGCGGGCGCAGCACCACCACCTGGATCAGGATGCCGAACAGCGTCATGAAGGCGAGCGTGATCAGGAAGCCCCAGAGGAAGGGCACGCGGTGCTCGGTCAGCAGCCACCAGCACACCCAGGCGCCGACCAGCAGGAACTCGCCCTGGGCGAAGTTCACCACCTGCGAGGCCTTGTAGATCAGCACGAAGCTCATCGCGACCACGCCGTAGAGCGTGCCGACGATCAGCCCGTTCAGCGTGAGCTGGAACAGCAGTTCCCAGTTCATCCGATCCTCATGCGGCGTGGGCCGGCGCGGGTGCCGCGGCCGGCGCGGGCAGGAGTTCGATCACCCTGAGCGTGGTGCGGATGCGCTGGGTGGTACCGTCCTGGAACTTGATCACGGTATCGACCGGAATCTCGGGCCGGTCGCCGTAGATGGCATCGATGATGTCGCCGTATTTCTGCGCGATCACGCCGCGCCGCACCTTGCGGGTGCGGGTGAGCTCGTCGTCGTCGGCATCGAGCTCCTTGTAGAGCAGCACGGCCTTGCGGATGCGCTGCGCCTCAGGCAGTTGCGCGTTCACCGCCTCGATCTCGCGCTTGAGGATCTCGCCGACCTGCGGCTTGGCGGCGAGATCGCTGTAGGTGGTGAAGGCGATCCGGTTGCGCTCGGCCCATTTGGAGACGATCGGGTAGCGGATGCAGATGATCGCGGCGAGGTAGTCGCGCTGGTCGCCGAGGATGACGGCCTCGGCCACATAGGGGCTGAATTTCAGCTTGTTCTCGATGAACTGCGGGCTGAAGCGGTCGCCGCGCGCGGTGGTCGCGATGTCCTTGATGCGATCGATCACCACCAAGTGGCCCTTCTTGTCGAAGTAGCCGGCATCGCCGGTATGCATCCAGCCGTCGCGCAGGTCCGCCCTCGTCGCTTCCTCGTTCTTGAAGTAGCCGGCGAACATGCTGGGGTGGCGCGTGACGATCTCGCCGACACCATTGGCGTCCGGGTTGTCGATCTTCACCTCCACCGTCTTGTCGAACGGCACGCCGACCGTGTTGAAGTCCACGTCCTCGGCGGTGTGGATGGTGTAGGCGCCGAGCAGCTCGGTCTGGCCGTAGAGCTGGCGCAGCGGCACGCCCATGGCCTGGAAGAAGCGGAACGTGTCCGGGCCGAGCGCCGCACCGCCGGTCGCGGCCGACTTCAGCCGCGAGAACCCCAGCCGGTCGCGCAGCGCCCTGAACAGCAGCGCATCGGCGAGCGTCGACCGCCCGCCTTTGTCCAGCGCCGCGAGTCCCTGCTTCATGCCAAGCTCGTAGAGACGCTGCTTGAGCCTGGTCGAGTCCATCACCCGCGCGCGCACATCCGCCGCGATCGCCTCCCAGAGCCGCGGGGCGAACAGCACGAAGGTCGGGCCGATCTCGCGGAAATCGGCCATCATCGTGTCGGGCTCCTCGACGAAGTTCACCTTCATGCGGGTGATGAGCCCCCAGCCCATCACATAGACCTGCTCCATGATCCACGGCAGCGGCAGCACCGAGACGTACTCATCCTCCGGGCCTTTCGGATCGGCACCGAGATAGCAGGCGCAGTGATTGATCAGCGCGCGCGCACTCAGCATCGCGAGCTTGGGCCGCGCGGTGGTGCCGGAGGTGGTGCAGAGGATCGCGATGTCCTCGCCGCGCGTCGCCTCCACCATCCGCTCGTAGCGGTCTGGCTCGGCGAGCCGCAGATCCTCGCCGCGCTTGACCAGCGCCGAGACCGACATCAGCCGCGGATCATCGTATTTCCGCATCCCGCGCGGATCGGAATAGATGATGTGGCACAACGACGGCGCGCGATCGCCGAGGGCCAGCAGCTTGTCCACCTGTTCCTCGTCCTCGGCGAAGACGAGCTTGGCCTCGGCGTAGGACAGAAGATAGGCGACCTCGTCGTCGAGCGCGTCGCGGTAGATGCCGAGCGACATCGCACCGACCGCGTGCGCCGCAACCTCGCCCATCACCCAGTCGGGGCGGTTGTCGCCGATCAGCCCGATCACGTCGCCGCGCCCGATGCCGAGCGAGGCCAGCCCGAGCGCGAAGGAGCGGACGCGCTCGTGGTAGTCCGCCCAGGTGATCGACCGCCAGATGCCGAACTCCTTCTCGCGCAGCGCAATCTCGCTCCCGTGTTCGCGGGCATGCAGCGACAGGAGCTTCGGAAGCGTGTCGTGGCGGGTGAGGTCGGGCAGGGCCATGGCGTTCAGGCGACCGTGTCGGCTTCGGTGTCACCCCCGACCGGCACGTCCTCGGCCTCGCCGAGATAGGCGCGCTTGACGTGCGGATCGGCGAGCACCTGCTCCGGCGTGCCCTCGGCGATCTTGCGACCGAAATCGAGCACGATCACGCGGTGGCTGATGTCCATCACCACGCCCATGTCGTGCTCGATCATGATCACCGTCATGCCCCACTCCTCGTTGAGGTCGACGATGTAGCGGGCCATGTCCTCCTTCTCCTCGAGGTTCATCCCCGCCATCGGCTCGTCGAGCAGGATCAGCTTCGGCTTGAGCGCGATCGCGCGCGCGAGCTCCACGCGCTTGCGCAACCCGTAGGGCAGCGTGCCGGCCGGCGCCTTGCGGATGTGCTGGATCTCGAGGAAGTCGATGATGTCCTCGACCTCGCGGCGATGCGCGAGCTCCTCCTTTTGCGCGCCGCCGAGCCAGTACAGCATGCCGGTCACGAAGTTGTTCTTCAGCAGGTGGTGCCGGCCGACGAGAATGTTGTCGAGGACCGACATGTGGCCGAACAAAGCCAGGTTCTGGAACGTCCGACCGATGCCGAGATCGGCGCGGTGGTTCGGCTTCATGGTCGTGATGTCGGTGCCCTCGAACAGCACCCGCCCCTCGGTCGGACGGTAGCGCCCCGAGATGCAGTTCACCATCGAGGTCTTGCCGGCGCCGTTCGGGCCGATGATGGAGAAGAGCTCGCCCCGCTCGACCGAGAACGACACGTCAGTCAGCGCGCGCACTCCGCCGAAGCGCAAGGACACCTGCGCGGCTTCCAGGATCGGCGTGTCCTTCTTCAACCGGACGATCTCCCTTCCCCGGGCCCTCTCGTTCTCCTGACGCCTGCCCGGGCCCCGGGCGTCACCTTACGTGTGGTGTGGCGTGGCGGGCAACAATCGTCGCGAGTGGCGGGAAACCCGGTCCGGCCGGGCGCCGGAAACCCTCGGTTATCGATTTGGTCCCAGGATCACCGGCCGAGAGACGGCAGGCAGCGCCATGGGACTTCGGCTCAAGTTCAACCTCGCGATCCTCGCGGTGTTCGCGGTCGGCTTCGCCGCCGCCTGGGTCGCGCTCGAGCGCCAGTTCGTCGCCTCGGCGCGGGGCGAGGTGCTGCAGAACGCGCGCATCATGATGGCCGCGGCGAACGCGGTCCGCACCTACACATCCCAGCGTGTCGGCCCGGCCCTGGCCGCCGCCCCCCGCGACCATTTCGAGCCGATGACCGTGCCCTCCTATGCCGCGCAGACCAACTTCAAGGCGCTGACCGAGCGCTACCCCGACTTCACCTACAAGGAGGCGGCGCTCAACCCGACCAACCCGGCCGACCGCGCCACCGACTGGGAGGCCGACTTCATCCACGCCTTCCGCAACCGCCGCGGCCTCGAGGAACTCTCGGCCGAACGCGAGACGCCGACCGGCCCGGTCCTGACGCTCGCCCGGCCGATCACGGTGTCAAGCGAGGCCTGCCTCACCTGCCACTCGACGCCCGACCGGGCGCCGCCGGCCCTGCTTGCCCAGTACGGCAGCAGCAACGGATTCGGCTGGAGCATGGGCGAGACCGTTGCCGCGCAGATCGTCTCGGTGCCGATGGCGGTGGCGCTGGAGACGGCGCAGCGCAACCTGCACGCGGCGATGGTGCTGCTCGCCGCCGTGTTCGCCGGTGTCATGGTCGTCCTCAACGTGCTGCTGCACCTGACCGTGGTGCGGCCGGTGGTGCGCATCTCGCGTCTCGCCACCGATGTCAGCCTGGGCAAGGCCGATGCGCCCGAGTTCGCCGCCGGCGGACGCGACGAGATCGGCGAACTCGGCCGGGCCTTCACGCGGATGCGCCGCAGCCTCGACCAGGCGATGCGCATGCTCGGCGCCTGAGCGCGATGTCGGACCATCCCGAGACGATCGTCCGTCCGGCCGAGCTCCCGGCCAGGCTCGGCCGCTACGTGCCGATCGAGCGGCTCGGCGCCGGCGCAATGGGCGTGGTCTGGCGCGCGCACGACCCGGCGATCGACCGGAGCGTCGCGATCAAGGTGATGCGCACCTCCATGCTGGACGACGCGGCGCGCGATGCGTTTCTCGAGCGCTTCCGCACCGAGGTGCGCGCGGCCGGGCGGTGCTCCCATCCCGCGATCGTCGCCGTCTATGACTTCGCCGACGACGCCGAGGCGCCCTACATCGTCATGGAGTTCGTCGAGGGCACCACGCTCGGGCGGATGCTGCGCGAGAGTGCCGCCAATCGCGCCGCGGTCACGCCCCGACTGGTCGCGGCCATGCTGGAGGTGCTGGATGGGCTCGGCGCGGCGCACGCGACCGGCGTGGTGCATCGCGACGTCAAGCCCGGCAACATCATGATCACGCCCTCGGGGGCGGCGAAGCTCGCCGATTTCGGCATCGCCCGGGTCGATCTCTCGGCGGTCACCGGCACCGGGGCGATGATCGGCACGCCCGGCTACATGGCGCCCGAGCAGGCGCTGGGGCGCGCGGTCGACCACCGCGCCGATCTGTTCGCGGTCGCAGCGATCCTGTTCGAGATCCTGGTCGGCCGTGCGCCCTTCGCCGGCGCCTCGCTGCCGGAGACGCTGCTGCGGCTGACCAGCCCCGACCCCGTCGAGCTCGGCCCGCTCGCCACCACCGCGCTCGCGCCCGTGCTCGCACGGGGCCTCGCCAAGAAGCCCGAGCATCGCTTCGACAGCGCGCGGCAGTTCCGCGACGCGTTACGCGCCGCGCTCACCGGCGGGTTCCGCGCCGAGGCGGAGACGATCGTCCGTCCGATGCCGGAGCCCGGCAGCCGCGGCGGGTTACTCTCAGCCAGTCTTGGTTCGACAGCGGCCGAGCGCTTCGACCCTGCGCTGCTCGCGCGGCTGCGCGAGGACCTGGTCCAGCAGATCGGCCCGATCGCCGACACCCTCCTGCGCCGCGCCGCGGCCGGCGCGGAAACGGCGCAGGACCTGCTGGGCGCCTGTGTCGGCATGATCGAGGACCCGCACGAGCGGGCCGAGTTCCTGCGCCGCAACCGCGCGCTGCTTGCCCCAGGCACCGACAGCGGTATCCGGTCCCGGGTGCCGACCCTCACGGCGACGGCGTTCGTGCCGGACGCCACCGCGCTCGCGGCGATCGAGGCGGCGCTCGCCTTCCATCTCGGTCCGATCGCGCGCGTGCTGGTGCGCAAGGAGGCTGCCACGGCCGGCTCGGCGCCGGACCTGATCGAGCGGCTGGCGGTCCATGTCGAGGCGGAGGCCGACGCCGCGCGGTTCCGCCGCGCCGCGCGCGCTGCACTGGGTGGCGGCTGATCCCTACGGCCGGCTCATCAGCTCGGCACGGAACAGCCGGAAATAGGTGACGACCAGGGCTGCGGCGAAGACGCCGTCGATCAGCGCGAGCCACAGCAAGCCGCGCAGCCCGGCACCGAGCGCGAGAAGCAGGAACAGCAGCGCCGTGGCGACACGCCCCAGGATGCCGATCACGTTGGGCCAGCGCACGCGCACCGGGTCGATGTAGCCCGGGAAGTACAGCAGCGTGACGAGCAGCAGCGTGGCCCCCCACGCCCGCAGCCAGCCGGAAGGCGTGGCCGAGGGGAGACCGAGCAGATGCGAGAGCGTGGCCGGAAACAGGATCGCGAGAAGCGCGAGCCCGGCCTGTACAATCAAGCTCACCGCGAGAACGCGCTTGTAGGTGTCCTTGCGCGAGCGCGCCTCCGCCTGTGTCCAGCCGAGGCTCAGGGTCTGATCCATGCGTCCGAACCTCCTTCAGAACGTCCGTAGATAGGCGAGCAGATCGTCCTTCTCCGCCCGGCTCAGACCTGTGCCGTAGTCGTGGCCGGCATTGCCGTTGCCGGGGCGGGTCGTGTCGAAGCAGAACCGGCCGGACGGCGCCGGCTCGCCGGGGGTGCAGGGGGGAGAGCGGAACCCGCCGCGCGCCTCGTCCAGCGTGTCGTCGCCGCGCAGGAAGGCGCGTGGCCGCGCCTCGGCCGGTTCCAGCAGGTCGGCCAATGTCGGCACCGAGCCGTTGTGCAGGTAGGGGCCGCGCAACCACAGCCCGTCAAGCGGCTGGTTGGCATAGCCATCCGTCTTCGTGAAGCGGGTGAAGCCCAGAGACGCGCGCTGCTGGCGCAGGAACTCCTGCGTGTAGGAGTCGAGGCGCGCGCGATCGGTGCCGATGCGCTCGATCGGTTCGACGCGGCCGAGACGTCCGCCCTCGAAGACATAACGCTCGCCGTCCTGGTGACCGTGGCAGGACGCGCAGGCGCGCATATAGACCTCGCGCCCGCGTGCGACCGCCGCCGCATCGGCCGCCCCACGCATCGGGCTCGCCGGCGGGCGGAGATCGAGCAGCCAGCGCGCGACTCGGCGGATCGCGGCATGGTCTGCGGCGGTGGCCGTGCGCAGATCGAGCCCGGCGCCGACAGCGGCGGAGAGGTTGCGCTCGTGCAGGCTGGTGTTGTTGCCGTCCCAGTGCAGCTGCATCCCTTCGCGCGGACGCTGGAGGAAGATCGAGGGGAAGTCGGAGGTGCCGATCCGCTCCGCCTGGTCGAGCGCGCTGAACGGGACCGAGAACTGGATCAGCTTGTAGGGGTTGAAGGTATCGACGCGCCCGGGTGCCCAGGGCGGCTGCACGGCGAGCAGCGGGTCGAGCCGCACATGGCGCAGCAGCAGTTCACCGCGCACGCGGGGCAGGACCACATGGCGCCAGAGCACCCGCTCGACGAGGCCGAACCGGCCCTGGCTCGCCTCGAGGCGTGCGAGCAGCGGACCGGGGCTCAGCCGGTCGTCATTCGCCGCGGCGAGCAGGAAGCGGATGAAGCCGTGCAGGTCGAGATTGTTGGACGGCATCCCGTCCACGATCACGCGCTCGCCGCCTTCGCGGCGCCAGGTGCCGGCGTGGCAGACCGCGCAGTTGAACCAGACGAGCTCGACGCCGTTGACCCGCCGGCGCGAGATACCGATGGGCAGGTCGTACGGCGTGCCGTCGGCATGGCGTTCGTAGAGGAAGCCGAACGCCGCATAGGCGCCGTCGCCACGCTCGAGCGTGGGCCGGAAAACCTCGGGGAACAGGGCGGGAAGCTCCTTCCACACACGATACGGTAGTCCGCTCGACCGATCCGCGCCGATCGAGCCGTAGCGGAAGTGGCTGACATCGCCAGCGTAGTGTGGCGTGGACTCGCCGCTGTAACGATGCAGCAGCACCGCTACAGCGGCGAGCAGGACGAGCCCGAGCACAAGGGCGAGTGCCACCATCAGCGTCAGCGGCACGGTGAGCCAACGCCGCCCTGCTCGCGCCGCCTCGACCGCGGTGACCGACGCGCGCACCTACACCTCCGCTGGATCGGGCACGCGCAGCCCCGGGCGCGCGCGGTAGATCGAGGTGATCGCGGCGAGCATCGCCTCGCGGTCGGGAAAGCGGGACTCCTCGTAGCAGCCGAGCGGATTCTTGGGCGCGTTCGCCAGGCACTTGTTGCAGTAGGTGCAGGGGATCGCGGGCAGGTCACGCCCGGACGCCCATTGCTGCGGCAGGTCGGGATTGGCGATCAGCGGCCGCGCGATCGCGACACCGTCGAAGGCGGCGCGCGCGATGCCGTCGCGCACGACCGAGGCGGTCTGATACCCGCCCGTGCTGATCACGGGGATCCCGACGGAATCCCTGATCGCGCGCGCCTCGTCGATCCCCACACCCTCGATCGGGCGGCCGCGCCGCTTGCGGTCCCACAGCCAGCGGAACAGCGGACGCAGGAGCGGGCTGCGGAAGATCGCGAGGTTGCGGAACCCGTGCATCCCGGCCGACACCATCGCGTCGTAGGTGACCGCCAGCACCTCGAGCGGCATCGGCCCCGGCGGGTTCAGCGGATGGGGGAACGCCGAACCGGTCGAGACATGGATCGCATCCGCCCCCGCGGTTTCGCACCACTGCGCGACCTGGATCGTATCGGCGAGCGTGTTGCCCTTCGGCGCCCAGGGGACAAGGAAGTCGTTGTGCTCGACCGCGCTGAGCTTGACCTGGAGATGGAAGTCGCGCCCGCACGCGCCGCGGATCGCGCGGATCACCTCCAGCAGGAAGCGTGCGCGGTTGGCGAGCGAGCCGCCGTAGAGATCGGTGCGGTCGTTGATCGCGGAACTGAGGAACTGCGTGAACAGGTAGCCGTTCGCCGCGTGCAGTTCGACCCCATCGAGCCCGGCCTCGCGCGCGCGCCAGGCCCCGCGCGCGAAATCGGCGATCATGCGCTCGATCTCGGCCGCACCCATCGCACGGCAGAGGAACCCGTGCAGCGGTTCCTTCGCACTGGTCGGCGCCGGCGCAGGGCGATGCTGGTTGTGCACGCCCGGCAGATCCATCTGCCGCCCGGAATGGCTGAGCTGGAGGATGAACCGGCAGTCGAAGCTCCGCACCGCCTCGCCGAGCTTGCGCCAGAGGTCGATGAAGTCGTCGCGGTGGATGGTCGCGTAGCCGGCGATGATCCGCCCGTCCATCCGCACCGGCACGTAGGAGGAGATGATCGCGCCGACCCCGCCCTTGGCGAAGCGGCACTCCCAGTTGATGCGGGCCTGGGTGAGCGAGCCGTCCTCGTTGTCGAACCGCCCGGAGATCGAGGAGCGGAACACGCGGTTCTTCACCGTCAGGCTGCGGAACGCGAGCGGGGTGAAGATCGGGTCCGGCGTCATGGCTGCGCTGTCTCCGCGGCGCGCTGCCACACCGCTTCCAGCAGCGCCGGAACCCAGGCATGCGCCGGGCAGCGGCTCCAGGTCGCGGTCAGGAACGCGACGTCATGGGCAAGCGTGCGCGCCCGCGCCGCCTCCAGGCCGAGCAGCACCAGCGTGCCGGCGCGGAACGTCGCGTGCGCGTCGGCTCCCGGCGCGGTGGCGTAGCGCAGCACGCGCGGCGGCGCGGCGAGGCAGATCGATGCCGCTTCGGCCGGCGGATGGCGCGGCACACCTCCCGACCTGGCGGCGAGCCCGCGCATGCGTTGGAACGACGCGACCAGGGTGTGCACGGCGATCGCCACGGCGTGCAGCGCCGCCGGATCGCCGGCAAACCGACGGGCAAGCAGCCGCCGCGCGTCGTTCACCCGGCCGGTGAAGGCCCAGACCAGCCGGCGGATCGGGTTGAGCGTGCGCGCCGCCTGGTCGAGCAGGCGCGCCGCCTGCCATGTCTCGTCCGTGGCGCGGAACTCGGCGACGAACAGGCGGCCGATCGTCTCCTGCACGAGCGGGCCGACCGGCCGGTCACCGCGGCCGACGACATACGCCGCCAGAGCGTCGAGATGCGCCTGGTCGATCCGGCGCGCGTCGAGCCGGGTCTCCAGCGCATCGCGGGCGGCGGCACGGCCCGGCGCGTCGCGGGGCGCGACCGAGGGCAGCGGTCGACCCTCCACCTGAAGCACGTCAGCGACACGATGCGCGATCATCCGGTTCACGAGCGGCGCGCGTGCCGGCACGCCACGATCGAGCCGCGCCTCGGCTGCGAGTGCCTGGATCGCGTCAGGTTCCTCGGCGACCAGCAGGTCGACCAGGAGGGGGACGCGGATCGTGCGGACCATCGCTCACGCCCCCGCCCTCGTCCACGGGAAGAACACGTTGCGCGCATCACCGAAGTGCGGCCGGAGCGCGCCGCAATGGCGCTCCAGCACGGTGCGGAGCGAGTTCTCCTGCACCCAGGCGAAGCCCGCCGGCGTGTAGATCTCCGGGCGGAAGTCGTCGGTGAAGAAGCGGTCGCTCTTCAGCCGGCGCGAGGCCATCAGGATGAAGATGCGGAACGCCGTGTCGGAGAAGCCGAAGCCGGGCGGCGTGCCGTACTTCGCCGACTTCGCCTCGGCGAGCGTGCCGACGAGGAGGTCCACGTCCTCGATCCTGCCGTTGTAGACCTCGCGCAGCTCGCGCTGCCAGTCGGGATCGTCGGTCAGCTCCTCGAAACTGCTCGGCACATGCGCGTCGATGCGGCGACGGAAGGCGCAGTAGCGCGGCACGCCACGCTCGCGATCGCGCAGGATGTCGATCGCGGCGAGGTCGAAATGCACGCCCTGGCTGTCCAGCCGATCAAGCTGGCGCAGCGCGTTGGGGAAATTGTGCAGCACCAGCGCGCCCGGGTTGCTGGTGCCGAGGGAGTAGACCACGTCGTCGAACGGCACCGCGTCATAGACGTCGCACACCTCGCCGCCCGCCACCTTCGTCAGATCGAGCCGGACGACCTCGCTGTCGTCCGTGTGCCGACGGAACGAAATCTCGTCCGGGATCAGCGAATGCAGGCGATAGACCGCGGCGAACTCCTCGGTCATCGCATAGGGCGCGCTGTGATGCGCCTGGGGCGAGCCGGGAATGCCGGAGAGGATCTCGCCCGAGCCGATCCGGCCATAGGCATGCGTGAAGGTCTCGCCCATGATGCCCCAGAAATTGCCGCGCATCACGGTGCGGCCCTCGTGCGAGTTCATCAGTGCCGGCGTCCACTCGACCGTGTGGATCTTCGCCATCAGCGCGGCGTTGACCAGCCGTGCCTTCTGGAACAGCCACTCGCCCGAGGCGTCCGGGAAGTCGATGCGCAGCCGATCCACGATCGCATTGTGCTCGTGCGCGAACAGCCGATGCAGCACCGAGAGCGCGATCCACCAATTGCCGTTCACGCCGGCAAGCTCCAGCCGCGGGCTGGGCTTGCCGCGCAGGGTGCGGTGCTCGAGCGGCAGCGCGCCGTTCTCGCGAAGCCCGAGCTTGCCGTCCTCGCGGAGCTTCCCGGTCGCCGGATCGGTGCGGACCAGCACTTGTCGCTCGCGCGTCGAGCCGTAGACCTGCGAGCCGTCCCACCACGAGGTCTCGACATTGGTGTAGGCGTCGGGACGGCCTTCGTCGCCCGGATGGCGCGGGTCGGGGTCGGTCGGCAGCACGGTCATCCGGCCGTCGATCCAACGGTCGCCCTCAGGCAGCGGGACATCCCAGGGTTTCGCCTCCTTGTCGTTCGAGCCGTGGCTCAGCCAGTCATGCACCATGAACTGGATCCACGCGGCGGCGAGCAGGTTGAGATGCGGAACCGGCACGAACTGGCGGCGCGCGAGCAGGCGATTGCTGACCAGCCGCGGGCTTGGTTCGTAGAGCCGCGGCGGGCGTTCGCCGAACGTCTCGGCCAGCGGCATGTTCCGGCCGAACCGCGCACCCGTCATGCCCATCCACGGCTTGGCAAGGTCGTTGTAGCTGCCGTCGGCCGTGCGCATGCCGCGCACGTCAAACCCGTCAGGCGGCGGCGGCCTGGGCGGAGACACCTCGGTATCGGTCAGATTCTCGCGCCGCATGTTGACGCGGTGGCCGACGATCATCGCAACGCCGACAAAGTAGGGCCAGCGATGCCACGCCCTGATGCGCGCCGCCGCGCGCGCAAACCGTCCCAGCAGGCGATCGAGCAGGCTCTCGGACATCTGCGCCTCCGCGGAACGATGCGGACAGCGTGCACATTCGCCGATCGGCCGGCAAGCGTTTTCGTTCCGCGGCCCGAAATGGCACCTGCATTCGGTGCCGTCAGGCGCTCACGCCGGCAGCGCGCGCGAGGTCGACCAGGCGGGCACGCGCATGCTGCATGTCCTCCAGCGTGCCGAAGGCGTTCATGTAGTGGCCCTTGAACCCGGTACCTTCGATCAGCTTGAACATGGCGCCGAAGTCGAAGTCGCCCTCGCCCGGGACGAGATGCTGCTCATGGCCGTTGCGGAAGCAGTCGGCGAGCCGCACCTCCACCACGCGATGCATCGGGATCGCGGCCACGAAGCCCTCGACCCCCTCGGGCAGCAGATGGGCGTGGTTCGCGGTGAAGGAGAGCGCGAAGGCAGGACTGTCGATTGCCTCGTAGTAGCTCCGCCATTCCTCGATCGTATGGGCGAGGTAATGGACCTCGGCATCGGCGGGCTCCTTGTTGAGGTTCTCGAGCAGCAGCAGGGCGCCCTTCGTCTCGGCGTAGGCAACCATGCGCTTGAGCCGCTCGAGCCCGGCCTGCATGCGCATCTTCACGTCCGCGGTGAAGTGGTAGCCGGCATGCACGACGATGGATTCGGCGCCGAGCCGGGGCGCGGCGTCGATATAGGCCTTCATGTAGGCATCGACGGCCTCGGACAGGAACGGCGAATACTCGGCGACATTCACCGCCGACAGGGTGTGTAGACCGAGATGGATGCCATGCTTCTCCAGCGCCGCCCGGATGGCTCGCGCGCGGGCATCGTCGAAGGTGTTGACTGCATTCGCCCCGGTGTCGAGCTGGATATCGATGTAGCGCACCCCATTCGCCGCGGCCCAGTCGATCGCGTCCTCGAGTTTGAGCCGCCGCCCGACGTCGACGCCGATCCGCTCGATCAGATCCATACCCTGTGTCCTCCCCTTGGCGCCGCGACAGCGGACTTCAGCAGCCCGTCGCACATGGCGTCGCGACGGTTCATGCAAAGACGCAACAGTGTTTACAGTTTACACTCGCGGCCCGCGCTGGCAACGTGTCGTCGTCAAGGCGCACAAGCGCCGAGAAATGGGAGGGATCGACACCATGACCGGACTGACCAAGCGAGGCCTTCTCGCCGGCGCCGCGGGCATCGGCGCCGCCGCCATCATCCCGTCGCGCCGCGCCGCCGCCCAGGACATGCCCGCGCACGAGCGCGAACTCTACGCTGCGGCGCAGCGCGAGGGCCAACTCACCTGGTACACGGGGCAGATGCAGGCCGAGCCCTCCGAGGCGATCGGCCGCGCCTTCACCGAGCGTTATCCGGGCGTCCGCGTGAACGTGGTGCGCAGCACCTCGCAGGTGGCGTTCCAGCGGCTCTCGCAGGACATGCGCGCGCGCGTGCGGCAATGCGACGTGTTCAGCTCGGTCGATCAGAGCCATCTGACCTTCCTCAAGCGCGAGGGGCACCTGCTGGAGTACCGCCCACGCAACGCGGAGGGGATGCTGAAGGTGGTGCGCGACCTCGGCGATCCGGACGGGCTGTTCCAGGTGACCTATCTCGCGCTCTACATGCTTGGCCGTCGCACCGATCGCGTCAGCGAGGCAGAGGCGCCGAAATCCTGGCAGGACATCATCGATCCGAAGTGGAAGGATCAGCTTTCGGTGGGCCATCCCGGTTTCAGCGGCGCGATCGGCTCCTGGGCCGTGATGATGCGCAAGATGTATGGCGTCGATTATCTCCGGGCGCTCGAACGCAACAAGCCGCAGATCGGACGGTCGGCGGCGGATCCCGTCACCGTGCTGAACGCGGGCGAGCGTACGATCGGCGTCGGCATGCCGTCGGCGACCTCGCTGCTCAGCATCTCGCGCGGCAATCCGCTTGCGCTGATCTACCCGACCGACGGCACGCTGATGGTGCCCGCGCCGAGCGGGGCGCTGAAGAACGCGCCGAACCCGAACGCGGCGAAGCTGTTCATGGAGTATTTCACCGGACCGATCTACTCGCAGACGGTGCGTCAGTATTTCGGCGAGTCGCTGAGGCCCGAGGTTCCGGCGCCGGACGGCGCGAAGGCCCTGGACCAGTTCGCCGCGATGACGCCGACGGCGGAGGAAGTCGAGAAGGGAATCCCGGAGATCCGCGAGATCTGGCGGGACATCTTCGGCGTGTGAGCCGGCCAGGGACGACCATGCGGCGGACCGCGGACCGGATCGGGCCGCCGCGACCTGCTCTCGGATTGCCGCTCCATGCCTGACAGCGGAACGCTCTCCGCCCGCGGCCCGGCCGCTGTGGCGGGCTCCCGGCGTGTGACCTGGCTCGGACGGCTGCGCAACATCGAGCCGGTCATGCTGCTGTGGATCGCGCTGATCGGCGTGTTGCTGTTCCTGGTGGCGTTCCCGCTGGCGAAGTTGTTCGTGGTGAGCTTCGAGGATCAGCGGACCGGCGCGTTCACGCTCGCCAACTATGCCTTCGCCTATGGACGCGAACGCTACATCAACGCGCTGGTGAATTCGCTGCTGCTCGGCCTCGCCTCGGCGACCCTTGCCGTCATTCTTGCCGTGCCGATGGCCTGGGCGGTCTCGCGCACCGACATGCCGGGGAAAGGCCTCACCTGGGCCACCGTGCTCGGCGCCTTCATCCTCCCGCCCTATCTCAGTGCGATCGGATGGATCCTGCTCGCCGGCCCGAACTCGGGGTTCGTGAACCGGTTCTGGCGCGACCTGACCGGCTTCGAAGCCCCGCTGTTCAACATCTTCTCGTTCGAGGGCATGACGCTGGTGATCGCCCTCAACTCCTTCCCGCTCGTGTTCATCTTCGTGAAGGCCGCGCTTGACCTTGTCTCGTCCGAGATGGAGGACGCGGCGAACATCCTCGGCGCCGGCACCTGGACGGCGATGCGTCGCATCTCAATCCCGCTCGTGATGCCGGCGATCCTGGGCGGGTTCATCCTCGTCTTCCTCGAAGCGATCTCGCTGTTCGGCGTGCCGGCGATTCTCGGGATTCCCGCGCGGCTCAACGTCGTCACCACTCAGCTCTGGCAGTTCTTCGAATGGCCCGTGCGCGTCGAGGTCGCGGCCGCCTATGCGATGCCACTGCTGATGATCACCGCCGGGTTGATCGCCGTTCAGAAGCTCCTGCTCGCGCGCAAGGGGTTCGTCTCGCAGACGGGCAAGGGAGGCGAGCGGCGACTGATCCGGCTCGGTCGGTGGCGCTGGGCCTTGTTCGCCTGGTGCGCGGGCGTTGGCCTGCTCGCGGTTGCGATGCCGCTGTTCGTCCTCGCGCAGGCCTCCTTCGCCAAGGCCTGGGGCCGCGGCTTCGCGCTCGACAACCTGACCCTCGCCAATTACCGGCTGCTGATCTTCGAGCACGAGATGGCGATGCAGTCGGTGTGGAACACGGTCTGGTTCTCGGCCACGGCCGCGACCATCGCGGTCCTGCTCGCGCTGCTGATCGCCTACATCGTCAACCGACGCCTCGTCCCGTTCGGCGATGCGCTCGCCTTCGTCGCCATGGCGCCCTTCGTGATCCCCGGCATCGTCATGGCGATCGGCTTCTATGCCGCCTATGCCGCACCTCCCCTCGCACTCTACGGCACCGCGGCGCTGATCATCCTCGCCTTCGCCGCGCGCTTCCTGCCGATCGCCTACGCGAACTCGGCCGCCGCGATCCGAGCCGTGCACCCGGAGATGGAGGAGGCTGCGCGCATCCTGGGCAGCGGGCGGCTGCACGCGGTCTGGCGCATCACCACGCCGCTGGTGCGCAAGGCGCTGCTCGGCGGCTGGCTGATCGTGTTCATCGTGGCCTCGCGCGAGCTCTCGGCGGCGATCTTCCTGGTCGGGCCCCGCACGCGCACCATGGCCGTGCTGCTCTACGACATGAGCGAAGCCGGCAATTTCGAGGTGCTGGCCGCGTTCGGCGGCATCCTGCTGGTGATCACCATGGCCTTTGTCGGGATCGGGATGAAGCTGCTCGGGCGCGATTTCATGCTGCGGAGGGGCTGAGTGTGCCGCGACTGATCCTGAACGGGCTCACCAAGATCTACGGCCGCCTCACGGTGGTCGATGCGATCGACCTCACGCTCGAGGAGGGCGAGTTCGTCTCGCTGCTCGGCCCCTCGGGCTGTGGGAAGACCACGACGCTGCGCATGATCGCCGGCTTCATCCCGCCCGATGCCGGCACGATCGAGATCGACGGCAAGGTCCTGTCCGCCCCCGGCTCGGTGCTGCCGCCCGAACGGCGCGGCATGTCGATGATCTTCCAGAGCTATGCGATCTGGCCGAACATGACGGTGGCGGAGAATGTCGGCTTCGGACTGGAACTGCGCAAGCTTCCACGCGCCGAAGTGCGGAGCCGGGTCGGCGCGATCCTCGAGGTGGTGAAGATGAGCCACCTCGCCGACCGCTACCCGTCGGAGCTCTCGGGGGGGCAACAGCAGCGTGTCGCGCTGGCCCGTGCGATCGTGGTCGAGCCTGCCGTGCTGCTGCTCGACGAGCCGCTGTCGAATCTCGACGCCAATCTGCGCGAGGAGATGCGCTTCGAGATCCGCCGCCTGCATGACGAATTCCGCATCACCACCGTCTATGTGACGCACGACCAGGCCGAGGCGATGGCGACCTCGGACCGCATCGCGGTGATGAATGCAGGGCGAATCGAGCAGGTGGACGCGCCGCACCTGCTCTACACGCGCCCGCGCACGCGCTTCGTCGCCGGCTTCATCGGCCGGACCAATCTGATCGAGGCGCGGCTCGTCCAGGGCGAGATCGTGTTCGACACGGTCGCGCTCGCGGCCTCGCGGCTGGCGACGCCGCCACAGGGCGGCGACGGTGCGGTGCTGCTGTCGGTCCGGCCGCAGAGCATGATGCTGCGCGAGACCCGCCCGGAGGATGCGAACGGCCATGCCGTGCTGCCGGCCGAGGTGACCCGGCGCGTCTATCTCGGCGAGACCTGGGACTATCTGATCCGCCCCCGCGACAGCGCGATCGAGCTGCGGGTGAGCGCGCCGCCCACGCAGGTGCACGAGGTCGGCCAGGCGGTCTGGCTTACCCTCGATCCGCAGCAGGTCGTGATCGTCGACTGAGACTGCCGGCTCCTGACGGCCCGGCGCGGCCAGGATCGCGCGCCCGGCGCCGCCTTCGACATTGAACCGAGCGCCATCCTGGGGCAGAAAGGGCGCCGTCCAGACCACCCCAGCGGAAGAGTGCGTGGCGCGTTCCACGCCGCCGAAGGCGCAACCGGCCCCCGGAAACGCTCAGGCACCAGGGACCGCCCGGGGGAACGGACCTCTGGAAAGCCGGGCGCCGCAAGGCGTTCGCACCGACGGAGTAAGCGGGGAGACCCGCGAATCTCTCAGGTCACCGGACAGAGGGGGGCCAGAACCTGCCGGCAGGGGGCCGGCTGGATGGCCGTCCGGAGTCCGCGTGACAGAGCTCAAGACCACACCGCTCGACGCCCTGCATCGCCGCCTTGGCGCGCGCATGGTGCCCTTCGCCGGCTACGCCATGCCCGTGCAGTACACCGGGATCATGGCCGAGCACGCCCAGTGCCGCAGCAAGGCGGCGCTGTTCGACGTCTCGCACATGGGCCAGGGTGTGCTCACGGGGGAGGGTGCCGCCGCGGCGCTGGAGCGCCTCACACCGGCGGATGTGGCAGGGCTGAAGCCGAACCGCCAGCGCTACGCCCTGCTCACCGCCGAGGACGGCGGCATCCTCGACGACTTCATGGTCGCCAACATGGGCGATCGGCTGTTCCTGGTGGTCAACGCCGCCTGCAAGGACGAGGACTTCGCCCATATCGAAGCGCACCTGCCCGCCGGTGTGCGGCTCGCCGTCTGGACCGACCGCGCGCTGATCGCGCTGCAAGGCCCTGCGGCGGAGGGCGTGATGGCGCGGCTCGGGCCCGCTGCCGTCGTGCTGCCGTTCATGGGTGTCGCCGAGGTCGCGATCGCCGGCATCCCGTGCCTCGTCTCTCGGTCGGGCTACACCGGCGAGGACGGGTTCGAGATCAGCGCCCCGGCCGCCGAGGCGGAGCGCCTGGCCGACACGCTGCTCGCCGATCCGGATGTCGCGCCGGCCGGTCTCGGCGCGCGCGACAGCCTCCGCCTCGAAGCCGGACTGTGCCTCTACGGCAACGACATCGACCGCACCACCAGCCCGGTCGAGGCGGCGCTCACCTGGACCATCGGCAAGCGCCGACGCAGCGAGTGGAGCTTTCCCGGCGCCGCGCGTATCCGCCACGAGCTGGAGAACGGCACATCCCGGCTCCGCGTCGGCATCCTGCCCGAGGGCCGCGCGCCTGCGCGCGCCCACACCACGATCCATGCCGCCGACGGAACGCAGATCGGCGAGATCACCTCGGGCGGGTTCGGCCCGACCCTGAATGCCCCGGTCGCGATGGGCTATGTCCGCCGCGACCTCTCCGCTGACGGCACGGCGGTCGCGCTTGCGGTGCGCGGCAGGATGCTGCCCGCACGGATCGCGCCGATGCCGTTCGTTCCACACCGCTACAAGCGCTGACAGGGAAGCCCACGATGAGCGAGCTGAAGTTCACCAAGGACCATGAATGGGTGCGACTCGACGGCGATGTCGCCACCGTCGGCATCACCGATCATGCGCAGACCGCGCTCGGCGACGTGGTGTTCGTCGAACTGCCCGAGGTGGGGCGCGAGGTCGCGGCCGGCGAGGCCTGCGCGGTGGTGGAGAGCGTGAAGGCGGCCTCCGACATCTACGCGCCGATCGCCGGCAAGATCGTCGAGGTGAACGGCGCGCTCTCGGACAATCCAGGGCTCGTGAACGCCTCGGCCCTCGATGAGGGTTGGTTCTTCCGGATCGAGCCCACGGATCCCGCGGCGGTCGCGGATCTCATGGACGAGACCGCCTACGCCGCCTACCTGGAGACGCTGTGATGACGCCGCTCGCCGAGCTTGCCGCGCTCGCGCGGCCTGACGGGTTCGTCGCGCGCCATATCGGCCCCGATACCGCGGAGCGGCAGGCGATGCTGGCTGTCCTCGGGCTCGACAGCCTCGATGCGCTGACCGCGAAAGCAGTGCCGGCGGGTATCCGCATCGCGACACCCGCGGGCCTGCCTGAGGCCAAGGACGAGGCCGCGGTCCTGGCCGAGCTCGCTGGGCTTGCGGCGCAGAACCGCGCCGACATCAAGAGCCTGATCGGCACCGGCTACCACGGCACGCACACCCCGCCGGTGATCCTGCGCAACGTGCTGGAGAATCCCGGCTGGTACACGGCCTACACGCCGTATCAGGCCGAGATCGCGCAGGGCCGGCTGGAAGCGCTGCTCAACTTCCAGACCATGGTCATCGACCTCACCGGCCTCGACATCGCCAATGCCTCGCTGCTCGACGAGGGCACCGCTGCGGCCGAGGCGATGGCGCTCGCGCTGGCGGTGAACAGGGCGCAGCGCAATGCGCCGCACTCGCGCGTGCTGGCGATCGCCGCGGACGTGCATCCGCAGACGCGCGCGGTGGTGGTGACGCGCGCGAAGCCGCTCGGGGTCGAGGTTGTCGAGATCGCCGCGAACGATCCGGCGGCGATCGAGGCGGCCAAGCCCTTCGCGGTGCTGCTCCAGTATCCCGGCACCACGGGCGCGGTGCGCGACCTCCGTCCCGAGATCTCGGCGGCGCACCGCGCCGGCGCGCTCGCCGTGGTGGCAGCCGATCTGCTGTCGCTCTGCCTGCTGACCCCGCCCGGCGAGATGGGCGCAGATATCGTGGTGGGCTCGGCGCAGCGTTTCGGCGTGCCGTTCGGCTATGGCGGTCCGCACGCGGCGTTCTTCGCAACCTCCGACGCCTACAAGCGGCTGATGCCCGGGCGGCTGGTGGGGGTCAGCCAGGATGCCGCCGGCCGGCCGGCGCTCCGCCTCGCCTTGCAGACGCGCGAGCAGCACATCCGTCGCGAGAAGGCCACCTCGAATATCTGCACCGCGCAGGTGCTGCTCGCGGTGATGGCGTCGATGTACGCGGTCTGGCACGGGCCGGAGGGGCTCAAGCGGATCGCGCGACGCTGCAACCTGCTGGCGCGGCTGCTTGGCGACTCGGCGAGGCGCGTCGGCTTCGCGCTGCGCCACGACATGTTCTTCGACACGATCGCGATCGAGGCCGGCGACAAGGCCGAGGCGCTGATGGCGGCCGCGCTTGCGCGCGGCTTCAACCTGCGCCGCATCGACGCAACCGGTGTCGGCATCGCGCTCGACGAGACGGTGACGCAGGCCGACCTCGCCGCCCTGGTCGCGGCGCTGGCCGAAGCGTCCGGCACGGCGGTTGCGGTCGATGCGCTCGCGGCGCCGGACAGCATTCCGGCGGCCCTCGTGCGCTCCTCGCCGTTCCTGCGCCAGCCGGTGTTCAACACCCACCACGCCGAGCACGAGATGCTGCGCTACCTCAAGCGCCTCGAGGACAAGGACGTCGCGCTGAACCGCTCCATGATCCCGCTCGGCTCGTGCACGATGAAGCTGAACGCCACTGCCGAGATGATCCCGATCACCTGGCCGGGCTTCGCCAACATCCACCCCTTCGCGCCGATCGAGCAGGCCGGGGGCTATCGCGCGCTCACCTCGCGGCTGGAGCAGTGGCTCTGCGCCGTGACCGGCTTCGCCGCGGTGAGCCTCCAGCCGAACGCCGGCAGCGCTGGCGAGTACGCGGGCCTGCTGGCGATTCGCGCTTTCCACGAGAGCCGCGGCGAGACGCACCGGGACATCTGCCTGATCCCGACCTCTGCCCACGGCACGAACCCGGCTTCGGCGGTGATGGCGGGAATGCGCGTCGTGCCCGTGGGCTGCGACCGCGACGGCAACATTGACATCGCCGATCTGAAGGCGAAGGCCGCGCAGCACGCGGACAAGCTCGCGGCGCTGATGGTGACCTATCCCTCGACGCATGGGGTGTTCGAGGAGGGCATCCGCGAGATCTGCGACACCATCCACGCCCATGGCGGGCAGGTCTACATGGACGGCGCGAACATGAACGCGCAGGTGGGGCTCACCAGCCCCGCCGCGATCGGCGCGGATGTCTGCCACCTCAACCTCCACAAGACGTTCTGCATCCCGCATGGCGGCGGCGGGCCTGGTATCGGCCCGATCGGCGTTGCGGCCCATCTCGCGCCATTCCTGCCGAACCACCCGTTCGTCGCCGCCGCCGGACCGGCGACGGGTCCCGGGCCGGTTGCCTCCGCGCCCTGGGGCAGCGCGGGCATCCTGCCGATCCCCTACGCCTACATCGCCATGATGGGCGGCGCAGGCCTCACGCAGGCGACGCAGGTCGCGATCCTGAACGCGAACTACGTCGCCGCGCGCCTGAAGGACCACTACCCGATCCTCTATGTCGGCGCGAACGGCCTCGTCGCCCACGAGTGCATCATCGACTGCCGCGGATTCCAGGCGAGCGCCGGCGTGATGGTCGAGGACATCGCCAAACGGTTGCAGGACTACGGCTACCACGCACCGACCATGTCCTGGCCGGTCGCGGGCACGCTGATGATCGAGCCGACCGAGAGCGAGTCGAAGGCCGAACTCGACCGGTTCTGCGCGGCGATGATCGCGATCCGCGACGAGATCCGCGCGATCGAGTCCGGCCGCTGGCCGAAGGACGACAACCCGCTGAAGAACGCGCCGCACACGGCGGACGAGATCGCCGGCGATGAATGGACGCATCCCTACACGCGGCGCGAGGCGGCGATGCCACTGCCCTGGGTCGCCTCGGGCAAGTACTGGCCGCCGGTGAAACGCGTCGACAACGTCTATGGCGATCGCAACCTGGTCTGCGCCTGCGAGTCGATCGAGTCCTACGCGCAGGCGGCGGAATGAGCGGCATCCGCATCGTCCCGGTCGGCCCCGAACACCGGGGCGACTGGGACCGGCTCTATGCCGGTTACGCGGCGTTCTACAAGGTCGATCAGACGCCGGCGATGCGCGACACGGTCTGGTCCTGGCTGATGGACCCGGCGCATGAGGTGAAGGGACTCGTCGCGGTGGACGAGACGGGGCGCGCGGTCGGGCTCGCGCACTATCGTCCCTATGCGCGGCCGCTGCGCGGCGGCTATGGCGGCTTCCTCGACGACCTGTTCGTCGATCCGGCGATGCGCGGGAAGCGGATCGCGGACGCGCTGATCGAGGCGGTCGCCGCGATCGGGCGCGAGAAGGGCTGGGGCCTGATCCGCTGGATCACGGCGGACGACAACTATCGCGGCCGCGGCGTGTATGACCGCCTGGCGACGCGCACGATGTGGATCACCTACGACAAGGCGCTGTAGCGAGCCTCATACCCGGCGCACGCAGGTTTCACCTTCGTGCGCCGGGTATGAGGTTTCCCTTGGCGCGCAGCCGCCACACCAGCCCTGCGCGCGATACCGGGCTGCCAAAGTCAAACCTTTGGCAGCCCGGTCTTACCCGTTCCGCGGCGCCTGCACGCCGGCGAGGTCGCACAGCGTGTCCAGCACCGCTGTCATGTCCTGCCGCCCCCGGCCGGCGCCGCGCGCGATCGAATACAGCTCGCGGATCGCCGCGGTCGCCGCGAGCGGCACCTTCGCCGCATTGCCCGCCGCGAGGATCAGGCTGAGATCCTTGTGCGCGAGGTCGATCATGAACCCGGGCGCGAGATCGCCGGCGAGCGCCTTGTTCGGATAGTTCACGCTGAGCTGCCCGTTCACCGCGGTCGTGCCGTTCAGCACCGCGAGCGTCTTCCCGAGATCGAGCCCGAAGGCGGAGGCGAGCGTCAGCGCCTCGGCGTTCAGCGCGCAGAGACACACGGTCATCAGGTTGTTCACGAGCTTGGTGCGGGTTCCCGCACCGGGCAGCCCGCAGTGATGGATGGTCGTGCCCATGGCCTCGAGCAGCGGCTTCACGCGCGCGAAATCGTCCGCCTCGGCGCCGACCATGAACAGGCTCTCGCCGCGCTCGGCGTGCTGGCTGAGCCGCCCCACCGGCGCATCGACGAAGGCCACGCCCTTGGGCCGGCACGCTGCCGCGGCGGCGTCCGTGGTCTCGGGATCGACCGTGGACATGTCCATCACAAGCATGCCCGGCCGCGCCTCGGTGAGGATGGCGGCGAGTGTCGCCGATACCTCCTTCGGCCCGGGCAGCATGGTGATCACGACATCGGCCGCGCGCGCGACCGCCGCCGCCCCTTCGGCCGGTTCGGCGCCGAGCTCGGCCAGCCGCGCCATCGCCTCCGCCCGCACGTCGTGCACCGCCATCGGGAACTGGCGCCGGCGGATATTGGCCGCCATCGGCCCGCCCATGGTGCCGAGGCCGATGAATCCCACGCGCTCCATCTCTTCTCCCCAACGAAAAGGCGGGACCCGAAGGGTCCCGCCGATCACCCATCGGACGCGGCTCAGCGTACGCGCACGAAGCGCAGCGGGAACCAGTTGTCGGCGAGCTGCACGAGCTCGATGTTGGTCTTGGCTGCCCAGATCACCTGCTGCTGGTGCAGCGGAATATGGCCGACATCCTCGGCATGGATGCGGAACGCCTCCGAAATCATCCGGTTGCGCTCGGCGATGTTGGTCTCGACCGCGATCTTGGCCGTGAGCTCGTCGACCCGCGGGTTCGAGTAGCCACCGACATTGAACTGCCCCTGATCGCCCCGCCGGGTCGCGGCGAGGTTGAACAGCATGTTATGGGCGTCGTAGGTCGCGGGCGTCCAACCCAGCAGATAGAAGCTGGTATTGTAGCGCGGCCCCAGGATCTCGGCGAAGTAGCGTGCCCGGGTCTGCGCCGCCAAGGTCACGCGCACGCCGATGCGCGCGAGCATGGCGGTCACCGCCTGGCAGATCGCCTCGTCGTTGACGTAGCGGTCGTTCGGGCAGTCCATGGTCACGCCGAACCCGTTCGGATAGCCGGCCTCGGCCAGCAGGCGCCGGGCCGCGTCGAGATCGACGCGCGGGCGCGCCTTGTCGAGATCCTCGTCGAAGCCGTTGATCCCGGGCCCCACCATCAGCCAGGAGGGGCGCGACTGGCCGCGCATCACGCGCGAGCGGATCGCCTCGACATCGATCGCATGCACGAAGGCGCGCCGCACGCGAACATCCTTGAACGGGTTCCTGCCCTGCACGTCGGACTTCAGGAGCTGATCGCGGCTCTGGTCGAAGCCGAGGAAGATCGTGCGCAGCTCGGCCTTCTGGTGGATGCGGAAACCCTGGGTACGGCCGATCCGCTCCACGTCCTGTGGCGGAACGGTGTAGACCATGTCCACCTCGCCCGAGAGCAGTGCCGCCACGCGCGTCGCCGCGTTGGCGATCACGTTGAACTCGACACGGGTGAGGTTGTGTTCCGCCCGGTCCCACCAGCCGGCATTCGGCTCGAGCACGGTACGCTGGTCGGGTTCGCGGGAGACCAGCCGGAACGGTCCGGTGCCGTTGGCGTTGCGGGTGGCGTAGTTCTCCTCGCGCCGAGTCAGGTCGGCAGCCTGGGCGGCGTTGTTCGCCTCCGCCCAGCGCTTCGACATGATGAAGAAGTCAGCGATCTCCTCCAGCAGGATTGGGTTCGGCTGGGCGGTCACGAACTCCACTGTCAGCGGATCGACCACCCGCGCCTCCGTCACGGTGGCGAGCTTGGTCGACACGTTGGAGCCCTGCCCCTTGGCACGCGCCACACTGAACACGACGTCCTCGGCCGTGAAGGCGGTACCGTCATGGAACTTGACATCCGGGCGAAGGTGGAAACGCCAGACGGTCGGGCTCGGCTGCTCCCAGCGCACCGCGAGCGCCGGCTCGATCTTGAGCTCGCGGTCGCGGCGCACGAGCGGCTCGTAGATGTTGCCCATGAATGTCAGAAGGAACGTTTCGTTCCGCGCGTATGGGTCCATCGAGTTGACGTCGCCGTCATTAGCCCATCGGAACGTTGTGGCATCGGCCGCGGCGGCAAGCCCGGCCGCGAAGACGCCTGCCAGCAGCAGATGGCGCATGGGTGTCTCTCCCTCCCGTCAGCAACGGAAATCCGTCAGGACCGGACGTTAGCAAGCCCGGAGCGGCTTGGGGAGACCTGGGGCGACGTCAGGCAAGGGTATAGGCGGATCGTACCCCGTCGAGCGGCGCGAAGCGGTTGGTGACGCCGAGCACCGTCTCGGCACCGCCAAGATAGAGAACCCCGTCCGGGGCGAGAACCGAGGCGATCTGATCGAGCACCCGTGCCTTGGTAGGCTGATCGAAGTAGATCAGCACGTTGCGCAGGAACACGACATCGAACCGGCCGAGCGGCGCGGGCGACTGAAGCAGGTTCCACTCGCGCCAGCGCACCATCGCGCGGACGGGCTCCTTGACCTGCCAATCCGCGCCCTCCTTCCTGAAGTGGCGCATCAGCATCGCGATCGGCAGGCCGCGTTGCACCTCGAACTGGCTGTAGCGACCCTGCTCGGCACGCTTCAGCACATCGCGCGCGATGTCGGTGCCGAGGATCTCGACACGGCATCCGCCGAGAACGGCGGCGTTGTCGAGCGCCGACATGGCGACGGAATACGCCTCCTGGCCGCTGCTGCAGGCCGCGGACCAGACGCGGATCGTCCCCGAAGGCCCGCGGGTCGCGGCCATCCGCGGCCAGACCTTCTCCTTCAGATGCTCGAACGGCTTGCCGTCGCGGAAGAACAGCGTCTCGTTGGTCGTCATCAGCTCGACGACCTCGTTCGCGATCGGACTGGTCAAGGCCGCCTTCACGCGCCCGACCAGGGCGGAGAGATCGGGCAGTCCTTCGCGCTTCATCAATGGGCCGAGCCGCGTCTCCACCAGGTACATCTTGTCGGGCGTCAGCACCAGGCCGGAGCGCGTCTGCAGGAACTCAGCAAGCTGACTGAACGAGGCGCTGCTCATGCGAATGCTCCAACGCTGCGGGTCATGGTCATGATCTCGCGCGCAA
This sequence comes from Elioraea tepidiphila DSM 17972, assembly GCF_000378465.1. GTDB lineage: Bacteria > Pseudomonadota > Alphaproteobacteria > Acetobacterales > Acetobacteraceae > Elioraea > Elioraea tepidiphila. The sequence continues at coordinate 143,330 of NZ_KB899913.1, forward strand.
TGTCCCCGACCGGCACGATGGCGGACGCGATCCCGGCCTGCGCCACTGCGCCGGGCATGCCCCAGACGACGGAAGTGGCCTCATCCTGGGCGATCACGGCCCCACCCTGTGCGGTGAGGCCGCGGCAGCCGGCGAGTCCGTCATGGCCCATGCCGGTGAGGATCACCGCCAGCACCCGGCCGCCCATGACAGCCGTCGCGCTACGGAGCATCGGATCGACGGCCGGGCGGCAGAAATTCTCGGGCGGCGCGGACGACAGGGAGATCACTGGTGCGTGCCGATCGCCGGCGACCAGCATGTGCCGGTCGCCCGGCGCAAGATAGGCCCGCCCCGCAACGATCCGCTCGCCGTCCTTCGCCTCGGCACAGGGCAGGCCGCCGACCTTGCTGATGTGCTCGGCGAGGATCGGGATGAAGGTCGCGGGCATATGCTGGGTGATCAGCACCGGCAGGCGGAACTGTGGACCGAGATCCTTCATCACCCGGAACAGGGCCTGCGGCCCGCCCGTCGAGGAGCCGATCACCAGCAGTTCGGCAGCAACGGTTCGCGGCGCGGCGAGTTGCACCGGCGGTGAGATTCGCGGCGGCGGCGCCGCGGGAGACGGGCGCGCGGAACCGCGCCGTCGCTGCGCGACGCGCCCGAGCGCCCTGACCTTCTCGACCAGATCGCGGCGGAACCCGTCCCCGGAGGCGATGCCGCCGACCGCGGTCGGCTTGGGAACGTAGTCCGCCGCCCCCAACCGCAAGGCCTTCATCGTGACATCGGCCCCGCGCGTGGTCAGCGTCGAGGCCATCACGACCTGGACGGCGGGATCGGCCCTCAGCAGCGCGGGCAGCGCCGCAAGCCCGTCCATGACCGGCATCTCGATGTCGAGCACCACCACGTCCGGCTTCTCGCGCGCCTGCAGCCCGAGCACATCGCGGCCGTTCGATGCCGTGCCGACGACCGTGATCGCCGGATCACTGTCGAGCAGCCGGGCGAGCAGGCCACGGATCACGGCGCTGTCGTCGCAGACAAGCACGCGGATCGGCTGCTCGCCCGCGGCTGCGCGCGAGGCGGCAGGGGCGGCGAGAACCATCAGAGCAGGCCGACCTGTGCCAGCTTGGATTGGATGATCTCGGCGTCGAAAGGCTTCATGATGTATTCGTTCGCGCCACCTTCGATCGCCTGTTCGATCCGACTCAGCTCGTTCTCGGTGGTGCAGAACACCACCGATGGATTGTCGGCCCCGAACTCACCGCGCAGCGCATGCAGGAATTCGAGCCCATTCATTACCGGCATGTTCCAATCGAGCAGGATCGCATCCGGCAGCTTCGCGCGGCAGGCCGTCAATGCCTGCGCGCCGTCCTCGGCCTCCTCGACCGCGAAGCCGAAGCCCTCGAGGATGCGGCGCGCCACCTTGCGCACGACCCGGCTGTCATCGACGACGAGGAACGTCTTCATTCCGCTGATTCCCGCAAAGGCCCATGTCAGAGATCGAGCACCGTGGCGACGTCCAGCACCACCAGGAGTTCGCCCGAGAGGCGGAAGATCCCGGTCGAGAAGGCGCGCCATTCCGGCGCGAGGGTGGGCGGGTTCTGCTCCCGACTCTGGGCATCAAGCCGCATCACCTCGCCCACATTGTCGACCAGCAGGCTGTACAGCTCGCCCTGATGCTCGACGACGACGCTCATCGACGCCCCGGAGCCGGCATGCGCCACGCCGAGCCGGCGGCGAAGGTCGATCGCCGTCACGATCCGCCCGCGCAGGTTGAGGCTGCCCGCGACCTCGGGCGGCGCGAGCGGGATGCGCGTGATCGTCTGCGGGCCGAGGATGTCGCGCACCGACAGCACCGGGATGCCGCAGAGTTGGCCGCCGACAGTGAGCGTGACATAGACGTCGCGCGCCTCGTCATTGGTGCCACGCGCGGCCTGCGCGGGGCGGGTGATCTCGGCCGTTGCGCTCATCTCAGGCGACCTCCGTCTCGCGGCGCGTCGCCAGCACCTGGGCGATGCCGGCAAGCAGCGCCTCGCGGTCGAACTTGGCGACATAGTCGGTGAATCCGGCCTCGCGACCGCGGAGGATGTCCGCGTCGGCCACACGGCTGGTCAGCGCGACCAGCGGCAGTGCGGCCCAGCGGGGATCCTCGCGCACGGCGCGGGCGAAGGCGAAGCCGTCCATTCCCGGCATCTCGATGTCCGAGACGATCGCGTCGAACCGCCTTCCCTGCTCGCGCAGCTTGAGCGCGGCATCCGCCGTCTCGGCCGCCGTGACCTCGTAGCCGGCCGCCGTCAGGACCGGCACCAGCATGTGGCGGAAGAACGCGCTGTCATCGATCACCAGCAGATGCGGGCGCGCCCCTGCGGTGGCGTTGCGTCGGCTCGCAAACCAGTCCTCCGATGCGAGTGCCAGCCAGTGCCCGGTGTCGATGATCTCGGTCGCGCGCTCCGCGATCACGGCGCTGCCGAGAATGCCCGGGCGTGCCGAGCCAAGCTGGATGTTGACCACGTCCTCAACCACATCGAGGATCTCGTCGACCACGAGCCCCATGCTGCGCCCACCATCGCTGAACACGAGCACGGGGCGGCGCGCGACGCTGGCATCGTCGAGATCGACCCCCATCGGCACGAGCGGCATAAGCTGGCCGCGATACTGCACCATCGCCCGGGCCCCGGCGCGCTCGATCCGCTCCGCCGCGATCTCCTCGAGCCGCGCGACCAGGCCGAGCGGCACGGCCTTGGGCTCCGAGCCGCCGGCGCGGAACAGCAGGAGCGACGTGCGGGCGCCGGACGCCCCCGCCTCGGCCCGCGCGGCTTCGACGATGCCCGTACGGTCCGCGCCCGAGGCGGCGCCGATGCCGACCGTGCGCGCGATCCCGTTCGGATCGAGGATCATGATCACGCTGCCATCGCCGAGGATCGTATTGCCGGAGAACAGGGTGATGTCGCGCAGGATCGGCGCGACCGGCTTGACCACGATCTCCTCGGTGTCGAACACGCGATCGACGATCAGGCCGAAATTCTCGGTGCCGACCTTGGCGACGACGATGAACGACTCCGCTCCCTCCTGCGCCTCGCCTTCCTCCAGCGCGAGCAGGCTGGACAGGCGGACCAGCGGCAGGAGCCGGTCGCGCAGGCGCAGCACCGGCGTGCGGTTGATCCGCTCGATCGCGGTCTCCGACCCGCCACCCGTGCGCACGAGCTCGACGACGCTGATCTGCGGGATCGCGAACCGCTCGCGCGCGCACTCGACGATCAGCGCCGAGACGATCGCGAGCGTCAGCGGAATCTTGATGGTGACCGTGGTGCCGCGGCCCTCGCGGCTGCGCAGTTCGATCGTGCCGCCGATCTTCTCGATGTTGGTCTTCACCACGTCCATGCCAACGCCGCGGCCGGAGACCGCGGTGACTTGGGCGGCCGTCGAGAAGCCGGCGCGGAAGATGAACTGGTGAATGGCCGTCTCGGACATCTGCGCGATCTCGGCTTCGGTCGCCAGCCCCTGGGCGACTGCCTTCTCGGCAATCCGCCTGGTGTTCAGCCCCCGCCCGTCGTCGGCGATCTCGATGATGATGTGCCCGCCCTCGTGGAACGCGTTCAGGCTGATCCGCCCGACCTCGGGCTTGCCGGCAGCGCGCCGCTCGGCGGTGGTTTCCAGCCCGTGATCGGCCGAGTTGCGCACCATGTGGGTGAGCGGGTCCTTGATGAACTCAAGCACCTGGCGGTCGAGCTCGGTCTCGGCGCCATGCATCGACAGCTCGATCTTCTTGCCCGTCTCACGTGCGAGATCGCGTACCAGCCGGGGCAGCTTGTTCCACGCATTGCCGATCGGCTGCATGCGCGTCTTCATCACCCCTTCCTGCAGGTCGGTGGTGATGTGACTGAGCCGCTGCAGCGGCACCGTGAAGGGGCTGTTCGCCTGTGTCCGCGCGAGCTGGAGGAGCTGGTTGCGCGCAAGCACGAGCTCGCTTACGAGCGTCATCAGGTCCTCGAGCACCTCGACGCTGACGCGGATCGTCTGCGCCGCCACACCCGACTCGCCGGGCACCGCAGCCACCTCGACGGCATCCGCCGCGACCGGCGTCGGTGCAACCGCGGGACCGGCCGGAGCAATGTCCACCGTCTCAACGACCGTCTCAACGACCGGCTCCGCCTCGGCAGCGGGCTCCGGCTCGGCAGCCGGCTCCGGCGTGCCCCCCTCCATCAGCGCGTTGAGCGCGCCGATCAGGGCCGAGTCATCACCCGGAGGCTCGGCCTCCGTCGCCTCCAGTCCGGCCACGATCAGCTTGATCCGATCGATCGCCTGGAGGATGACGGTGATCGCGCTCGGCGTGGGCACGAGCGTGCCGTCGCGGAAGCGGCCGAGCACGTTCTCGCCTGCATGCGCCACCTTCTCGAGCCGCGGCAGGCCGAGGAAGCCGCAGGTTCCCTTGATCGTGTGGACGAGCCGGAAGATCAACGACAGCGTGGCCTGATCGTCGGGCGACTGCTCGAGCCGGATCAATGCCGTGTCGAGTTCGGCCAGGCTCTCGTTTGTCTCGGTCAGGAAGTCAGCCAGAAGATCGTCCATGCGCCCGCTCCGCACTGATGCGGGCGGGACCATGCAGGCCGTCGGACCAAGAAATCGTAAAGCCCAGCGGGGCTCGCGCTCAGCCGGAGGCCGCGCGGCGCTCCGGCGACAGCGCGAGGAGCGGCAGGCCGCTTCCCATCAGCAAGGAGACGGCGACGCCGTCGCGCCGGGCGAGTGCGATCATCATCGGCGCCGCGATGCCACGCGGTCCGGCTTCCTGCGCCGCTGCGATCGGATCGTTGCCGGCAATCAGCCCCGCCAGTCCGCGCGGCCAAGCGGCCCCCTCGCCCACCGGCTGGACCACGAGCTGGGTCCCGGGGTCTCCGGCGCATACGATCGTACCGCCGCGGGGCAACGCGTCCGCCGCCACCATCAGAGCATTCAACAGGACGCGCCCCTGCGCGCCGAGCGACCGGTCGGTGCCTGCCACCCGCGCGATATCGAGCACCACCCGGCCGCCACCGAGGACGCCGGCCGCCATGGCGGCGATCGCTGCGATGGTGAGCTCCTGTCCACCCGCCCCCCAGGCGGCGCGCAGGTATTTCAGCCGGTGGGCGAGCTGGGCCGTCGCCTCGCCGGCCAGTTGCATGGCCTCCTGGCGCGCCTCCTCATCATCGAGCGACAGCAGCTCGACCGCGCCTGCGATTGTCGCGAGAGGGCCGCTGAGATCGTGGGTCAGCCGGGCGCAGACGAGTTCGGCAAGCATGACGCAGTTGCTCATCCCCGAAGGCCCGAATGCGCGCAGATCCGCCCTCTCGCTCCGGCACGACGGGAGGCGGCGCCGACCAACGACATGGACACATCCCCCGATGAATGACGCCCAGACGCACCGTTCGAGCGGCCCGACGTCCTTCCTCAACAATAGCGGCAATTTCCTGGCAAGGCCCCCACCCCGTCCCCGGTTGGACAGGGGCAGACGCGCACCCTACATTCCTGAGGTCCACCGAGGCGATCCAGGCAGGCGATGCGCGACCCGTTCGGACGAGAGATCACCTACCTCCGCGTGTCGGTTACCGACCGCTGCGACCTTCGCTGTGTCTACTGCATGGCGGAGGAGATGACCTTCCTGCCCAAGGCCGAGCTGCTGACGCTCGAGGAGCTGGAGCGTGTCTCGGCGGCGTTCATCCGGCTCGGCGTGCGCAAGATCCGGCTGACCGGCGGCGAGCCGCTGGTGCGGCGCGACGTGATGCGGCTGGTGCGCGGCCTCGGGGCGAGGATCGGCCATGGGCTCGACGAGCTGACCGTCACCACCAATGGCAGCCAGCTCACCCGGTTCGCCGGCGACCTGGCGGCGGCCGGGGTGCGGCGGATCAATGTGAGCCTCGACACGCTCGACCCGGCAAAGTTCACCGCGATCACCCGCTGGGGCCGGATCGAGAAGACGCTGGATGGCATTTTCGCCGCAAAGGCGGCGGGGCTCGCGATCAAGATCAACGCGGTGGCGCTCAAGGGCGTGAACGAGGACGAGTTGGACCGCATGGTCGCCTGGTGCGGCGAGCACGGCTTCGACCTCTGCCTGATCGAGACCATGCCGATGGGCGACATCGACGGCGATCGCACCGACCAGTACCTGCCGCTCTCGATCGTGCGCGCCAGGCTTGCCAAGTCCTGGACGCTCACCGAGACCGACTACGCGACGGGTGGGCCCGCGCGCTACGTCAATGTCGGCGAGACCGGCCAGCGCATCGGCTTCATCACGCCGATGACCCATAATTTCTGCGAGTCCTGCAACCGCGTGCGGCTCACTTGCACCGGCACCATGTACATGTGCCTCGGCCAGGATGATGCGGCTGACCTGCGCACGCCGCTCCGCGCCTCGGGCGACGACGCAGCCCTCGAGGCGGCGATCCTCGAAGCGATCGAGCGCAAGCCGAAGGGGCATGACTTCGTCATCGACCGCCGCCGCAACCGCCCCGCGGTCGCGCGCCACATGAGCCTCACCGGCGGCTGATCGCCGCCACCCGTCCTCGTCCGACCGCAAGGAACCGCCGTCATGCGCGCGAGCGTGATCCAGATGAACCCGGGCCACGACAAGGCCAAGAACATCGCCGCAGCCGCGCGGCTGGCGGAGGCGGCGATCGCGGCCGACCGGCCCGACTTCGTAGTCCTCCCTGAGATGTGGACCTGCCTTGGCGGCGATGCCGCCGCCAAGCGGGCCGCCGCCGAGCGCCTGCCCTGCACGGGTGGTTCGAACGAACCCGGCCCCGCCTATACCTTCCTGCGCGATCTCGCGGTGAAGCACCGCATCGTCGTGCATGGCGGCTCGATGGCCGAGGATGCGGGCGAGAAGCTCTACAACACCACCGTGGTGTTCAGCCCCGAGGGGCAGGAACTGGCGCGCTATCGCAAGATCCACCTGTTCGACATCGTCGCCCCCGACGGCACCGGCTACCGCGAGAGCGCGACCTTCGGCCGCGGCGAGGATGTCGTCACCTACCAGGCCGACGGGTCCACGGTCGGCTGCACGATCTGCTACGACGTGCGCTTCCCGGAGCTTTACCTGAAGCTCCGCCAGAAGGGTGCCAACGTGATCGTGGTGCCGGCGGCGTTCACGCTCCAGACCGGCAAGGACCACTGGGAGACTCTGTTGCGCGCCCGCGCGATCGAGACCCAGTGCTGGGTGGTCGCCGCCGCGACCTGGGGCAGGCACGAGGAGAAGGGTCAGCCGCGCTTCACCTACGGCCATTCGCTGGTGATCGATCCCTGGGGCCATGTGGTGGCCAAGGTGTCGGATGGCGAGGGCTTCGCAACCGCGCGCATCGACCACGCCGTGACCGAGCGGGTGCGGCGCGACATGCCGGTGCTGGACCACCGCGTGCTGGCGTGAGTCTTCCCCGGCTCGCCTTCCTCGCCGCCGACACGGCGGTGGCGCGGGAGGCGCGCGATCGACTGGTGGCGCGCTACGGCGAGACCGCTCCCGAGACCGCGGACGCGATCGTCGCCCTCGGCGGCGACGGCTTCATGCTGGAGACGCAGCACCGCTTCCTCGGGCAGAATCGGCCGATCTACGGCATGAACTGCGGCTCGGTCGGGTTCCTCATGAACGACCACCGCGAGGAGGACCTGCCCGAGCGCGTCGCCCGCGCCCAGGCCGCCGTGCTGCACCCGTTGCGGATGCGTGCCGAGACCGTGATCGACGGCGCCGCCGAGGCACTGGCGATCAACGAGGTATCGCTGCTGCGCGAGCAGCGCCAGGCGGCGAAGATCCGCATCCTGGTGGACGGCACGGTGCGCCTGCCCGAGCTGATCTGCGACGGCGTGCTGATCTCCACCCCGGCCGGCTCGACCGCCTACAACCTGTCCGCGCACGGACCGATCGTGCCCTTGGGCGCGAACCTGTTGCCGCTGACGCCGATCAGCGCGTTCCGGCCGCGGCGCTGGCGCGGCGCCCTGCTGCCGGCGAGCTCGGAGGTGGTGTTCGAGGTGCTGGAGGCGGAGAAGCGGCCCGTGGCGGCGGTCGCCGACTACACCGAGGTGCGCGACGTGCTGCGCGTCACCGTGCGGGAGGACCGCGACGTGTCGCTGACCATGCTGTTCGACCCGGACCACTCGTTGAGCGAGCGCATCATCGCCGAGCAGTTCACGGTGTGAGGTCGAGCGCGGACGCCGCCTGACGGACAAGGGCTGCGCGCTCAGCCTGCCGTGCGGCGGCCGCGCCGTGGACCCGCGCGACCAGCGTCGCATCCGCGCGATCGGGATGGCCGGCATCGAAGGGCGGATGCGGGTCGTATTCCAGGCCGAGCTGGATCGCCTGCGCCGTCTCGGCTCCGGCGATCTCGGCAGCGACCGCGAGCGCGAAGTCGATCCCCGCGGTCACACCGCCGCCCGTGATGACCGCGCCGTCGATCACGACGCGCCGCTTGGTCGGGATCGCGCCGAACGGCGCGAGCATGTCGTGGCTCATCCAGTGCGTGGTCGCCCGCTTGCCGCGCAGCAGCCCGGCCGCGCCAAGAACCAGCGCACCGGTGCAGACCGACGTGACGTAGCGCGCGCCCTTCGCCTGGGCGCGCAGGAAGTCGAGTGTCTCGACATCGGTGAGCAGCGGGTTCATCCCTGCGCCGCCGGGCACACAGATCAGGTCGAGCTGCGGGCATTCGGCGAACATGGTGTCCGGGATCAGCTGCATCCCACCGCCTGCGGTGACAGGATCGCGGGTCTTCCAGACGAGCCGCACCTCGGCGCCCGGCAGCTTGGTGAACACCTCATAGGGGCCGGTCAGGTCGAGCTGGGTGATGTTCGGGAACAGCAGCAGTCCGATTCGGAAAGGCGTGACCGCCATGGCGATCAGGCGGCCCCGTCATTCAAGTGACATGCGCTCCGCCGCCCCGGCGCGATCGCCTTCAGCTTCGGCGCCTCCTCGCGGCAGCGCGCCATCGCGTGCGGACAGCGCGGATGGAAGTGGCAGCCCGAGGGCGGGTTGAGCGGGCTCGGGATCTCGCCCCTCACCGCCGAGAACGCGCGCTTGCGGCTGTCGATGCGCGGCACGCCGGTGAGCAGTGCCTGGGTATAGGGGTGGTTCGGTGAGGCGAATACATCCTCGGCCGGCGCCTCCTCGACGATCCGCCCCAAATACATGATCACCACGCGGTCCGAGAGATGCTCGACCACGCCGAGATCGTGGCTGATGAACAGGTAGGTGAGGTTCAGGTCGCGCCGCAGATCCATGAACAGGTTCAGGATCTGCGCCTGGATTGAGACGTCGAGCGCCGCGACTGCCTCGTCGCAGACGATGAACTCCGGCTGCACTGCGAGCGCACGGGCGATGCCGATGCGCTGGCGTTGCCCGCCCGAGAACTGGTGCGGATAGCGGCGCTTGAACGCCGGGTCGAGCCCGGCGCGGCGCATCTGCTGGGCGAGATAGGCATCGAACTCGCCCTGCGTGACCAGCCCGTGCACCAGCGGCGCCTCGCCGATGATGCGATCGACCCGCAGCCGCGGATTGAGCGAGGCATAGGGGTCCTGGAAGATCATCTGGATCGCGAGCTTGGCCGCCTTGGCCTGCTCGGGCGGCAGCGTCTTCACGTCCTGCCCCTTCCACAGGATCGTGCCGGAGGAGGCGGGCAGGATCCCCGCGACCATCCGCCCCAGCGTCGACTTGCCGCAGCCCGACTCGCCGACCAGCCCGACCACCTCACCCTGCTTCACCGCGAGATCGACATTGTCCACCGCGTGCACCACCTCCTCGCGCACATTCGCGCCCAGCCGCTGCGCGATACGCCCGGCGAGGTCGAGCGTCTTGCGGAACTGCTTGGACACACCGCGCAGCTCGATCATCGGCGCGGTACTGTCGGCGACGCGCGCACGCCGCCCGATCTCGGCCTCCGCGGTCATGCCGCGACGGTCTCAAGATGCGGGTGGAAGCAGCGCACCTCGCGGTTCGGCAGCGGCGCGGTCATCTCCGGTTCGACCAGGCACGCCTCGGAGGCGCGCGGGCAGCGCGCGCGGAAAGCGCAGCCGGGGGGGAGGTTGAGCAGCGAGGGCGTCATGCCGGGAATCTGCGCGAGCGGCCGGCCGCGTACGTTCCGGCTCGGTACCGAACCGATCAGCCCGCGCGTGTAGGGATGCAGGGGGTGGTCGAGCACCTCGTCCACCGTGCCCTTCTCGACGATCCGGCTGGCATACATCACGCAGATCTCGTCGGCGAGGCCGGCGACCACCGACAGGTCGTGCGTGATCCAGATCAGGCTCGTGCCACTCTCGCGGCAGAGTTTCTGCACCTCGAACAGGATCTGGCCCTGGATCGTCACGTCGAGCGCGGTCGTTGGCTCGTCGGCGATGATCAGCTCGGGCTTGTGCAGCAGCGCGATCGCGATCGCCACGCGCTGGCGCATCCCACCCGAGAACTGGTGCGGATAGGCCTTCAGCCGCTCGTCCGGGCTCGGGATGCCGACCTGGACCAGCGCCGCGCGCGCGCGCTTGCGCGCCTCCGCCTCCGAGACCTTGTCGTGCGCCAGCACGGTCTCGATCATCTGCGTGTCGATGCGCAGGACCGGATTGAGCGTCATCATCGGGTCCTGGAAGATCATGGCGATGCGGGCGCCCCGAATCTTCCGCATCTCCTCCTCGGAGAGCTTGGCGAGATCGCGCCCCTGGAACAGGATCTCGCCGCCGGCGACCCGGCCCGGCGGATCGACAAGCCCCATGATCGAGAAGCCCGTCACCGACTTGCCCGAGCCGGACTCGCCGACGAGCCCGAGGATGCGGCCCTTGCCGACGGAGAACGAGACGTCGTCCACCGCCTTCACCACGCCCGCCTTGGTGAAGAAATGCGTGCGCAGGTTGCGCACCTCGATGGTCGGCTGCTCGCTCATCGCCTACTTCCGGAGTCGCGGGTTCAAGACGTCGCGCAACTGGTCGCCCACCAGGTTGATGACGACGATCGTCACCAGCAGCGCGATGCCGGGATAGAAGCTGATCCAGTAGCGGCCCGACAGCATGTACTCGTAACCGTTGGCGATCAGCAGGCCGAGCGAGGGCTCCGTCACCGGCACGCCGAGGCCGAGGAACGACAGCGTCGCCTCAAGCGCGATCGCACGCGCGACCTGCATGGTCAGGATCACGATCAGCGGCGGCAGGCAGTTCGGCAGCAGGTGGCGGAACACGATGCGCGGCTTCGAGAGGGCGAGGCACTCTGCCGCCTCGATGTACTCGCGCCGCCGCTCGACCAGCGCGGTGCCGCGCACCGTGCGCGCGTAGTAGGCCCACTCCACCACCACGATGGCGATGACCACGTTGAGGATGCCCTTGCCAAGGAAGGCCAGGATCATCAGCGCGACGAGAATGGACGGGAACGAGAGCTGGAGATCGACCAGCCGCATGATCAGCGTGTCGGTACGGCCGCCGAAATACGCGGCGAGCAGGCCGAGCGAGGTGCCGACGATGAAGGCGATGAAGGCCGAGCCGGCGCCGACCATCAGCGAGATGCGCAATCCGAACAGGATGCCGCTGAACATGTCGCGGCCCTGATCGTCGGTGCCGAGAATGTAGGTGAAGCCCGCGCCCCCCACCGTGCCCGGCGGCATCCGCCCGTCCATGATGTCGAGCTGGGCGAGATCGTAGGGGTTCTGCGGCGCGATCACGTTGGCGAAGATGGCGAGCAGCGCGATCACCACGAACACCACGAAGGCGCCGACGGCGACCTTGCTCTCGGCGAAGTCGGCGACGAAGCGGCGGAACGGCGTCTCCTCGCGCGCGGTGGCGGGCGCGAGCGCGGCCGACGTGACGGCGGCTTCGGCGGGGGGCGGCGTCATGCCTTCTGGTCCTGCAGCCGGACGCGCGGATCGAGCACCGAGTAGAGCACGTCCACGGTGAAGTTCAGGATGATGAACATGAAGACGATGATCATCAGATAGGCGACGATCACGGGCCGATCCAGCACGTAGATGGAATCGATGATCAGCTTGCCCATGCCCGGCCAGGCGAAGATGCTCTCGGTCACCACCGAGAAGGCGATGGTCGAGCCGAACTCCAGCGCGGTGACGGTCACGACCGGGATCAGGATGTTCTTCAGCACGTGCACGAAAATCACCCGATTCGGACTCAGCCCCTTGGCGCGGGCGAATTTCACGTAGTCCATCAGCACGGTCTCGCGCACGCCGGCGCGCGTGAGCCGGATCACCAGCGAGATCTTGAAGAGGCTCAGATTGAGCGCCGGCATGATCAGGTAGCGCAAGCCGTCGGTGGTCAGGAAAGACCACTGCACACCGAGGAACTCGGCCGTGGGGCCTCGTCCGGTCGAAGGCAGCCAGCCGAGCTGCACCGCGAACACCATGATGAGCATGAGCCCGACCCAGAAGGTCGGCAGGCTGAAGCCGAGGATCGAAGTCGCCATGATGACGCGGCTGTAGATCGCATCCGGCTTCAGCCCCGCGATCAGGCCGAGCGGCAGGCCAAGGATGATCGCGAACACCGTGGCGGCGAGCGCCAGTTCCAGGGTCGCCGGCATCTTCTGCAGGATCAGTTTCAGCGCCGGCTCGTTGAACACGAAGCTGCGCCCGAGATCGCCCTGCAGCGCATTGCCGAGGAAGGTGAAGTACTGTTCCCAGAGCGGACGGTCGAGGCCGAGAGCCGCGATCGCGCGCTCGCGCTCGATCTGATCCGCGTCCGGGCTGATCAGGATCTCGATCGGGTCGCCGATCGCATAGACACCGAGGAACAGGATGACGGTCATTGCGAGCACCACCAGAGCGCTCTGCATCAGCCGTCGGATCAGATAGACCGTCATCCTTGCTTCCCCCGCGCTGACGCGGTCGCGGCAACATCACGCCGGGCCGGGCGGACGTTCACGTCCTCCCGGCCCCGCCGATCAACCATGCCGCGCCGCGACTGGCGCGGCAACGGTACCGCCTAAGCCGTGCCTAGTTCGCCGGCCGGACGTCCTGGGCACGTGTCAACTCGTCAGCCCGCGCGTCGTGCCGCAGGTTCCGCTTCATCGCCCAGGTGTTCTTCTGGATGTGGATCGGGATGATGCTGACATCGTCCATGGCGATCCGCGTGGCATCCTGAAGCAGCTTCTCGCGCTTCTCGTCGTCGACCGTCGCAAGCGCCTGTTCGAGCAGTCTGTCGAGCTCGGGGTTCGAGTAGCGGCCGCGGTTCGAGGCGCCGAAGCCCTTCTCACGGTCGAAGGTCGCGACCAGGCTGCGCAGCGGGCTCGAAGCCTCGCCGGTGGAGCTGCCCCAGCCGACCAGGAAGGCGCTGAACTCCTGCCGCCCGGCGCGCGCGATGAATGTCGTCCACGGCATCGCCTCGACCTGGGTTCGCACGCCGATCCGGGTCCAGAAGCTGCCCACCGCCTGGATGATCCGCGCGTCGTTGATGTAGCGGTCGTTCGGACCGTGGATCGAGATCCGCAGCCCATTGGGATAACCCGCCTCGGCCAGCAGACGTCGCGCGCCGTCGGGATCGAAGCGCGGCGGGCCGTAGCCCGGGATGTGGCTGTACACGCCTTCGGGCAGGAACTGGCCGGCCGGGATCGCGGCACCCTCCATCACCCGCGACGTGATGGCCTCGCGGTCGATCGCCATCGAGAGTGCCCGGCGCACCCGCACGTCCTTCAGGGGGTTCCTGTCGAGCGCCTCACCGTTCGGTCCGGCCACGAAGGGCGAGCCGTCGGTGCGCGAGTGGTCGAGCGCGAGATAGATGATCCGCAGCCCCACCACCTCACTGACATGCACGCGGTTGTCCTGCTTCATGCGCGCGATGTCGGTGGTCGGCACCTGGTCGATGAAGTCGACGTCGCCCGCCAGCAATGCGGCCGTGCGCGCGGCATTGTTGACGATGATGCGGTAGTTGACGCGCTGCCAGGGCTCGCGCTGACCCCAGTAGGCATCATTGCGCTCGAGCTCGATGCGGTCGCCGGGCGTGTAACGCACGAAACGGTAGGCACCCGTGCCGAACGCCACCTTGCCGCTGTTGTAGTCCTCGGTCGCGGCGTTCTCATGGGTCTGCCGGTCGAGCATCATCACGTTCGACAGGTCGACCGGCAGCAACGGATAGGTCGTGCGGGTGCGCAGCCGCACGGTGTGCGGATCGACCACCTGCACCTCGGAGACCACCCGCGTATAGATGCCGAAGCTCGAAGGCGAGTTCGGCACGTTGCCGGCGCGCGCGATGGTGAAAGCCACATCCTCCGCGGTGAAGTCATTACCATTATGGAATTTCACCCCGGGCCGCAGCTTGAACTCCCAGGTCGTGTCGTCCACCGCCCGCCAGCTTTCGGCCAGACGCGGCACCAGACGTGCGCGCGAATCCGTCCCGGTCAGCCCGTCGAACAGATGTTCGGCCAGGGCGTTGTTCGGCGAGAGGTTGTGGTAGTGCGGATCGATCGACGTGACCGGCGCACCGACCGCGATGGTGAGGGTCTGCGCAGCCGCACCACCCGCGAACGCGAGCGACGATGCTGCGGCAAGCAGCAGTGAGCGCAATCCGGCGGTCATCCTGGGCACTCCCGGTTCGTGAGCTTTTCCCGGACCTTATAGCCCCCCGTCCCGGCACGGGCTAGGCTCCCGCCCCCGGGCCCCATGTCCGGTCGTGTCGCGATGCCGGAGCGCATCGTGATGACCGGCCTGCCGGCGCATGCGCTAAGGTCGGGTCGACGAGAACCTTGGAGGACGCAGAGATGGGGAAGGCCCTTCCCACCCTGACCGCCGTCCTGCTGGCTGCCGGCACGGCCTCGGCGCAGCCCGCGCCGCTCGACCCTGGGCGGTTCCAGGTTCGAACGCTCGCTGATCTGGTCGAGATCTGCCGCGTCGGTTCGAACAGTCCGCACTATCTGGAGGCGGTCGGATATTGCAACGGTTACGGCCGCGGCGCGCTCGACTATCACCGCGCGATCGTGCCGCCGAATGCGCCACCTCTGTTCTGCGCACCGGCCGGCACGGAGCCCGGCACGATGCGCGCGCGCTTCGTCGCCTGGGCGGATGCCAATCCGGCCCGGCTCTCGGGACCCGCGGTCGACGGTGTGTTCGCGTTCCTCTCCGCGACCTTCCCCTGCCCCACCCAGAGGAGGTGAGATGAGCACGCTTGCACGTTTCGCGGCCGCCGGTGCCTTGCTGCTGCTGGTCGGCGCGTGCGCCGAGACCGACCCGACGCTGCGTCGGGCCGGCCTGGGTGCCGCCGGCGGTGCCGCCGCCGGTGGGCTGATCGGCTCCATGTCCGGCAATTTCGGCTGGGGCGCGCTGATCGGCGCGGGCGCCGGTGCGGCCGGTGGCCTGCTTTACGACTACCACCGCCGCTCGGTCGACGATGCCTATCAGCGCGGCCGAACGGGGGCGCCGCCGCCGAACTGATCGCGTGACATCCGCGCGTCTGCGCCGGCTCTGCCTTGCTCTGCCCGGTGCCGAGGAGGTGGTGCAGTGGGGCGGGGTCCACGTCTTCAAGGCGGGCGGGCGGATGTTCGCCACCCTTTCGCCCGAGGGCGGCGCGCTCCGGCACGTCGCATTCAAGGCGAGCCCGGAAAGCTTCCATGTCCTCACCGAGGCGGGATCCTTCATGCCTGCCCCCTATCTCGCCCGCGCGCAGTGGGTGGCGACCGACGATCTGGACGCGCTGACCGACGCCGAGTGGCGCGGTTATCTCGTGCGCGCCTGGCGGCTGGTCGTCCTGCGCCTGCCGAAGCGGCTGCGTGCACCCCTCCTCGCCGCGGCGGACGCGGGACGGATGCGCGCGTGAGCGCTATCATCGCGATTCGCCAGGGTCACGCCGGGGACATCCCCGCGCTGGTCAGCCTGCTGGCGCAGCTCTTCGCGATCGAGGCGGACTTCGCGATCGACCCGGAGGTGCAGGCGCGCGGGCTGGAACTGCTGCGGAGCCGTGCCGACGCGGTGATCCTGGTCGCCGAGGCCCAAGGCCGCGTGGTCGGGATGTGCACGGTGCAGCTCACGGCGAGCACGGCGCGCGGCGGCCTCTCAGCCGGCATTGAGGACGTGGTCGTGGACGAGACTTTGCGCGGCCGCGGCATCGGCCGCGCCCTGCTCGCCGCCGCCGAGGCCTGGGCGCGTCGGCGCGGCGCGGTACGCATCGCGTTGCTCGCCGACGAGACGAACCTGCTGGCGCTCGACTTCTATGACCGTCTCGGCTTCACGCGCACGCGCCTCGTCTGGCTCGCCAAGGCGCTCGACTGACGCTCACGGCGAGGCGCGGACGACGTCGAGGACGGCGGCGCCGAAATCCGCGAGCTTCTTCGCGCCCACCCCGGGCAGCGCGCCGAGCGCATCGAGCGTGTGGGGCCGCGCCGAAGCGATCGCGGCGAGCGTCGCATCGTGGAACACCACATAGGCGGGCACGCGGCGGGCGCGCGCGAGGTCGAGCCGGAGCCGCTTCAGCGCCGCGAGGAGCTCCGGATCGACGGCGCGCGGCGTGGGAACCGGTGCGCGCGCGCGCTCGGTGACGGGCGCGATCTCCCCGAGGGTTGCTTGGCACACGTCGCAGGCGCCGCAGGGCCCCGTCTCCTCGCCGAAGTGGCGCAGCAGCAATTGCCGTCGGCACGCCGTCGTCTCGGCATACTCGACCAGCCGCTTCAGCCGCGCGTGCTCGACCCGTTTGCGCTCCTCGGGCGCGGCCGTGCCGTCGATCATGCGTCGGCGCGCCATCACATCGTTCCAGCCGAACAGCATGGTCGCGACCGCGGGCAGGCCGTCACGCCCGGCGCGGCCGATCTCCTGGTAGTAGGCCTCGAGTCCCGCCGGCAGCGCGGCATGGATCACGAAGCGCACATCCGGCTTGTCGATCCCCATGCCGAACGCGACCGTGGCGACCGGCACCGCGCCGGGCTCGGTCAGGAACCGATCGAGCGCCGCACGTCGCGCATCCGCATCCATGCCGGCGTGGTAGGGGAACGCGTTCACGCCGGCCGAGGCCAGCCTTGCCGCCAGTCGCTCGGTTTCGGCGCGGGAGAGGCAATACACGATCCCGCTCTCGCCACCGCCGGCCCAAACGAGACCGAGGATCTGGTCATTCACCGCGCCCTTGCGTTTGCGAATGACCGACAGGGCGATGTTGGGGCGGTCGAAGCCGGCGACGAACGGGGCGTGGTCCGGGCGCAGCAGCACGCGCGCGACCTCGGCGCGGGTGGCGCGGTCGGCGGTGGCAGTGAAGGCGCCGATCGGCACAGCCGGGAACCGCTCCTTGAGGCAGCCGAGCGCCAAGTACTCCGGGCGGAAGTCATGGCCCCATTGGCTGACGCAATGCGCCTCGTCCACGACCAGCAGCGACAGGGGCAGCCGCGCGAGCGCCTCCAGCATGCGCGGATCAGTCAGCCGCTCGGGGCTCATGTAGAGCAGGTCGAGCTCGCCGCGCGCGGCTGCCTTCCACGCCGCGACATTCTCCTCGCGCGGGCGGTTCGAGTTCACCATATCCGCGGCGATCCCGTTCGCCTGCAACCGCTGCACCTGGTCCTGCATCAATGCGATCAGCGGGCTCACGACCACCGCGAGCCCCTCGCGCACGAGGGCGGGGATCTGGTAGCAGAGGCTCTTGCCTGCTCCCGTCGGCATCACCGCGAGCACGTCCTGCCCCGCGCCGAGCGCGCGCGCCACCTGCTCCTGGCCCGGCCGGAACGACGTAAACCCGAAATGCCGCCGCAGCGCCGTGGCGAGTAGATCGTCCAGCGTCGGGACGCCGCTCACGCCCTACCGCGGATCATGCGGATGATGCCGGAGAAATCGGTGCCGCTGCCGTTGCACTCGACGAAGCGGCGATAGAGCTCGGCGGCATGCCGACCGAGTTCGGTCTCCGCACCGCTGCTGCGCGCGGCCTCCTGCGCGAGATCGAGGTCCTTCAGCATCATCTGCGCGGTGAAGCCGGGCGCGTAGTCGCGGTTCGCCGGGCTCGCCGGCACCGGCCCGGGCACCGGGCAGTAGCTGGTCAGGCTCCAGCACTGGCCCGAGGATTTCGACGCGATATCGAACAGCGCCTGATGATCCAACCCGAGCTTCTCCGCGAGCGCGAAGGCCTCGCACACCGCGATCATCGAGACGCCGAGGATCATGTTGTTGCAGATCTTCGCCGCCTGCCCCGCGCCCGCTTCGCCCGCGCGGATCACCGCCTTGCCCATCGCCGCAAGGATCGGCCGCGCGCGCTCGACCTCCGCCTCGGGCCCCCCGACCATGAAGGTGAGCGTCGCGGCCTCGGCCCCGCCGACCCCGCCCGAGACCGGCGCATCGATCATCGCGAGCCCCCCCTCATGCGCCAGTGCGGCGACCTCGCGCGCGGTCGCGACATCGATTGTCGAGCAGTCGATCAGCAGCGTGCCGGGCGCCGCCGTCTCGATCAGCCCGCCCTGGCCGCCATAGACCGCGCGCACCTCGCGCCCAGCCGGCAGCATGGTGACGATTGCTTCGGCCCCTTCGGTGACGCCGGCGGGCGTCTCGGCCGCTGTCGCTCCCTCGGCGACCAGACGGCCGGTCCGGTCGAGGAAGACGTCGAACACGCGCAGCTCGTGCCCGGCCCGCATCAGGTTGCGTGCCATCGGCGCGCCCATGTTGCCGAGCCCGATGAAGCCGATGCGCGCCATGTCCCCTCCGTCGGTGGTCCCACCCCACGCCACCTTACGGAGAGGCCCGCGACGCCGGAAGCCCCGCCCCGCGACCCCGGGAACACGCCGATTGACAGCGGCGCCGTCACGGGGAGATCGTATGCATACGAATGATTTCGGCCGCGGGAGCGGCGGTAGGGGAGAGGGAATGGGGCGCTATCTGCGTCCGACGAGCCTGGCCGAGGCGCTGGCCGCCATGTCGGCCGCGCCGCGCGTCCCGCTGGCGGGCGGCACCGACCACTACCCGGCGCGGGTCGGGGTCAGCCCCGACGAGGATCTGCTCGACCTCAGCGCCATCCCTGGCCTGCGCGGGATCGCCGAGGATGACACCGGCTGGCGCTTCGGCGCCGCGACCACCTGGACGGATGTGATCGAGGCGCGCCTGCCGCCGTTGTTCGACGGGCTCAAGGCGGCCGCGCGCGAGGTCGGCGGCATGCAGATCCAGAACGCCGGCACGCTCGGCGGCAATCTGTGCAACGCGAGCCCGGCCGCCGACGGCACGCCGAACTGGATCGCCCTCGACGCCGAGGTCGAGCTCGCGAGCGCGGCCGGCGCGCGCACCCTGCCTGTCAGCGCCTTCGTGCTCGGCAACCGCCGCACCGACCGCCGCCCGGACGAGCTCCTGACCGCGATCCGCGTGCGACGCCCGCACGGGCCGGCGCGCGGCACGTTCCTGAAGCTCGGCGCACGGCGGTATCTCGTCATCAGCATCGCCATGGTCGCCGCGGTCGCCACCTTCGATGCGACCGGACGCGTCGCCGAGGCGCGGATCGCGGTGGGCGCGTGCAGCCCCGTGCCAATGCGGCTTGACGCGCTCGAGGCGCGCCTCGCGGGCAAGCGCCCGGACCCCGCGCTGGTCGAGCCCACCGACCTCGCCCCTCTGGCGCCGATCGACGACGTTCGCGGCACCGCAGCCTATCGCCGCGACGCCGCGCTCACGCTGGTGCGGCGCGCGCTGGCAGGACTCGCGGCATGAGGTCGCCAGCGACGCGCCACGCCCTGCGCGTCAACGGCCGCGACATCGAGGCGCATGTCGCGCCGGAGACGCGGCTCGCCGATGTGCTGCGCGACACGCTCGGGCTCACGGGGACCAAGATCGGCTGCAACGCCGGCGACTGCGGCGCCTGCACGGTGCTGCTGGACGGGCGGCAGGTCTGCGCCTGTCTCGTGCCGGTCGCGCAGGCGGAGGGTCGTGCGGTCGAAACTGTGGAAGGACTGGCACGTGAGGGGCGGCTCGCGCCGTTGCAACGCGCCTTCCTCGATCACGGCGCGGCGCAGTGCGGCATCTGCACGCCGGGGATGCTGATGGCGGCGGCCGATCTGCTCGCCCGCAATCCGTACCCGTCCGAGGCGGAGGTGCTCGACGGCCTCGGCGGCGTGCTGTGCCGCTGCACCGGCTACCGCAAGATCGTCGAGGCGGTGCTGGCGGTCGGCCGGAACCATGCCGCGGCGGACCCGGCCCCACCCGCCGGACGCGCGGTGGGCGCGCGGCTGCCCAAGACCGACGGCGCGCCTAAGGTGACGGGCGCCGATCGCTTCGGCGCCGATGCGCTGCCCGAGACCGCCTGGCTGACGCTCCGCGCCGTGCGCAGCCCGCACACCCACGCCAGGTTCCGCATCGGCGAACTGGCATCGCTGCACGCGCGCTTTCCGGGGCTCGTCGCCGTGCTGACCGCGCGCGACGTTCCCGGCGCGAACCGCTTCGGCATCTACCCGACCGGCAAGGACCAGCCCGTGTTCGCCGAGGGCGTCGCGCGGATGCGCGGCGAGGCGGTCTGCGCCCTGGTCGGCGACGCGGAAACGATCGCCGGGATCCGCGACGAGGATGTGCCGATCGCGTGGGAGCCCCTGCCGCCCGTCACGTTCGATGCCGCGCTCGCCGGTGGCGCGCAGGATCTGCACGAGCACGCGCCGGGCAACGTGCTGTGCCGCGGCCGCGTGGTCGCCGGGGATGCGGAGGCCGCGCTCGCGGACGCGACGCATCGCGCGGCCATCGCCATCGAGACCGGCTTCGTCGAGCACGCCTATATCGAGCCCGAGGCCGGCTACGCGCGGCGCGTGGGCGACCGGATCGAGATCGTCGCCTGCACCCAGACGCCCTACATGGACCGCGACGAGCTTGCGCTCATCCTCGGCATCGCGCCTGAGCATGTGCGTGTGATCCCGACTGCCACGGGCGGCGGCTTCGGCGGCAAGCTCGATCTCTCGCTCCAGCCGATGATCGCGGTTGCGGCGTGGCGGCTCGGCCGGCCGGTCCGCTGCGTCTACACGCGCCCCGAGAGCATGGCCTCGACGACCAAACGCCATCCCGCGCGGATCACGGCCGAGGCCGCGTGCGACGCCGAGGGCCGGCTGCTCGCCTACCGGTTCCACGGCGACTTCAACACCGGCGCCTATGCCTCCTGGGGGCCGACGGTCGCGAACCGCGTGCCGGTGCATGCGATGGGTCCGTACCGGGTGCCGAACGTGCGGGCGACCAGTGCCGCGATCCACTCGACCGACACGCCGGCGGGCGCCTTCCGCGGCTTCGGCGTCCCGCAAGCGGCGATAGCGCACGAGGCGCTGATGGACGCGCTGGCCGACCGCGCCGGCATCGACCGGCTGGAGTTCCGCGCGCTGAACGCGCTCCGCAAGGGCGATTCCACGGCGACGGGCCAGGTGCTGGACCGCTCGGTGGGCCTCCTCGCCTGCCTCGATGCGCTGCGGCCGCGCTGGCACGCACTGCGCGCGGAGACGGAGGCGTTCAATCGCGCGGCACACGGCCCCATGCGGCGCGGCGTCGGCGTCGCCTGCATGTGGTACGGCATCGGCAACACCTCGATGTCCAACCCTTCCGAGATGACCATCGGGCTCGCCGCCGACGGCACGATCACGCTCTACTCGGGCGCGGTCGATATCGGCCAGGGCTCGAACACGATCATGGTGCAGATCGCCGCGGACGCGCTCGGCGTGCCGGCTGACGCGGTACGGCTGGTGCATGGCGACACCGACCGCACGCGCGATGCCGGCAAGACCTCGGCCTCGCGCCAGACCTTCGTCTCCGGCAATGCCGCACGGCTCGCCGGTGAGGATCTGCGACGGAAGCTGCTCGCGCTCGTCAACGCCGGGCCGGATGCGACCATCGCGCCCGACCTGACGATCCACGACGGTGGGCGGGTCGTTCGCCCGGATCTCGCGCGCCTCGCCCCCGACGCGAACGGCGACGTCCTGGTCGGGCACGGCCGGTTCGATCCGCCGACCACGGCGCTGGATGCGGACGGCCGGGGCGTGCCCTACGCCACCTACGGCTTCGCCGCGCAGCTCGCCGCGGTCGAAGTCGATATCGACCTGGGCACGGTGCGCGTGACCCGCGTCGTCGCGGCGCACGATGTCGGCCGCGCGGTCAACCCGACCCAGGTGGAGGGCCAGATCCATGGCGGCGTCGCCCAAGGGCTCGGCCTCGCGCTCATGGAGGAGTTCTTCCCTGGCCGTAACGAGAACCTGCACGACTACCTGATCCCGACCATCGGCGACATCCCGCCCATCGAGACCATCCTGATCGAGGACCCCGAGCCGCTCGGCCCCTACGGCGCCAAGGGCGTCGGCGAGCCGGCGCTGATCGCGACCGCGCCCGCGATCCTCGGCGCGATCGCGCACGCGGCGGGGGTGCGTCTCACGCGCGTCCCGGCAACCCCCGATCGCGTGCGGGCGGCGATCCTGGCCAAATCCGCATGACCGAAACCAAGCAGTCGACCGACGCGCCAGATGCCGAGGCGCTTGCCCACGCCAAGGATGGCGAGGCCGGGATCGTCACCTGCGATGCCTGCCCGGTGCTATGCCGCATCCGCCCCGGCCGCACCGGCGCTTGCGACCGCTACGGCAATGTCGAGGGGCGGCTTGCGCGTCTCGATCCCTTCGTCATTGCCGCGCGCGCCGGCAAGGACGGCGTGATCCCCTTCCTGGGCGCGGGCTGGGATGGCTCGCTGCTGTCGGGCGCCACGGCCTTCGTCACCGGCATCGGCGCCGGCACCACCTATCCCGACTACAAGCCGGCTCCCTTCATCGTCGCCTCGGAGATCGATGGGGTGGACATGGTGACGGTCGTCACCGAGGGGATCTTCAGCTATTGCGGGCTCAAGCTGAAGATCGACACCGACCGCTTCCTCGGCCCCGAATGCGCGCCGGTACGGGTGAATGGCGAACAGGTCGGGCACGTGACCACGGCCGAATACGGCAGCCAGATGCTGAGCCTCGGTGGCGTGCGTCATCTCACCGGCGGATCGAAGAAGGAAGGCGTCGTCACCTGCGAGACCCTGCTCGCGCTCGCCAACAAGGGCGCGGTCGAACTCGTGATCGACGGTGGCGCGCGCGTCACCGTGCAGGCCGGCGCGGCGCCGATCATCGACGGCGTGCGTGAGGAGCGCATGCGTGTGGGCTGCGGCTCGGCTGCGATCGGCATCTTCGCACGCCAGTGGTGCGGCCACGCCGATGAGGTGATCGTGGTGGACGATCACATCACGGGCGTGCTCACCGAGCACCAGGCCGGCCGCTTCCTCGACATGCGCCCCTCGGGCATCCGTGTGCGCGGCCGCCGCTCCACGCCGGGGCGCTACTTCCAGGTCGCCAATCCCGGCACGGGCTGGGGCGGCACCGACATCACGGATCCGCTGGCGATCATCGAGAAGATCGATCCCAAGGTGGCGTGGCCGGGGCTGCGGCTCCTGATGGTCTCCACCACCGGCGAGCACGCAGCCTGGTTCGTGCTCGACGAGGCGCTGACGCCCCGTCCCGCGCCGATGCCGCCGGAGATCGCCGCAGTGGTGGAGCGGATCGGCGAGAACTGCGAACCGGCGCTGGTCTCGGTGCTGTTCATGGCGGGCGCGGGCGGCAGCTTGCGCGCCGGCGTCACTGACAACCCGGTACGGCTCACCCGTTCGGTACGGCGCGAGGCAACGCGCGTGACCTCGGGCGGTGCGCCGGTCTATGTCTGGCCGGGTGGCGGAATCACCTACATGACGGATGTGCTGGCCATGCCCGATGGCAGTTTCGGCTACGTGCCGACCCCGGCGCTGGTGGCGCCGATCGAGTTCACCCTGCCGCTCGCCGATTATGCGGCGATGGGGGGGCACATGGACCGTGTCCGCCCGCTAGCGTCGCTCCGTGACGAGGCCCGCCTGAAGGCCATCCCCTGGGACCCGGCACAGCCCTGGCCGATGGACCGCACCGCATGAGCGCCTCCGCAGCGATGCTGCCCGACGGGCGGCTGCATCTGAACCACGGCCCGATCGATGTGGTGTTGCGCGCCTGGGGTGACCGGACCGAGGTGAAGCGCGCCTACGCCCAGGCTGCCGCGGTATTCCGCGGCGTGCTGCCGGAGCTCTGCCGCGAGTTGCCCCTGCTGCGCCGCCCATTGCCGGGCGAGCGGCCGCGCGGGCTGGTGGCGCGGCGGATGCACGAGGCCGCCGCGCCCTTCTCCGACCGCTTCGTCACGCCGATGGCCGCCGTGGCCGGCGCGGTGGCTGATCATCTGCTCGCCGCACTGCGCGATGGGCGGCGACTCAGCCGCGCCTTCGTCAATGACGGCGGGGACATCGCACTGCACCTGGAGCCGGACCAGTCCTTCCGCTGCGGCGTCGTCACGGATCTCGCGGCACCGGGGCTCGACGCCGTCGCGACGATCACCGCCGAGGACTGGATCGGCGGCATCGCCACCTCGGGCCGCGCCACAAAGCGCCAGGGCGGGCGTTCGTTCAGCCTCGGCATCGCGGACTCGGTGACCGTGCTCGCCGCCAACGCCGCGACCGCGGATGTCGCGGCGACACTGATCGCCAACGCCGTCGATCTTCCCGGTCACAAGGCAGTCGAGCGCGTGCCGGCCTCGTCGCTCGATCCCGACAGCGACCTTGGCGACCGGCTTGTCACCGTGGGCCTCGGGCCGCTCAAGCCGATCGAGATTCGCCACGCGCTCGCCGCCGGGCTTGCCGAGGCAGAGCGTTTCCGCTCGCGCGGGCTGATCCGCGCGGCCATCCTGCATCTCGGCGGAGCCCGCGCGGTGTGCGGCCCCGCGCCCGTCGCGATCGCCGCCTGAACCGGGAGCCGCCGATGTCCGACGCGCTGATCCGCAAGCTCACCGTGATCCTCGAGGAGACGCATCGCGAGGGCGACCAGGCGGTTGCGCCGCCGACACGCAAGGCCGCGGCCGTCGCGGTGATCGGCAATCCCTTCGCCGGGCGGCATGTCGAGGACCTGACCGAGCTCGTCGAGGTGGGGGCGATGCTCGGGCGGCTGCTCGCCGAACGTGCGGTGGCCGCGCTCGGCATCCCCGGAGGGGCGGCGCACAGCTATGGCAAGGCCGCGATCGTCGGCGAGGATGGCGAGCTCGAACACGCAGCGGCGATCCTCCACCCGAAGCTTGGCGCGCCGGTGCGCGCGGTGCTGGAGAAGGGTGCGGCGCTGATCCCGTCGGCCAAGAAGCGCGGCGGCATGGGCACCCCGATCGACGTGCCGCTCGGCCACAAGGATGCGGCCTATGTGCGCAGCCACTTCGACGCGATGGAGGTGCGCCTGCCCGACGCGCCGCGACGCGACGAGATCGTGGTCGCGCTCGTGGTCACCGACAGCGGCCGGCCCCTGCCGCGGATCGGCGGGCTGACCGTGAACGAGATCGAAGGGCGCGACGGGCTGCGCTAGGCCGACGTCGGCAGAGTGTTGTTGAGAGCCGCCGCCGCCCCGCACGATCGGGCGCAACGGCATGTGCCCGGTTGTCCAGCCGCCGGTGAACGCCAGGACGGTCGATGTCGGTTGGCCGCCGATGGCGACCTCGAGCTTCACGTTTCGGCGGTGGCTCAAGGGCACCTCGGCGAGCCGCAGCAAGGGTGCCGCTACGCACCCTATGTTCAGTCGATCACGCCACAGCTTGGGACAACGGAAAGGGCGGCGACACGGTGCCGATCCAGGCCGGTGTCGGCAGACGTGGCGAGGAAACGCCGGCTCGACGCCACCTGCGCCCCACCACCGCCCGCCCTTGCGCGCCTCGCTTCAAGCAGGCGAACGGACCCTCAGCCTAGGCGCTGAGCAGGCCGGCCGCACGCTCCAGGGCACTGCGCCGAACGACAGTGATCGACCGACGATCAACGCGGATCGCCCCCCCTTCCTCGAGTGCGGCGATCGCCCGTGAAAAGCTCTCCGGGCTCATGCCCAGCCGGCGCGCGACCCCGCGTTTCGGCTCGCTGATCTGGATCAGGTGCCCCACCTGCCCTTCCAGCTCGCGCAGCAACCACTGGGCCAGCCGCTGCGGTGCATCCCTGAGCTTGAGGTCCTTGATCTGCTCGATGAGCAGACGCCAGTGCTGCGCCTGCATGTCCACCACCGCCCGGGCGAGCGTCGGCTCGTCGTCGAGAACCTGACGGAACAGGTCGGCCCGGATCAGCAGGATGCGCGACTCCGCCAGGACGACGCCCGACACCAGATAGGGCAAGGACAGGATCACCGCGGGCACCACCAGTAACGATCCCGCGCCGAAGATCTCGATCACCGCCTCCTGCGCCGTCCCACCGGACGCCACCAGCCCCACGCGGCCCGACAGCACGAGGTGCACGAACTCGGGCTCCGCGCCTTCCTCGAACAGCACCGCGCGTGGCGGCAGGATCTGTACGACGCTGCCGTTCACCAGGCGCATCATGACGGCCTCGCCGACGCGGTGGGCAAGCTCGGTCTCACGGACCAATGTCAGCGTGCTGCTCTGCGGCATCGCCCCTCCTCAGCGGACCATTTCTTGACGTTCGTCAATTAGAAACTTGACGGGTGCGGTGCAGCAAGAAAGAAACTGCGCGCTCCACGTCTCCCCTTGACCTAACGCAAGGGATGCCCGGCACGCCAGCGCCAGCCTGCACGCACCCGCGGCCGCAATGCCGGCGGGAGCGGAGCCGGAGCGATGATCCAAACGACCAGTCAGGTGCATCCGCGTGACGCCCAGACGGCGATGTGGATGAGCACCCTTGCCTTCACCGTCTGTTTCGCGGTCTGGACGATCTTCTCGATCATCGGCGTGCAGATCAAACGCGATCTGGATCTGAACGACACGCAGTTCGGCCTGCTGGTCGGCACGCCGATCCTGACCGGCAGCCTGATCCGCCTGATCCTGGGGATCTGGGCCGATCAGTATGGCGGTCGCATCGTCTATGTCGGGGTGATGATCGCCGCCGCGATCGCCACGTTCCTGCTAACCTTCGCCTACGACTACACCACGTTCCTGATCGCCGCACTCGGGGTCGGGATCGCCGGCGGTTCCTTCGCGGTCGGCATCGCCTATGTCTCGAAATGGTTCCCGAAGGAGAAGCAGGGGACCGCGCTCGGCATCTTCGGCGCGGGCAATGTCGGCGCGGCGGTGACCAAGTTCCTCGCGCCCGTGGTGATGGTCGCGTTCGGCTGGAAGGCCGTGGCGCAGCTCTGGGCGCTCGGCCTGCTGGTCATGGCCGTGGTCTTCTGGTTCTCGACCAAGGACGACCCGCAGCTCGCCGCCCGCAGGGCGGCAGGGATCAAGCCCGAGCCGATATCGGCGATGCTGGAGCCCCTGAAGAAGCTCCAGGTCTGGCGCTTCAGTCTGTACTACTTCTTCGTGTTCGGCGGGTTCGTGGCTTTGGCGCTCTGGCTGCCGCGCTACTATGTCGGCGTCTACGGGCTCGATATCGTCACCGCCGGCCTGCTCGGTGCAGCCTACTCGGTCCCGGGGTCGATCTTCCGCATCCTCGGCGGCACGTTGTCCGACAGGTACGGTGCGCGCGCGGTGATGTACTGGACCTTCATCGGCTCCGTCATCTGCACCTTCTTCCTCAGCTACCCGGCGACCACCTACACGGTCTACGGCATCAAGGGGCCGATGGAGTTCACCATCGCGATCGGCTTCATCCCCTTCACCGTCCTGACCTTCGCGCTCGGCTTCTTCATGAGCCTCGGCAAGGCAGCGGTCTACAAGCACATCCCCGTCTACTACCCGAATCATGTCGGCAGCGTGGGCGGAGTGGTCGGGCTGATCGGTGGCCTCGGTGGCTTTGTCCTGCCGATCATGTTCGGCGCCATGAACGACCTGATCGGCGTCTGGACCTCCTGCTTCATGCTGCTGTTCCTGATCGTCTCCGTGTCGCTGATCTGGATGCACGGTGCGATCCGGCTGATGGAGCGGCAGAAGTTCCCGGCCCTCGCCGGACCAAAGGATCTGCCCGAACTCGAGCAGCTGCGCGCGGAACTGGAACGGCTGCGCGTGCAACAGCCTCCGCGGGCGACCGAGCCGGCCCGCGCCTGACCGATGGCATCGCAACCCAAGGAGGCCGCAATGGCCACCCATTCAGGCGCCACCACGGCACCACACTCCGGCGGTTCGTGGCTTGCGCGCTGGGAGCCCGAGAACGAGACGTTCTGGGAACAGACCGGCAAACGGCTCGCGTGGCGGACGCTGATCGTAACCACGTTCAACCTGATACTGGCATTCATGGTGTGGTTCGTGGTGAGCGCGCTGGTGGTGCGCCTGCCCGGACTCGGCTTCCCGCTCACCGCCGGGCAGCTGTTCTGGCTTACCGCGATGCCGGGGCTCGCCGGTGGCACACTGCGCATTCTCCATACCTTCCTGACGCCGATCATGGGCACCCGACAGGTCGTGACAGTCTCCACCCTGTCCCTGCTCATCCCCGCGATCGGCTGGTTCTTCGCCGTGCAGAACCCGGCGACGCCATTCTGGATCCTGATGCTGCTCGCCTTCCTCGCGGGTCTCGGCGGCGGCAACTTCTCCTCCTTCATGCCGTCCACCAGCCTGTTCTTCCCCAAGCGGCTCCAGGGCACGGCACTTGCGATCCAGGCTGGGGTCGGCAATTTCGGCGTCAGCGTGGTACAGTTCGTCACGCCATGGGTGATCGGCTTCGCCCTGGCGAACGGCATCTTCGGCGAGGGGATGCCGTTCCGTACGGCGGCCGGGGAGGTGCGGACGCTGTGGCCGCAGAACGCCACCGCGATCTACGTACCCTTGATTGTGCTCGGTGCCGCGGCCGCGTGGTGGCTGCTGCGGTCGGTACCGGTGCGCGCCAACTTCCGCGAGCAGCTCGACATCTTCAGGCTGAAGCACGGCCTGATCATGACTGTGCTCTACATCATGACCTTCGGCATCTTCTCGGGCATGTCGGCCGTCTTCCCCTTGCTGATCCGCCAGTGCTACGGCGGCCTGCCGGGCGCGCCAGACCCACTGACGTATGCCTTCCTTGGCCCCCTGATCGGCTCCGTCTCGCGCGTGATCGGTGGACCGGTCACCGACAGGCTTGGCGGAGCGCGCGTCACGCAGTGGGCCGGGGTCGGGATGCTGATCTGCGCGGCGGCGGTGCCGTTCTTCACCACGCCGACCTCGATGGCGAGCTTCCCCTACTTCCTCGCGACGATGCTGGGCCTGTTCACCTTCGCCGGAATCGGCAACGCCTCGACCTTCAAGCAGATGCCCATGCTGTTCCCGCCGCGCCAGGCCGCCGGCGTGATCGGCTGGACCGCCGCGATGGCCGCCTACGGTCCGTTCGCTGCCGGCATCCTGGTCGGGCAGAGCTTCGCCTACTTCGGCAACCCGAATCCGTTCTTCTACTGGTGCGTCGCCTACTTCGCCACCTGCATCGCGCTGAACTGGTGGTACTACGCGCGGTGCAACGCGCCCAACCCATGCTGACCCGGATCATGACGGAGCGAGATCGATGAGCCACTTCTTCGACCGCCTGACCTTCTTCAGGAAGTATGCCGGCACGTTCTCGGGCGGCCACGGCGAGGTGACGACCGAGAGCCGCGCCTGGGAGGATGCCTACCGCACGCGCTGGGCGACCGAGAAGATCGTCCGCTCGACGCACGGGGCGAACTGCACCGGCTCGTGCTCGTGGAAGATCTACGTCAAGGGCGGCATCGTCACCTGGGAAACGCAGCATACGGACTATCCGCGCACGCGCCCCGACCTGCCGAACCATGAGCCGCGCGGCTGCTCGCGCGGCGCCTCCTACTCCTGGTACCTCTACAGCGCCAACCGGCTGAAGTACCCGATGGTGCGCAAGCGGCTGGTGCAGCTTTGGCGCGCGGCCAAGGCCAAGCACGGCGATCCGGTGCTCGCCTGGAAGTCGATCCAGGACGATCCCGCGCAGCGGCGTGAATACCAGTCCGCGCGCGGCCTCGGCGGCTTCGTGCGGGTCTCCTGGGAGGAGGCGGAGGAGATCGTGGCGGCGGCGAACGTGCACACGGTCAAGACCTGGGGCCCTGACCGCGTGATCGGCTTCTCGCCCATCCCGGCGATGAGCATGGTGAGCTACGCCGCCGGCAGTCGCTACCTCTCGCTGATCGGTGGCGTGTGCATGTCATTCTACGACTGGTACTGCGACCTGCCGCCATCGTCGCCGCAGACCTGGGGCGAGCAGACCGACGTGCCGGAGAGTGCCGACTGGTACAACGCGGGCTTCATTATGATGTGGGGCTCGAACGTGCCGCAGACACGGACGCCCGATGCGCACTTCATGGCGGAAGCCCGCTATCGCGGCACCAAGGTCGTCACCGTCACGCCCGACTACTCCGAGGCGTCCAAGTTCGCCGATCTCTGGCTGCATCCGAAGCAGGGCACGGATGCCGCGCTCGCGATGGCGATGGGTCACGTGATCCTGACCGAATGGCACGCCAAGGGGCGCGGCGACTACTTCCTCGACTACTGCCGCCGCTACTCCGACATGCCGATGCTGGTGCTGCTGACGGAGCGCGACGGCCGGCTGGTGCCCGACCGCCAGCTGCGCGCCTCGGATCTGCCGGAGAATGCCGGCCAGACCAACAACCCGGACTGGAAGACGGTCGCGATCGACGACGCGACGGGTGCGCCCTATATCCCCACGGGTTCGATCGGCTTCCGCTGGGGCGAGCAGGGCAAGTGGAACCTGGAGGGACGCGACGCCCGCACGCTCGAGGTGGTGACGCCGCGGCTCTCGCTGATCGACGGCGGAGCGGCGGCGCAGGTCGTGTTCCCCTATTTCGGCGACCATGCGCAGCCCTTCTTCAACCCGACCGCGCTCGGCGAAACGGTGACGCGCACCGTGCCGGTCACCACCCTGCGGCTCGCTGATGGGCGCGAGGCCAAGGTCGCGACGGTCTACGACCTGTTCCTCGCCAATTACGGGGTCGAGCGCGGCTTCGGCGACGGGGCGGCGAGCTACGAGGCGAACGCGCCCTACACCCCGGCCTGGGCTTCCGCCGTGTGCGGCATCCCCGCGCACCAGATCATCACGGTGGCGCGCGAGTTCGCCGACAACGCCGAGAAGACCAAGGGCAAGTCGATGGTCATCCTCGGTGCGGCGCTGAATCACTGGTACCACTCCGACATGAACTACCGCGGCATCATCAACCTGCTGGTGATGTGCGGCTGCATCGGTCAGTCGGGCGGCGGCTGGGCGCACTATGTGGGTCAGGAGAAGCTGCGGCCGCAATCGGGCTGGATTCCGCTCGCCTTCGCGACCGACTGGGCGCGGCCGCCGCGGCAGCAGAACTCCACCTCGTTCTGGTACGCGCACACCGACCAGTGGCGCTACGAAACCGTGACGGTGAACGAGATCCTCTCGCCCACCGCGCCACAGAAGCTCACCGGCGCGATGATCGACTTCAACGTGCGCGCGGAGCGGATGGGCTGGCTGCCGTCCGCGCCGCAGCTCGCGGTCAATCCGCTGACGATCGCCGCCGCCGCCGCTGCCGAAGGCAAGGAGGCACCGGCCTACCTGATCGAGCGGCTGAAGGACGGCCGCATCACCATGTCCTGCGAGGACCCGGATCATCCGCAGAACTGGCCGCGCAACCTGTTCGTCTGGCGCTCCAACCTGCTCGGCTCCTCGGGCAAGGGCCACGAGTACTTCCTCAAGCACCTGCTCGGCGCGCAGCACGGCGTGCAGGGCAAGGATCTCGGCGAGGAGGGGCGCGCCAAGCCCGAGGAGGTCGCCTGGCATCAGGAGGCGCCGCGCGGCAAGCTCGACCTGCTGGTCACGCTCGATTTCCGCATGAGCACGACCTGCATGTACTCCGATGTCGTGCTGCCGACCGCAACCTGGTACGAGAAGCACGACCTCAACACCTCCGACATGCATCCCTTCATCCACCCGCTCACCGCGGCGGTGGACCCGGCCTGGGAGAGCCGCAGCGACTGGGCGATCTTCAAGGGGATCTGCAAGCGCTTCTCGGAGCTCGCCAAGGGGCATCTCGGCCGCGAGAAGGACGTCGTGCTGACGCCGCTGATGCACGACAGCCCGGCGGAGCTCGGCCAGACGCATGTCGTGAAGGAGTGGCGCAAGGGCGAGGTCGAGCCGATCCCAGGCAAGACCATGCCGGGCATCACGGTGATCGAGCGCGACTACCCGAACACCTATGCGCGCTACACCGCGCTCGGGCCGTTGATGGAGAAGGTCGGCAACAACGGCAAGGGCATGGCGTGGAAGACCGACCAGGAGGTCGAATTCCTGCGCCACCTCAACGGGACGACCCAGGTGCCCGGCGTGGAGCAGCCGCTCGCCAGGATAGAGACCGACATCGATGCCTGCGAAGTGATCATGCATCTCGCGCCCGAGACCAACGGCCATGTCGCGGTGAAGGCCTGGGAGGCCCTGGGCAAGGCGACGGGACGCGATCACACCCATCTCGCCAAGCCGAAGGAGCATGAGGCGATCCGCTTCCGCGATGTGGTCGCGCAGCCGCGCAAGATCATCTCCTCGCCGATCTGGTCGGGGCTCGAGAGCGAGGAGGTCTGCTACAACGCCGGCTACACGAACGTGCACGAGCTGATCCCGTGGCGGACGCTCTCGGGCCGCCAGCAGCTCTACCAGGATCATCCGTGGATGCTGGCCTTCGGCGAGGCGCTTTGCCTCTACCGGCCTCCGGTCGATCTGAAGGCGCACCAAGCCATGGCCGGGCGCGCGCCGAACGGCAATAAGGAGATCGCGCTCAACTTCATCACCCCGCACCAGAAATGGGGCATCCACTCGGTCTACACCGACAACCTGATCATGCTGACGCTCTCGCGCGGCGGCCCGATCGTCTGGATCTCGGAGGTGGACGCGAAGGAGGTCGGGATCGAGGACAATGACTGGGTGGAGGCGTTCAACCTCAACGGCGCGCTCTGCGCCCGCGCGGTGGTCAGTCAGCGCGTGCCCAAGGGCATGATCATGATGTACCACGCGCAGGAGAAGATCGTGAACGTGCCGGGCAGCGAGATCACCCGCGCGCGGGGCGGCATCCACAACAGCGTCACGCGTGCAGTCACCAAGCCGACCCACATGATCGGCGGCTATGCGCAGCAATCCTACGGCTTCAACTACTACGGCACGATCGGCACCAACCGCGACGAGTTCGTCATCGTGCGCAAGATGGCGAACGTCGCCTGGCTGGACGGGCCGCGCGTGACGCACCAGGCGGCCGACCTCAAGGCGGCCGAGTAGAAGACGCGAGCGGGAAGGAGGTCAGGTCATGAAGGTCCGCGCCCAGATCGCGATGGTGCTGAACCTCGACAAGTGCATCGGCTGCCACACCTGCTCGGTCACCTGCAAGCAGGTCTGGACCAGCCGCGAGGGCGTCGAATACGCCTGGTTCAACAACGTCGAAACCAAGCCAGGCATCGGCTATCCGAAGGACTGGGAGAACCAGAAGCGTTGGAAGGGCGGCTGGAAGCGCAAGGCCAACGGCAAGATCATCCCGCGCCAGGGCGGCAAGTGGCGCATCCTGGCGAACATCTTCGCCAACCCGGCGATGCCGGAGATCGACGACTACTACGAGCCCTTCACCTTCGACTACACGCATCTGCAGACCGCGCCGGAGAGCGAGGCGATGCCGGTCGCGCGCCCGGTGTCGCTGATCACCGGCGAGCGCATGGACATCCAGTGGGGCCCGAACTGGGAGGAGATCCTGGGGACGGAGTTCCGCAAGCGCTCGCAGGACTACAACTTCGAGGGCATCCAGAAGGAGATCTACGGGCAGTTCGAGAACACCTTCATGTTCTACCTGCCCCGGCTGTGCGAGCACTGCCTCAACCCGTCCTGCGTCGCCTCGTGCCCCTCGGGCTCGATCTACAAGCGCGAGGAGGACGGCATCGTCCTGATCGACCAGGACAAGTGCCGCGGCTGGCGCATGTGCGTCTCGGGCTGCCCGTACAAGAAGATCTACTACAACTGGCAGTCGGGAAAGGCCGAGAAGTGCATCTTCTGCTACCCGCGCATCGAGGCGGGCGAACCCACCGTCTGCTCCGAGACCTGCGTGGGCCGGATCCGCTATCTCGGCGTGCTGCTCTACGACGCGGATCGGATCGCGGAGGCGGCCTCGGTCGCGAACGAGCAGCACCTCTACCGCGCCCAGCTCGACATCTTCCTGGATCCGAACGATCCGGCAGTGATCGCCCAGGCGCGCGCCGACGGCATCCCCGAGGCCTGGCTCGACGCGGCGCGCCGCAGCCCGACCTACAAGATGTGCATCGACTGGAAGATCGCCTTCCCGCTGCACCCCGAATACCGCACGTTACCGATGGTCTGGTACGTGCCGCCGCTCAGCCCCGTGCAGTCGGCGATCGAGGCCGGGCATGTCGGCTGGAAGGACGGGCTGCCGGATATCGGGAGCTTGCGCATCCCTGTGCGCTACCTCGCCAACCTGCTCACCGCAGGCGCCGAGGCGCCGGTCGTGCACGCGCTGCAGCGGATGTTCGCGATGCGCATCCACATGCGTGACCGCACGGTCGAAGGGCGGCGCAACACGGCGGTGCTCGACGCGGTCGGGCTCTCCCAGGCGCAGGTTGACGACATGTACCGCACGCTCGCGATCGCCAACTACGAGGATCGCTACGTCATCCCCTCCACGCACCGCGAATACGCCGAGAACGCGTTCGACCTGAAGTCGGCCTGCGGTTTCAGCTTCGGTCAGGGCTGCTACGACGGCCGCAGCGTCGGCAACCTGTTCTCGGCGCTCGGACCGTCGGCGGGGCGGATGGCGCCGCCGCGCGTCGAGGAGGCGGTGGAGCCGCAGGAGACCCGGCGATGAACCGGCGTTTCCGCATCCTCTCCGCGCTGCTGCACTACCCGGACGAGGCGCTGCGCGGGGCGCTGGCGGAGATCACCGCAGCACTCGGCACGGAGGGCTTCGCACCGCGCCACGCGGCCGCGCTCGGCCGGCTCTGCCGCCGCCTCGCCATGGGCGATCTGCTCGACCGGCAGGAGGCGTATTCCGCGCTGTTCGACCGCGGCCGGTCGTGTTCGCTGCATCTGTTCGAGCATGTGCACGGCGACACCCGCAACCGCGGCCCGGCCATGGTGGCGCTGGCCGAGGCCTACCAGTCGGCCGGCTACGCGCCGCCGCCGAACGAACTGCCGGACTACCTGCCGCTGTTCCTCGAGTTCCTCGCGATCGCCCCACCTGCGCTCGCGCGCGATCTGCTGGGACAGGCCGTGCCGATCCTCGATCAGCTGCACGCCCGCCTTGCCGGACGCGGCACGGCGGATGCGCGCGCCTACGCCGCGGTGATCGCCGCGGCGCTCGCGGAAGCCGGCGCAACACCGCAGGCGAAGGCTGCGGCCGAGGAGGACGATCCGGAGGCGATCGACCGCGAGTGGGAGGATGCGCCGGTGACCTTCGGGCCCGAGAGCGACCCGAACCGCGAAGGGGCGCGGGCGAAGGTCGCGGCGATGATCAAGCGGCTGCGCGCGCAGCGCGCCGCAGCGAAGACCTGAGGCGGAGGATCGCTCCATGGGCGCCTGGAACCTGTTCACCGACTACCTGCACGACTTCCTGTTCGGCATCTACCCGTATCTCTGCGCGGGCGTGTTCTTCGTGGGCAGCCTGATCCGCTTCGACCGCGACCAGTACACTTGGCGCTCGGGATCGAGCCAGATGCTGCGCGCGCGCCAGCTCCGCTGGGGCTCGAACCTGTTCCATATCGGCATCCTCGCGATCTTCTTCGGCCATCTGTTCGGCCTGTTGACGCCGAAATGGATCTACGAGGCGTTCATCACCGTGCAGCAGAAGCAGATGGTCGCGATCGTTCTGGGCGGCGTGTTCGGCACGATCTGCTTCATCGGTCTGACCCTGCTGCTGCACCGCCGCCTCTACGACCCGCGCATCCGCCGTACCAGCGCCGGCGTCGATATCGCCATCCTGATCCTGCTCTGGGTGCAGCTCTCGCTCGGGCTGATCACGCTGCCGTTCTCGCTCGGCCACCGCGACGGCTCGATGATGGTGCAGCTCTCGATGTGGGCGCAGCACATCGTCACCTTCCAGGCCGGCGCGGCCGACTTCGTGCGCGGCGCGGACTGGCCGTTCCAGCTCCATATCGTGATGGGCATGACGCTGTTCCTGCTCACCCCCTTCTCGCGCTTGGTGCACATCTTCTCGGCCCCGGTCTGGTACCTGTTCCGGTCCTGGCAGATCGTGCGTCGCCGCGGTGGCGCGACCCGCCGGCCGGGGCCGGTGGCGGCCCCGCGCCCAACCGCCGCGGAGTGAGCGCGATGACGCTGCGGGTCAACGGCACCGAGATCGGCGAGCGCGAGATCGCGGCCGAGATGCAGCACCATCCCGCGCCCTCGGCCGAGGCGGCGTGGCAGGAGGCGGCGCGCTCGCTGGTGGTGCGCCGCCTGCTGCTCGACGAGGCGGAAGCGCGGGGGATCGAGGCCGATCCGGACAGCGAGCTCTTGCCCGACGAGGCGGTGATCGAGGCGCTGCTCGAACAGGCAGTCGCAGTCCCCGAGGCCGACGAGGCAACCCTCCGGCGCTGGTACGAGGCCAACCGCAGCCGCTTCCGCACCAAGGAACTCTGGGAGGCGAGCCACATCCTGATCGCGGCGGATCCCGAGGACAAGGAGGCGCGCGCGGCCGCCGAGGCACGGGCGAAGGACCTGCTCGCGCAGGTGCTGGCCGATCGCGACAGCTTCGAGGCGCTGGCGCGGGCGCATTCCGCCTGCCCGTCCGGGAAGGATGGCGGCCGGCTCGGCCAGGTGACGCGCGGCAGCCTGGTACCCGAGGTCGAGACCTTCCTTGCCGCGATGGCCCCTGGGCAGATCTGCCCGGTGGTGGTGAAGAGCCGCTACGGCATGCACATCCTCTGGCTGCACCAGCGCGCCGAGCCGCGCGAGCTTCCTTTTGAGGCCGTGCGTGACACGGTCGCGCGCTACCTGCACGACGCGTCCTGGCGTCGCGCGGTGCACCAGTTCATCGCCGTGCTGGCAGGCCGCGCGCAGATCGAGGGGGTGGCGATGGACGGGGCCACGACGCCGCTGGTGCAGTGACAACGCCCGATGCCGCACTCGCCCGGCTGGTGCAGGGCTTCGAGAGGTTCCGTGCCGCCTATTTCGAGACCGACCACTCGCTGTTCGATCAACTCGTCTGGGACGGCCAACGGCCCAAGGTGATGGTGGTCGGCTGCTGCGACAGCCGCGCCGACCCGCAGATGATCACCGACTCGGGCCCGGGCGATCTGTTTGTGATCCGCAACGTCGCCGCGCTGGTGCCGCCCTACATGCCCGACGGACGGCTGGCCGGCGTCTCCTCGGCCCTGGAGTTCGGCGTCAAGGGCCTGGAGGTCGGCCATATCGTCGTGCTCGGCCATGCCATGTGCGGCGGCGTGCGCAGTCTGATGGAGTTCGGCGACGCCGATCCGCGGTTCGAGTTCATGGGGCGCTGGGTCGGACTGCTGGCAGAGGCGCGCGAGGAGGTGCAGAGCCTGGCGACCGAAGCCGAACCCGCGCTGCTCGCCCGTCATGCCGAGAAGGCATCCGTGCTGGTGAGCCTGCGCAACCTGATGACCTATCCGTGGATCGCCGAGCGCGTCGCTGCGGGCCGGCTCGCGCTGCATGGCTGGTACTTCGACTTCACCTGGGGCGTGCTGATGGCGGCCGAGACGCCGCGCGGTCCGTTCCGCCAGATCGACGCGGCCCAGCTCCCCGCGCCGGCCGTCGGAGGCGCGCCGTG
The DNA here is from genome assembly GCF_000378465.1 of Elioraea tepidiphila DSM 17972. Lineage (GTDB taxonomy): Bacteria > Pseudomonadota > Alphaproteobacteria > Acetobacterales > Acetobacteraceae > Elioraea > Elioraea tepidiphila. Next base: position 180,858 of record NZ_KB899913.1, read on the forward strand.
ACCGTGACCGAAGCGCGCCGCCGGATGGCGGCGGCGCCACTGATGGCCCTGTTCAGTCACGGCTTTCGCCCGTTCTTCCTGTTCGCCGGCCTCTGGGCGGTCGTGGCGATGCTGGTCTGGATCGCAGCGCTGGATGGCGCGAGGCTGCCCGACGGCCCGCTGCCGATCGCGCGCTGGCATGCCCACGAGATGATCGCCGGCTTCATCGGCGCCGCGATCGCCGGGTTCCTCTTGACGGCCGTGCCCAACTGGACGGGGCGGCGCGGCTATGCCGGCGCCCCGCTGGTGCTGCTGGCCGGGCTCTACCTCGCCGCGCGGCTGGCGCTCCTGCCGGGCTCGCCGGTGGCGCCGCCTGTCGCCGCCACGATCGGACTCCTGCCGCTTCCCGCGCTGCTGCTGACGATCCTGCCGGCACTGATCAAGGCGGGCTCGCCCCGGCTCTTCGGTCCGCCGGCGCTGGTGCTGGCGTTCTGGGCCGGCGATGCGCTGATGCTCGCCGAGATCGCGGGCTGGACCGCCGACACCTTCGCGACCGGGCAGCGTCTCGCCCTCAACGTCGCTCTCGCGCTGGTCGGACTGATCGGTGGACGGATCGTTCCGTCCTTCACCCTCAACGCCCTGCGCAAGACCGGGCGGACACCCGGATCGCCGCCCTGGCCGTCGATCGACCGTGCCGGCATGGTGGCGCTCGGCGCTGTGGTCGTGGTCGACCTGATCGTTCCCAACTCGACGATTTCAGGAGCGGTTGCCACGGCCGCGGCCCTGCTGACGCTCACGCGGCTCGTGCGCTGGCGCGGGCATGAGACGCTCGGGCAGCCCATCCTCTGGGTGCTGCATCTGGCCTATCTGCTGATCCCGGCCGCGCTCGCGGTCAAGGCGGCATTCCTGCTGGCCGATGCGGCCTGGGCATCCGCCTGGCTGCATCTCCAGGCGAGCGGCGCGATCGCGCTGATGATCCTGGCCGTGATGACGCGCGCCACGCTGGGCCACACCGGGCGGGACCTGGTCGCGCCGCGCGCCGCCGTCGTCGCTTACGCCCTCGTGCTGGGTGCCGCCCTGCTCCGCAGTTTCGGCGGCGCGGTCATGCCGTATCCAACGGCGCTCGCGCTCGCCGCTCTGGCCTGGATTGTGGCGTTCGGACTGTTCCTGTTCGGCTTCGCGCCGATGCTGGTCGCACCGGCGCCGAGGCGCGAAGGACGCTGACGGGTCCGCGGGCCGCCGCCGCTACGCGGGTGGTGCGACCGACAGACCGCGCACACCGTGGCGCGCGATCAGCGCGGCGACGAACCCCGATGCCTTGGCCTCCTCGACGAAGTCGCGCAGGAAGGCCGCGCCGGCTGCGTTCTCGCGCGCAGTGCCGATCGCCTGCTGCACCGCCATGAACTTGCCCTCCAGGATGCGCGCGCCGGGCAGCGCCTCGACATCCTTCAGCAGGCGTGGACGCAGGCCGGCGAGGACATCGAGTCCGTCGTCCACGAAGCGGCGGAAGGCGTCGTCGATGCTCTCCGTGCGGATGACGGTGGCATGGCGGATGTTCCGCTCGAGCCAGAGGTCGTAGGCCGCCCGGGCGGTCGAGGCGATCCGTACACCCGGCCGATCGACCTCGGCCGACGAGACGATCGGCGAACCCGGAGGCACCAGATAGGTCGCTTCGATCTCGGCATAGGCCGCGGTGAAGGCGATCCTTTCCGCGCGCTGGGGCTCCGCGCCGATCAGGCCGATATCCCACGCCCCGGTGCCGACGGCATCCGCCAACAGACCGGGCCTGGGGTAGGGCACGAGCTGAACCGGAACCCCGAGCCGCTCGGCGACGGCGCGTGCCATGTCGGGCGAGACCCCCTCAGGCTCGCCCGAAGCGCTGCGGCCCGAGACGAGCAGGAAGTTGCTCAGGTTGATCCCCGCGCGCAGCACTCCGGTGGGTGCGAGCTGGGCGATGACGTCCTGCATAGGGTCCCCCGTCTGAGCCGGCCTGCCGAGGGTGCTGCCAAGCCGAAGGGCGGGCAACACCCGATCGCCCACACAGCGCGGGTCATCGGGATTGCGTCGCGCGAGACGCAGGCGATGCCCGGGCGCAGGGCAGAGCACCCGCGCCCGGACAGCCTGCCGCCCTGATCAGGCGAGGTCGAACCGGTCGAGGTTCATCACCTTGGTCCAGGCCGCGACGAAGTCCTTCACGAACTTCGCCTGCGCATCGGCCTGGCCGTACACCTCGGCCAGCGCGCGGAGCTGGGAGTTCGAGCCGAACACCAGATCCACCCGCGTGGCGGTCCACTTCGCCGCGCCGGTCTTGCGGTCGCGGCCCTCAAACTCCTCCGCCGTCTCGTCGGTGGGCGACCACTCGGTGCCCATGTCGAGCAGATTGACGAAGAAGTCGTTGGTCAGCATGCCCGGCCGCGCCGTCAGCACACCGTGCGTGGAGCCCTTGTAGTTGGCCCCCAGCGCGCGCATGCCGCCGACCAGCACGGTCATCTCCGGCGCAGTCAGCGTGAGGAGCTGCGCCTTGTCCACGAGCTGCTCCTCGGCCGAGACCGTATAGCGGGCCTTGCGGTAGTTGCGGAACCCGTCCGCCTCGGGCTCGAGCACCGCGAAGGACGCCGCGTCCGTCTGCTCGGCGGTCGCGTCCGTGCGGCCCGGGGCGAAGGGCACCGTGATGTCATGACCCGCCGCATGCGCTGCCTTCTCGACCGCCGCGCAGCCGCCGAGCACGATCAGGTCGGCGAGCGACACCTGCTTGCCGCCCGGTGCCTTGGCGTTGAACGCCTTCTGCACCTCTTCGAGCTTGGCGAGCACCTGGGCAAGCTCGGTCGGCTGGTTCACCTCCCAGTCCTTCTGCGGGCTGAGCCGGATACGGGCACCGTTCGCACCACCGCGCCGGTCCGAGCCCCGGAAGGTCGAGGCCGAGGACCAGGCGGTGTAGACGAGCTGCGGCACCGAGAGCCCGGTCGCGAGGATCGCCTGCTTGAGCTCGACGATCTCGGCCGGACCGATCAGCGGATGCGTCACCGGCGGCACCGGGTCCTGCCAGATCAGATCCTCCTTCGGCACCCACGGGCCGCGGTAGCGCGCCTTCGGCCCCATGTCGCGATGCGTCAGCTTGAACCACGCGCGCGCGAAGGCCTCGGCGAACTGGTCGGGGTTCTTGTGGAAGCGCTCGGAGATGGGCCGGTAGATCGGGTCCATCTTCATCGCCATGTCCGCCGTCGTCATCATCGGCGGGTTGCGCTTGGTCGGGTCATGCGCATCAGGGACGAGGTGATGCGCGGCCGGGTCGGTCGGGACCCATTGCCAGGCCCCCGCCGGGCTCTTCACGGGCTTCCAGTCGTAGCCGAGCAGCATGTCGAAGTAGCCGTTGTCCCACTTGATCGGGTTCGGCGTCCAAGCTCCCTCGATGCCGGAGGTGATGGTGTCGCCGCCCTTGCCCGACCGGAAGGTGCTCTTCCAGCCAAGGCCCATCTGCTCCAGCGGAGCGGCTTCCGGCTCGCGGCCGACATGCGAGGCGGGGCCCGCGCCATGGCACTTGCCGAAGGTGTGGCCGCCGGCCGTCAGCGCGACCGTCTCCTCGTCGTTCATCGCCATGCGCGCGAAGGTTTCGCGGATGTCGCGTCCCGAGGCGACCGGGTCCGGGTTGCCGTTCGGGCCTTCGGGATTGACGTAGATGAGGCCCATCTGCACGGCGGCGAGCGGATTCTCGAGCTCGCGGTCGCCCGAGTAGCGCATGTCGCCGAGCCAGGTGTCCTCCTTGCCCCAGTAGATGTCCTCCTCCGGCTCCCAGATGTCCTCGCGGCCGAAGGCGAAGCCGAAGGTCTTGAGGCCCATGTGCTCCATCGCGACCGTGCCGGCGAGCACCATCAGGTCGGCCCAGGAGATCGCGTTGCCGTATTTCTGCTTGATCGGCCAGAGCAGCCGGCGCGCCTTGTCGAGATTGGCGTTGTCGGGCCAGGAGTTCTCGGGCGGGAAGCGGTGCGCGCCGTTGGAGGCGCCGCCGCGACCGTCAGCCGTGCGATAGGTGCCCGCCGAGTGCCAGGACATGCGGATGAAGAGCGGGCCGTAATGGCCCCAGTCGGCCGGCCACCAGTCCTGGCTGACCGTCATCAGCGCCATCAGGTCCTTCTTGAGCCCCTCGAAGTCGAGCTTCTTGAGCTCTTCGGCATAGTTGAACCCCGGGTCCATGGGATTGGACTTGGACGAATGCTGGCTGAGCATGCGCAGATTGAGCGCATTCGGCCACCAGTCGCGATTCGACCGCGTCGAGAACCGCGCAGCCGTCGGCTTGCCGTGCATGATCGGGCATTTGCTGCCGCTTTGGCCGATTGTGCCGTCCATCTTCCTCTCCGTCGTTGCCTCTGTTGCGAGACGTGGTGCGCAAGATCGCGACCGCCGCTCGGACGATCCGAGTGCCGCATCGCGAGGGACCGGTGCCACGCGAACGGCGCGACCGGGCAGAGGACGCCAAGGGTGAGGCAACCGCTCTGCCGGCGCGCGCCCGTCCGCAAACGGGTGTGAGGTTAGCGGCAGGCAGAGGATAAAAGGAAGCCCTGCATCTCAATCACCATGATAGGCTTCATCTATCATGAGCGCTGTCTGGATCCGATGAATCTCCGCGATCTCCGCTACTTGCTCGCAGTGGCCGAGCATCAGCATTTCGGTCGGGCTGCGGCGGCCTGCGGCATCAGCCAGCCGACGCTCTCCGTGCAGATCCGCAAGCTCGAAACCCTCCTTGGCGTCGCGCTGTTCGAGCGGACGCGCCGGGCGGTGGTGCCCACGACCGCGTGCGAGCGACTGATCGGTCATGTGCGCGCGGCGGTCGCGGAGGCAGACGCAATGCTGGCAGAGGCGCGCACCCTGCGCGACCCGCTGGCGGGACGGCTCAGGCTCGGGATCATTCCGACCCTCGCGCCGTATCTCTTGCCGCTTGTGTTTGCCCCGCTGCGCGAGGCGTTGCCCGCGCTCGAGGTAGAGCCGTGGGAGGACCAGACCGCGGCATTGCTCGAACGACTGCGGGCGCATGACCTCGATGCCGCGCTGCTGGCAACCGAGGTGGACGGATCGGATCTCGCGAGTCGCTCCCTGTTCGCCGAACCGTTCCTCGCGGCGCTGCCGGCCGAGCATCCGCTTGCCGGACGGGACGTGGTGGCGGAGACCGAGCTGGCGCGCGACATCCTGGTCCTAGCGGATGGGCACTGCCTGCGCGACCAGGCGCTGGCCGTTTGCGGGCGCGGGGACGGCTCAGGCGGAACGCTGCGCGCGGCGAGCCTGTCGACACTGCTGAACATGGTGGCGGCGGGCTACGGCACGACGCTCGTCCCGGGCCTCGCCGCCGGAGCGGCGCAGGATGCGGGCATCGTGCTGCGGCCGCTGGCGGTACCGGCGGGACGGACCGTGCGGATCGTCTGGCGGGCGCGCTTCCCCCGCCGCGCGGCCGTGGAGGCGGTCGGTGAGGTGATCGCGACGCGCCTGCGCGGCTTCGCCGAGGCCGGGGCACGGGCTGTCTAGGCGCTCGGGGCCCGACAATCCGGCCGGCCCTGCCGCGCGCATCGACGTCCGGCGAAGGCAAAAAAACTGCCATCGGCCTTCACCGTCTTCGGGCAGGCCTCGGACGGTCTCCGCGGGCTCAGGGCGCACAGCCCGGGTCAAGGATCGAGCAGCGACACGTCAGGCGTGTAGCGGGCCACCCGGTCGGGGTCCAAGGTCACGCCAAGCCCCGGCCGATCCGGAATCGCGAGGCGCCCCTCTCGATCCAACGCGAAGGGCGCATCCAGGAGGTCGTCGACATAGGCGCTGCCGCCGATGAACTCCACCAGATCGGTCTCCGGGAAGGCGGAGGCCATCTGGAGGTCGGCGGCGAGACCGAGTGCCGTGTTCCAGCCGTGGCCGACATACTTCACGCCGAAATCGTAGGCCATCCAGGCGATCCGCCGCTGTTCGCTGATGCCACCGACCTTGGTCACGTCGGGCTGGACGATGTCGAGCGCGCCGCGCGAGAGCCACGGCAGGAAGGTCTGTCGTCGCGTCAACACCTCCCCACCGGCGATCGGCACCGGCGAGCAGCGCCTGAGCTCGGCGTACTCGTCGATGGCGTCGGGGCGCAGCGGTTCCTCGAACCAGCCGACCTCATGGGCCCGGAGCATGTCGGCCGTGCGCTTGGCCCATTTGAATCCCTGCGGCCAGAACGCGTCCGACGCCCCCGCGTCGACGAACAGCTTCGCCTCCGGCCCCGCCGCCTCGCGCGCCGCCGCCACGATCGCCTCATCGAGGCGCACATCATCGGCCCGTCCGAAAGGACCCCAACCGATCTTGAAGGCCCGGAACCCCCGGCTGCGATAGGTCGCGACGACGTCGCGCATGCGCGCGGGTTCCTCCATCAGGAGCGAGCAGTAGGCGGTGACGTGACTGCGGTAGGTGCCGCCGAGAAGACGGCCTACCGGCATCCCCGTGGCCTTGCCGAGGATGTCCCACAGCGCGATGTCGACGCCGCTGATCGTGTGCGTGAGCGTACCCCCACGCCCCATCCAGAAGGTGTTCTGGTGCAGCTTCTCGGCGACGCGCTCAGGTTCCAGCGCGTTCTCGCCAAGCAGAAGCGGCTCGAGCACGCGCAAGCCCGCCTGCACGAGCGGACCATTGGTGAAGACGCTGCCGTAGCCCGAGATGCCGCCATCCGTGTGGACGGCGACCAACGCATGGATGGAGTCCTCCGGCCGGATCTCGGCGGACCATCCGCCCTTGGGGCTCTCGCCGACCAGCGGCAGCGCCGCGACCTTGCGGATACGCATCGGCGCGAGCGCGCGCGTGCCTGCGGGCGTCATGCGACCTCCGCGCGCCGCGCACCGCGTGCTTCCCGGTGTGCCGCGACGATCGCCTCGTAATCGACCGAAACGTTCATCACCGTGATGTGGGTGTGCAACGCTTCGGCGATGCGTCGCTTCCTTCCGGTCCGGAGGGCTGCGAGCAGCTCACGATGCTCGTCGACCACCGACGGCATCGTCTTGCCGCTGGTGGCGAGGCCGAAGATGATCGTCAGTTGTTGCGCAAGCGTCTCCCACAGATCGACGATGACGCCGTTGCCGCCGAGCATGCAGAGAGCGCGATGGAACGCGGTGTCGGCCGCCGCCAAGCCATAGGCGTCGCCGCGTGCCGCCATTTCCGCCATCGTCTCCGTGGCCGCCTCGACCGCTGCGGTCCAGGGCGGCAGATGGCGTCCCGCATCGACAGCGCGATGCGCGGCCGTCGTTTCGAGCGCGGTGCGCGCCTCGATCAGATCGTGCACGCGCCGGTTCGTGACTTCGCGCAGCCGGATCCCCTTGTAGGGTTCGTTGACGACGATGCCCTGGCTCTCGAGCATCCGCAGTGCCTCGCGCACGGGTACGCGACTCACGCCGAGCCGCCGGCCGAGTTCGCTTTCGACGATGCGATCGCCGGGCAGGATCACACCGCGTGCGGCCTGGGCGATCACCGTTTCCGCGACCTTCTCGACCAGCGTCTGCGGCACGAGCTGCGGCCACAGCTCAGGGTCCTGGGCACCTGACTGCCCGGCGGCGCGGCGCGCGACGTGCTTCATGCAGGAGGATCTTTCGCGGGCGTGTCTCTTGACGGCACGTCTGATCGTATACAATCATACGACCATGCAGGCAAGACTGCGGCGCACTCGGCGCGGCGACAAAGGGAGAGCTTCGTCATGACTGAACTCACTCGTCGGCGTACCCTCGGCCTCGGCGCGGGCCTGCTGGCCTCCAGCGCCGTCGCCGCCCCCGCGATCGCTCAGCGCCGCGGCGGCGACGCGGTGATCGCAATCACCCAGGCGCCGCCGTCGCTCGATGCGCACGTGACGTCCGCGCAGGCGGCGCGGAACATCAACCTGCACATGTACGAGACGCTGTTCGCGCGCGACGAGAACGCCCGCCCGGTGCCGGAACTGGCGGAGACGGTGAACATCTCGTCAGACGGGCTCACATACGTCTTCCCGCTGCGCCGCGACGTCCGATTCCACAACGGCGCGATCATGGAGGCGCAGGACGTGGTCGCGTCCATCGAGCGCTACCGTCAGATCGGCGCATCCGCCAACCTTCTCGCGGCGATCGACAGCGTCACCGCGTCCGGTTCCCACGAGGTGACGATCCGGCTGAAACAGGTACAGTCGACCTTCCTCGACAACCTGTCCAGCCCGCGTGCGCCGATCGCGATCTATCCGGCGGCGGAGGCGGCAAAGCCCGCCAACCAGATCGCCTTCATCGGCACCGGCCCCTATCGGTTCGTCGAGTATCTCCCGGACCGTCACGTGCGCCTCGCGCGGTTCGACGGCTACGTGCCGAACCCCAAGGCTACTGGCCCCGACGGCTTCGCCGGGCGCAAGGAGGTCCATCTCGACAGTGTCCTGTTCCGGTTCATGCCTGAACTCGGTGCGCGCGCCGCGGCCCTGGAGGCAGGAGAGGTCCATCTCGTCGAGACGGTGGACGGGCCGACGGCCCAGCGCCTGCGGGGCAATGCCCGATTCACGATCTATCGCCTGCTGCCGTTCTCGATGCAGGTGATCAAGTTCAACCACGCTCTCGGAGCGACGGGCGATCTCAACTTCCGTCTCGCCGTGATGTCGGCGCTCGACATGGAGGAGATCATGGCGATCGCCTTTCCAGACATCTACCAGCTCGACGGCAGTTGGATCTACCCGGGCTCGCCCTATCACACCGCCCAGGGCACCGAACGGTACAACAAGCCCGATCTCGCTGCGGCGCGCGCCCTGCTCGGACGCTCGGGGTACCGCGGCGAGCGCCTCACCTTCATCGTCGACAACAACCGCTCGAACATCGACACCGCAACGGTCGTACAGCAGCGCGTCAGGGAGCTCGGCGTCAATATCGACATCTCTGTATCCGACTGGCCGACGGTCAGTCGGCTGGGCTTCACGCCGCAGGGATGGAACTTCTGGTGCCACGGCTTCGGCATCGAGCCGTTCGAGGGGCCGGCCTCGGTGATGGCGCCATGGGTCGGCGGCACCTCGATGATCCGCAAGGACGAGAAGATCGACGCCTGGTTCGCGGAACTCAACGCCGCGATGGAGCAGTCCGCGCGCGTGCGCATCTTCACCGAGTTCCAGCGCCACATGTGGGAGAATGCGGTGGCGATCAAGGCCGGCAACTACGGCCTGTTCCAGGCCGCGACCGCCCGGCTGCGCGACTTCAAGCCCTACCGCATCCCCCGCATGTGGGGCGTGACGCTCGATGCCTGACCCCGCCCGAGGGATGCGCGCGGAACGGGCGCTTTGATTCGCTTCCTGGCACGACGGCTGGCCGGGTCGGCCGTCGTGCTCCTCCTGGTCTCGCTGCTCACCTTCGGACTGATCTGGCTCGTGCCGGGCGACCCGACCACCGTGCTGCTCGAGGCAAGCGCGACGCCGGAGCAGGTGGGCCGGCTCCGTGTCGCGCTCGGGCTCGACAAGCCGCTGCCGCTGCAAATGCTCGACTGGTACGGACGCGTCCTTTCCGGCGATCTCGGCCAGTCAATTCTGCTCAACCGGAGCGTGACGGAGGCCCTGCTCGAACGCCTGCCCGTCACACTGTCGATCGCGGCGATCTCCCTGACCCTCGCCGTCATGCTCGGCGTCACGGCGGGGATCCTGGCCGCGCTGTTCCACAACCGCTGGCCCGACCAGATCGTCATGTCAACCGCGCTGTTCGGCCTGTCGGTGCCCGATTTCTGGCTCGGCCTGGTGTTCGTGGTCGTGTTCGCTCTCGGCCTCGGCTGGTTCCCGACCGGCGGCTTCACCCCGATCGAGCAGGGCGTGATGGAGTGGGCGCGCTCGATCGCACTCCCTTCCCTCGCCCTCGCCCTGACCCAGATGGGATTCGTCGCGCGCATGGCCCGCGCCTCGATGCTGGATGTGCTCAACCAGGATTTTGTTCGAACCGCCGACGCCAAGGGGTTGTCGCGCACCTATGTCGTGCTGCGCCACGGCCTGCCGAACGCACTGGTGCCGCTTCTGACCGTCACCGGCATCATCGCCGGCGCCCTGCTCGGCGGCACGGTGGTGATCGAACAGGTGTTCTCGATCCCGGGCGTCGGCCGCCTGATCATCGGCGCGATCCTCTCGCGCGACTTCCCGGTCATCCAGGGCGGGCTCCTGTTCCTCGCGGTCGTGTATCTGCTGGTGAACCTGGTGGTCGACATCCTCTATGCGGCGGTCGATCCGCGGGTAAGGCTGGCATGAGCGACACCGTCTCCACCCCGCTCGGCGAGACCTGGCGTCGGCTGCTCCGCAATCGGTCCTTCGTCATCGGCGCGGTTGTGGTGTCCCTCATCGTTGCGGTCGCTGTTCTCGCGCCGCTGATCGCGCCCCACGATCCGCTCCGCAACAACTTCCGCACCCGCCTGCAGCCACCGGGCGAGATATTCTGGTTCGGCACCGACCATTTCGGGCGCGACATCCTCTCGCGCATCCTGCATGGCGGCCGGATCTCTCTCATCATCGGCGCCTCGACGGTCGTCGTCACTGGAATCTTCGGCACCGCGATCGGCGCGGTAGCCGGATTCTTCCGCGCGCTCGATGAACCCATCATGCGGCTGATGGATGCGATCATGGCGTTCCCGGCGATCCTGCTCGCCATGGCGATCGCGGCCGTCATGGGCGCATCGGTGACGAACGTGGTGATTGCACTCTCGATCGCGACGACGCCGCATACGGCGCGCATCGTGCGCGGCTCCGTACTGGTGGTGCGGGAAATGGAGTATGTCGAGGCCGCGCGCGCCCTCGGCGCGAGCGAGCTGCGCGTCCTGTTCCGGCACGTGCTGGTCAACGTCACGGGTCCGCTGATCGTGCGGCTGACCTATGTCTTCGCGATCGCGATCCTGGCCGAGGCGGCGCTGTCCTTCATCGGTGTCGGCCCCCCGCCGCCGGCGCCCTCCTTCGGCAACATCATCGCGAATGGGCGGGACTTCATGATCGTCGCTCCCTGGATCACGATCTTCCCGGGGCTTGCGATCATCGCGGTTGTGCTCGGCCTCAACCTGCTCGGCGACGGTCTGCGCGACGTCCTCGATCCCAGGACGCGGATCTGACCGCCGATGAGGGCTGCCGATACCGCCTCCGCTCGCGATGCGGCGTCAGGTGGCGCGCCGTTGCTCGAGGTGGTGGGGCTGACCACGACGCTGGTCGCTACCGGCGCGAGCGTGCTCGAGGACATCGCCTTCACGGTCGAGGCGGGCGAGACGCTCTGCGTGGTCGGTGAGTCGGGCTCCGGCAAGTCGATGCTGGCGCTCGCCATCATGGGACTCCTGCCGCCCGCGATCCGCATCCGGCGCGGCGAGATCCGGGTTCACGGCGAGGATCTCGCTCGTCTCTCGCCGGCGGAATGGCGAGCCCGCCGCGGTCGCGATCTCGCCATGATCTTCCAGGAGCCGATGACGGCGCTCAATCCTGTCATGCGCGCCGGAGCCCAGGTCGCGGAGGTGCTGCGCAAGCGGCGCGGCATGACGGACGACGCCGCGCGCGGCGAGGCGCTGCGCCTGTTCGAGCGAGTCGGGATTCCGAACGCCCGGGCACGCCTCTCCGCCTATCCGCATGAGCTGTCAGGTGGCCTCCGCCAGCGTGTGATGATCGCGATCGCGCTTGCCGCCGAGGCGCGCCTGCTGCTCGCCGACGAACCGACCACCGCGCTGGACGTCACCATCCAGGCGCAGATCCTCGATCTGCTGAACGACCTCCGGCGCGAGCGCGGCCTCGGCCTGATGCTCATCACGCACGACCTCGGTGTGGTCGCCGAGATGGCCGACCGCGTGTTGGTGCTCTACGCGGGCCGGATGGCCGAGCTCGCGCCCGTCGCTGCGCTGTTCGACCGGCCGATGCATCCCTACACGCGGGCTCTGCTGGCCTCGATCCCCACCAGCGAAGGGCCGCGCACGCGTCTCGTCGCGATCGATGGAGCGGTCCCCGCAGTCGGGGCGATGCCCCAGGGATGCCGCTTCCGGCCGCGCTGCCCGCATGCGGATGCGCGCTGCGAGGCCGTCCCGCCGCTCGTGGCGCATGAACCTCGCCATCACGCCGCGTGCTGGGCGACGGCGCCGGAGGATCGCGCATCATGACCTCCGAGGCACCGCTGATCGAGGCGCGGTCGCTCGCGAAGGTGTTCCATCGCCGCCGGCTGTTCGCCGCTGGTGCGACGGGGCTGCGGGCGGTGGACGATCTCGATCTGGCTATCCATCGTGGCGAGACGCTCGGCCTTGTCGGCGAGTCCGGCTGCGGCAAGACGACCACCGGCCGGTTGCTGCTGCGCCTCATCGAACCCTCGGCCGGACGCGTGATGTTCGACGGCCACGACCTGACGAGCCTCGACGCGTCGGCGATGCGACGGCTGCGCCGGCGCATGCAGATCGTGTTCCAGGATCCCTACGGCTCACTCAACCCGCGCATGACCGTGGGTGAGACGATCACCGAGGCGTTCATCATCCACGGCATCGGCGATCGGACCGAACGGCAGCAGCGCCTCAACCGGCTGCTCGACCGCGTGCGGATGCCGCGCACGGCCGCCAGCCGATACCCGCACGAGTTCTCGGGCGGGCAGCGTCAACGTATCGGAATCGCGCGCGCCCTCGCCCTTGAGCCGCAGTTCATCGTCTGCGACGAGGCGGTCTCCGCACTCGACGTGTCGGTGCAGGCGCAGATCATCAACCTTCTGCAGGATCTCCAGCAGGATCTGGGGCTGACCTATCTCTTCATCTCGCACAACCTGGCGGTCGTGCGCCACATTTCGACGCGCATCGCGGTGATGTATCTCGGCCGCATCGTCGAGGCCGCCCAGACGGACGCGCTGTTCGCACACCCGGAGCATCCCTATACCCGCGCGCTGCTCGCCTCGGTGCCGGTGACGCACCCGTCACATCGCGGCCGGCGTCTGCGCCTCGAAGGGGACCTCCCCGCAGCTACGGCGGTGGTTCGGGGGTGCCGCTTCGCCGGGCGCTGCCCACATGTCGAGGATCGCTGCCGCTCGGTCGATCCCGAACTTGCGCCGAGACCTGGCGGCGGGCTGGTCGCGTGTCATCGTGTCGCAGACCGAACGCTGCCGTGGAGCGCCACGCATCCCTGACACCCCAGCAAGGAGCTGACCTGTGCCCCGCATCCTCGTCGTCCAGTGCATGCAGGAGATCTCCTCGTTCAACCCCCTGCCTTCGGGTTACGAGAATTTCCTGGTCGAGCGCGGTGATGCCCTGCTCGCACAGCGCGGACGAAACACCGCGCTCGGCGGCGCCTTCGCCGTGTTCGACGCGCGCCCGGAGATCGAGATCGTGCCGTGCTACAGCGCGCGTGCTGGCAGCGCCGGTCTGCTCTCCGCCCAGGGGTGGCAGCGTCTCTCGAGCGAGTTGATCGCGGCGGTCGAGGCAAGCCTGAACGGCATCGATGCTGTGTATGTCTCGCTGCACGGCGCGATGGGCGCGGATGGCGAGCTCGATCCCGAGGGCTGGATCCTCGAACAGATCCGTATGCGCGTCGGCCCGAAGGTTCCGATCGTGATCTCGCTCGATCTGCATGGCATCTGCACGGACCGCATGTTGCGTCAGATCGACGGCTTTGCGCTTTACTGGACGTATCCGCATGTCGATTTCGCGGACACGGGCGCGCGCGCGGCACGGCTCCTGCTCAGGATTATGGACGGTACGGTGGCACGCCCGACGATCGCGCGCGTCGTCATTCCCGCTCTGGTGCGTGGCGACGAGCTGATCACCAAGACCGGCTGCTACGGCGACCTGCTGCTGGACTGCCGCCGCCTTGAAGCGGAAGGCCAGGCGGCCGCAGCCGGCATCATGATCGGCAATCCGTTCACCGATGTGCCGGAACTCTGCTCGCAGGTCCTGATCATGACGGACGGCGACCCTGAGGGTGCCAGCCGCGAGGCGATCCGGCTCGCGAACGCGTTCTGGCTGCTGCGTTACCGGATGCAGGGCAAGCTCGTGCCCATCGAACGTGCCATCGCGCAGGCGAAGACGATCGAAGGCCCGGTCGTGTTCACCGACGCGGCGGATGCCACCTCCTCCGGCGCGAGCGGAGACTCCAACGTGCTGATCAAGGCGCTGCACCAGGCCGGATATCGGCGCCGCGTGCTTGCGCAGATCGTTGATCCGGCCGCCGCAGCCGCGGCGCACCGGGCCGGCGTCGGTGCGACGATCGAGGTCACGCTCGGTGGCGCGCATGACCGCGCGCGCTTCACGCCGTGGCCTGTCAAGGCCGAGGTCGCCCTGCTGTCGAACGGCAAGGCGACGGTCGAGAATACGCGCGCACCGTTGAATGCCGGCCCGTGCGCGGTGCTGACGTTCGACGGCTACACGATCGTCGTGCTCAGCCATACGGTCGGGCTGCAGGATCGGGCGATGTACTTCGCCAACGGTCTCGACCCGCGCGACTTCGATCTGATCGTGGTCAAGTCGCCGCATACAGAGTACCACATGTATGACGCCTGGATCGCCAAGAACTTCAACGTCGATGCGCCAGGCTCGACCTCGGCCAATCTCCCGTATCTCGGCCATACGATCTGCGCGCGACCGATGTTCCCGATGGAGGAGATCGCGACCTTCTCGCCATCGGCCACGTTGTACGGGCGCGCAGGCTAGTGACGATGCGGATCGAGGCGGTCGATCTCTTCTACCTCTCGATGCCGGAGATCACGGAGGAGGCGGATGGGAGCCAGGATGCGCTGCTCGTCCGCGTCGCCGCGGGCGGACGGTGCGGCTATGGCGAGTGCGAGGCCGCGCCGCTGCCCTCGATCGCGGCCTTCGTCTGCCCGATGTCGCATGGCGTCTGCCGCCCGGTCGGCGCCTCTGTGCTCGGCGCCGTGCTCGATGGGCCGGAGGACATCGCGCGGATCGCCGCTCGGGTCGCCTATAGCTCGATGGACCTGTTGCAGGCGGCCCATACCTGGTCCGGGATCGAGATGGCGCTGTGGGACCTGCTGGGGAAGGCGCGCGATGCCCCCGTCTGGTCCCTGCTGGGCTATGCGCAGAGCCACGCCAAGACGCCCTATGCCTCGCAGCTCTTCGGCGACACCCCGCAGGAGACCTTCGAGCGCGGACGGGCGCAACGCGACGCAGGGTTCCGCGCCGTCAAGTTCGGCTGGGGGCCGATCGGCCGTGGCAGTGTCGCCGAGGATGCCGATCACATCATGGCGGCGCGCGAGGGCATCGGGCCGGACGGTGTGCTGCTGGTGGATACCGGTCAGATCTTCGGCGAGGATGTCGATGCGGCTGCCGCGAGACTGCCCGCGCTCGAAGCCGCCACCACCACCTGGCTGGAGGAACCGTTCGCGGCGCACGCCTATGACGCGTATGCCGCGCTCGCCCGGCAATGCCGGACCGTCCGCCTCGCCGGCGGCGAGGCCGCGCACAACGCCTTCATGGCGCGCCATCTGCTGGAGTACGGGCGCGTCGGCTTCATCCAGATCGATTGCGGCCGCATCGGCGGTATCGGCCCAGCGAAGCGGGTCGCGGAACACGCCGTTGCCAACGCCGCCACCTATGTCAACCATACCTTCACCTCGCCGCTCGCGCTCTCGGCCTCGCTGCAGCCCTTCGCCGGACTTCGCAGCCACCGGCTGTGCGAGTTCCCCGTGCACCCGAAGCCGCTCGCCACGGCCTTCACGCGCAACGGGTTCGTGCGCGACAGGGCCGGCGAGATCGCGGCACCGGACGCACCGGGTCTCGGCATCGAGATCGATTGGAACGGCGTGCGACGCTATCTTGTCGAAACCGAGATCACGGTTGCCGGCAAGGTTCTGTACCGTACGCCGACGATCTGATCGGCACACCCCGCGTTGGATCGCACGCGCTCGGCGGAGCGTCTTGCAGCATGCACGAATCTGCCCCCACCACTGAACTGCCGCCCCGCCCCTCTGCCCTGGGGATCGCGAGCCTGCGTCCGACCCTGACCGGCACGCGCCACATGGTCTCCGCGAATCATCATCTCGCGGCGCAGGCGGCGTTCCAGATCCTGGAAGCGGGCGGCAATGCGGTGGATGCCGGCGTCTGCGGCGGACTCGTGCTGGGCGTGGTGCAAAGCGACATCGTCAACATCGCCGGCGTCGCGCCGATCATGCTCCATCTCGCGCGCGACCGGACGACGCTCACCATCGACGGGCTCGGCACCTGGCCGCGTGCCGCCTCGGTCGAGCTGTTTCATCAGCATCACGGCGGCCATATCCCGCGCGGCGTGCTGCGCACCGTGGTTCCCGCCGCGCCCTGCGCCTGGATCACGGCGCTGTCCCGCTTCGGCACGATGTCGTTCGCGGATGTTGCCGCCGCGGCGATCCGCTTCGCCGACGAGGGCTTCCCGATGTACCCGCTGATGGCCGAGTCGCTCGCTGCCCAGCGCGACCGGCTGGCGGAATGGCCGAGTACAGCGGCGATGTACCTGCCGGGCGGACGTCCGCCGCAGCCGGGCGAGCGCTTCGTGCAGTCGGATCTGGCGGGCACGCTCCGCCACATGGTCGATGAGGAGCGCGCCGCCCGGGCCCGTGGCGGTGATCGCGAGGCGGGGCTCGCGGCAGCGCGCGATGCCTTCTACCGCGGCGACATCGCGGCCCGGATCGCCGATGCGCAGGCCAGGCAGGGCGGGCTGCTGACACGCGAGGACCTTGCCGGATTCCAGACACGGATCGAGCCGCCGGTCGCGATTCGCGCATTCGGGTTGGAGGTCAGCGGGTGCGGCCCCTGGTGCCAGGGCCCGACGCTCCTCCAGACGCTGCGGCTGCTCGAGGGCATCGACCTCCGCAGGATGGGCCATAACTCGGCCGACTACATCCACGCCGTTATCGAGGCCCTGAAGCTCGCCTTCGTGGACCGGGAGACGTATTTCGGCGATCCACGCTTCATCGACGTGCCGCTTGCGCGGCTGCTCTCGGATGACCATGCCCGCACGCAGCGGCAGCGCATCGATATGCGGCGCGCCGCCGCGGCCCCGCCGTCTCGAGACGCGCCACCGAGATGCGCCGACACGAGCTACATCGCCGTGGTCGATCATGAGGGCGATGAACCGCTCCGGTTTTGCTGGAGGCTGTTTGGTTTGAGTCACGCGGCCAGTTTCTGGTCGTCAAGCATGGCGTAGTAGCGTTCCTCGGCTTCGGC
>NZ_KB899914.1 GCF_000378465.1 Elioraea tepidiphila DSM 17972
CCGGGCGTCGCCGCGCACCATGAGGCCGCGGCGCCGTGCTGCCGGTCGCGCGATACAACTGCGACCAACGCACCGCGCTCGCCACGCTCACCGAGAACAGCTTGGCCGCCTCGCGGCAACTCGCGCCATTCCGCATGGCCGCCACGACGCGATCACGCAGATCACAGGACAGGGCTCGGGTCATCGGCTGCTGGCCTCCAGCCCAGCCAGCAGCTTGAATCAGAAAACCAAACGCGCCGGAACACCCAATCCGATTCCACCAGAAGGAATCAGGCTCTAGTGTCGTGCCGTCATCCCCATGGGACTCCGCCGATGCCTGTGCGCTTCCGACCGGCTGCCGTCGTCGCCGTCTGCCTGCTTGCCGCTGCGCCGGCCGCACAGGCCGTCGAATTGACCTCGCACCGCGCCGCCTACCGGCTGGTGCTCGACCCGGCGCGGCCGAACCAGGATGTCGAGAGCGCGAACGGAGCGATGCTCTATGAGGTGGTCGATCGCTGCGGCGCGTGGACGGTGCAGCAGCGCTTCACCCTTCAGGTTGTGGGGCGCAGCGGGCAGGCCTACGAGATGTCGTCGGACTACGTGACCTGGGAGGCCCGGGAGGGGACCCGCCTGCGCTTCCGCCTGCGCCAGGCGACCGACGGGACAGTCACCAAGACGATTGCCGGGGAGGCGACCCTCGACGGGCCCGGCGGCACCGGATCGGCACGGCTGACCGCGCCTGAGCAGCGCGAGATCGCGCTGCCGCGCGGCACGCTGTTCCCGATGATCCACACGCTGCGCCTGCTCGAGGCGGCGCGGCGCGGCGATCGCGTGCTGGCAGCGCCGGTGTTCGACGGCACCTCCGAGGACGGCGCGCAGGACACCAACACCGTGATCGCCGGCCGGCTGCCCGCCGACCCCGCGGTCGGCTTCGCGGCCCTGCGCGACGTCGCGTCCTGGCGCGTGCGGATCGCCTTCTTCGCGCCCGGCGGCACCGGCCAGCCGGAATACGAGGTCGGCATCCGCTATTTCGAGAACGGGGTCGCGGACGAGTTGAAGATGGACTTCATCGAGTTCGCCGTCGCAGGGTACCTGGCCGAGTTCGAGCGGTTGCCCGGCGGGTGCAACTGACGGTGCGACGCCGCGCGCGGCCCTGACCTGCCGCCCGGGGTTGGCGCGCCGCCCCGGGAGCATGATATGACCCTCTCGGGAGGCTGGCGGCGGACGGGCTCCTCGCCAACCCGGCCAGGTCCGGAAGGAAGCAGCCGTAACGGGTTCTTGCCCGGGTCGTTCAGCCAGTCTCCCACCGTTTCCGCGAGAGCCTGGGGGCCACGAAGGGGAGCGCGGCAGGCGCGATGTCCGACCTGTTCGGCAGTCCTGCCGAGGAACCACCGCCGCCCGAGGGGCCCGGCCTGTTCGGCGCGGCCGACCCCGCGCCGCAGCCGCCACCCCGCCAGGGGCCAGCCCCGTACCGGGTGCTCGCGCGCAAATACCGTCCGCAGGGTTTCGAGTCCCTGATCGGCCAGGAGGCGATGGTGAAAACGCTCACCAACGCCTTCGCGACCGGCCGGATCGCCCATGCCTTCATGCTGACCGGCGTGCGCGGGGTGGGCAAGACGACGACCGCGCGCATCATCGCCCGCGCGCTGAACTGCACCGGCGCCGACGGCAGCGTGACCGCGCCGACCATCACCCCCTGCGGCGTCTGCGACTCCTGCCGCGCGATCGCCGAGGACCGCCATCCCGACGTGATGGAGATCGACGCCGCCTCCAACACCGGCGTGCAGAACGTGCGCGACGTGGTGATCGAGGGCGCGCGCTACGCGCCGATCAGCGCGCGCCACAAGGTCTACATCGTCGACGAGGTGCACATGCTCTCGACGGCGGCGTTCAACGCGCTCCTCAAGACGCTCGAGGAGCCGCCGCCGCATGTGAAGTTCGTCTTCGCCACCACCGAGATCCGCAAGGTGCCGGTGACGGTGCTGTCGCGCTGCCAGCGCTTCGATCTGCGCCGCATCCCGGCCGACAGGCTCACCGCGCATTTCGGCGAGATCGCCGGCAAGGAAGGGGTCGCGGTCGAGGAGGAGGCGCTGCGCCTGATCGCGCGCGCGGCCGACGGGTCGGTGCGCGACGGGCTCAGCCTGCTCGACCAGGCGATCGCGCTCGCGGGCGGCGGCGCGGTCACGGCCGAGGCGGTGCGGGGGATGCTGGGTCTCGCGGACCGCGGCCAGGTCTGGGACCTGTTCGAGGCGGTGATGGCGGGACGGATCGCCGAGGCGCTCGGGCTGCTCGGCCATGCGCATGCGGCCGGCGCCGATCCGACGGTGGTGGTGCAGGACCTGCTCGGCGTCACCCACGCGGTGACGCGCGCCAAGCTGATCCCCGCGGCCGAGGATGGGCTCGCCGCGGAGCTGGAGCGCGTGCGCGGCCCCGCCCTCGCTGCGCGGCTCTCGGTGCCGCAGCTCGGCCGCGCCTGGCAGATGCTGCTGAAGGGCCTCGCGGAGGTGAACGAGGCCTCCGACCGGCTCGCCGCGGCCGAGATGGTGCTGATCCGGCTCGCGCATGTCGCCGAGCTGCCGACCCCGGGCGAACTCGTGCGCCGGCTCGCACGCGGCGAGGATGTGCCCGCGGGCGGCTCGGTGCCGTCCGGCGGGGGCGGATTGCGCGCGATCGCGGGCGGGGGCGTGCGGGCGGACGCTGCGCCGGTGGCGGCGCCGCGCGCGCAGACGGGGATCGCGGGGCTGCGCGATGTCGTCGCGCTCGCGACCTCGAGGCGCGAGGTGCGGCTCGCCGCCGAGATCGCCGAGTACATGCATCTCGTCCGGATCGAGCAGGGCGTTCTCGAGTTCCGCCCCGAGCCCGATGCGCCGCGCGATCTCGCCGCGCGCGTCGGCGCGCTGCTGACCGAGGCCACCGGGCGGCGCTGGACGGTGGCGCTCTCGGCCGAGCCAGGCGCGCCGACCCTGGCGGAGGCGGATCGTGACGAAGCGGCCCGGCTCCGGCGCGAGGTCGAGGCGCATCCCCTGGTGCGGGCGGTGCTGGAGGCGTTCCCCGGCGCGGTGATCGGCGAGATCCGGCGCTGGGACGCGGCCGAGGCTTCCGTGCCCGAGGCCGACGTGATCTACGACGATTTCACCGATGGCGAGGACGACGCATGAAGAATCTCGGCCAGATGATGAAGCAGGCCCAGGCGATGCAGCAGCGCATGGAGGAGATGCAGGCGCGGCTCGCCGAGCTCGAGGTGCAGGGCAGTGCCGGCGGCGGCATGGTGCGCGTGACGATGTCGGGCAAGGCCGAGGTCAAGCGGGTCAAGATCGACCGTGCGCTGGTCGATCCCGAGGAGGTGGAGGTGCTGGAGGACCTGGTGGTCGCGGCGATCGCCGATGCCAAGGCGAAGGCCGAGGGGCTGGTCGCCGAGGAGATGGCCAAGGTCACGGGCGGGTTGCAGTTGCCGCCTGGGCTCAAACTGCCGTTCTGAAAGAAACGCGGCGGGGGGCCGCAAGGCCCCCCGCACCCCCCCTGGAGGGCGGCCCTCCCGTTGGTCGGGCCGCGGCCCCCGACCAACGGGAGGGGGCCCCTGTGCAGGGGGTCCGGGGGACCAGCGTGGTCCCCCGGTCCTCCTTGACTATACTCACGCCAAACCACGCGGAGGCCCCGCCATGAACGTCATCACACCCGTCAGCAAGAAGCGCTCCCTCGCCAAGTTCACCTGGGAGGACCCGCTGCTGTTCGAGGAGCTCCTCACCGAGGACGAGCGGATGATCCGCGACTCCGCGCGCGACTACGCGCAGGAGAAGCTGATGCCGCGCGTGCTGGAGGCGAACCGCCACGAGCGCTTCGACCGCGAGATCATGAACGAGTACGGCGAGATGGGCTTCCTTGGCGCGACCCTCGACAGCCATGGCTGCGCCGGCATTTCCTACGTCGCCTACGGCTTGATCGCGCGCGAAATCGAACGCGTCGATTCCGGCTACCGCTCCGCCTGGTCGGTGCAGTCCTCGCTCGTGATGTATCCGATCTGGGCGTTCGGGTCGGAGGCGCAGAAGGACAAGTACCTGCCGAAGCTGCGCACCGGCGAATGGGTCGGCTGCTTCGGCCTGACCGAGCCCGATGCGGGGTCCGATCCGGGCAGCATGCGCACGCGCGCGAAGAAGACCGCGAACGGCTATGTGCTGAACGGCTCCAAGACCTGGATCTCGAACTCGCCGATCGCCGACGTGTTCATCGTCTGGGCCAAGGATGACGCGGGCGAGATCCGCGGCTTCATCCTGGAGAAGGGGATGAAGGGGCTGACCGCGCCGAAGATCGAGGGCAAGTTCTCGCTGCGCGCCTCGATCACCGGGATGATCATGATGCAGGATGTCGAGGTCGGGGAAGATGCGCTCCTGCCCGGCGTGAAGGGGCTGAAGGGACCGTTCTCCTGCCTCAACAACGCGCGCTTCGGCATCGCCTGGGGCGTGCTCGGCGCGGCCGAGTTCTGCTGGCACGCCGCGCGCAGCTACACGCTCGAGCGCAAGATGTTCGGCCGTCCGCTGGCGGCGACCCAGCTCATCCAGAAGAAGCTCGCCGACATGCAGACCGAGATCACGCTCGGGCTGCACGCGGTGCTGCGGCTCGGGCGGCTGTGGGACGAGGGCAAGGTCGCGCCCGAGATGATCAGCCTGCTCAAGCGCAACAACTGCGGCAAGGCGCTCGACATCGCGCGGGTGAGCCGCGACATGCATGGCGGCAACGGCATCGTCGACGAGTATCACGTGATCCGCCACGTGATGAACCTCGAGACGGTGAACACCTATGAGGGCACGCACGACGTGCACGCGCTGATCCTCGGCCGCGCGCAGACGGGGATCGCCGCCTTCGCCGCCGGCGGGTGAGCGACGGTTCCGTCCCGGTACATCTGCGTCACGGAGTGACGCGGCGCGCGGCGGCGCGATGTCCTCGCGCCGCCGTCATCGTGTCCGGCTGCCCCCTGGGTTGACCTCCCGATCCGGGCACGGATGATGGTGGCGGAGGATTTGCATGACGCCTGTTGCCATCGCTGATCCGGCCCCCGCCGACGCGCGCGTGCGCGACACGGTCGCATTGCTCGATCGGCTGGTGTCCTTCGACACCACCAGCCGCAACAGCAATCTCGCCTGCATCGGCTTCATCAAGGATTACCTGGCCAGGCACGGTGTCGAGTCGCGGCTCACCCACGATCCCACCGGCACCAAGGCGAATCTCTACGCGACGATCGGGCCGCAGGGTGTGCCGGGTGTCGCGCTCTCGGGTCATGTCGATGTGGTGCCGGTGGACGGGCAGGACTGGTCTTCCGATCCGTTCCGGCTGCGTCGCGCGCACGGCCGGCTCTACGGTCGCGGCACCTCGGACATGAAGGGCTTCGTCGCCGCCTGCCTCGCCATGGTGCCCGCGTTCCAGGCGCGCGGGCTCCGGCGCCCGATCCATCTCTGCTTCACCTATGACGAGGAGGTGGGCTGCCACGGCGCGCGCGTGCTGGCCGCCGATCTCGCTGCGCTGCCGGTGCGTCCGGAGATGGTGATCGTCGGCGAACCGTCGTCGATGAAGCCGATCCTCGGGCACAAGGGCAAGGTGTCGGCGACCTGCCGGGTCATCGGCCTCGCCGGCCACTCCTCGCGCCCTGACCGGGCGGTGAACGCTCTGCACGTGGGCGCCGAGATCGTATCGTTCCTCAATCGCCAGCAGGCGCGCATCATCGCCGAGGGGCCGCACGATGCGCGCTTCGATCCGCCCTGGACCTCCTGCCACGCCGGCGTGTTCCGCTCGGGCTCGGCGCTGAACATTGTCCCGCACGAGGCCGAGATCGTGTTCGAGTACCGCCACATCCCGGCGCACGATGCCCGAATGCTGCTGGACGAGCTGCGCGCCCATGCCGAGACAGTGCTGCTGCCGCCGATGCGCGCGGTGCATCCGGGCGCGGCGATCACGTTCGACGAGCGGCCGCGACTTGCGGGCATGGACCTCGCCGAGGATCATCCGCTCGCCGACCTGGTGCGATCGCTCACCGGCGCGAACGAGGCGGGCCGTGTCGCCTACGGCACCGAGGGCGGCATCTTCCAGGAGGCCGGCATGGCGGCGATCGTCTGCGGCCCGGGCGACATCGCCCAGGCGCACACGCCGGACGAATGGATCGCCGAGAGCGAGCTCGCGGCCTGCGCGGCGTTCCTCGCGCGTCTCGCCGATCGTCTCGCCGCCTGACGCCCGCATGAGCGCGCCGACCCTGATCGCCCCCCGCCGGCGGGTCGAGATCCCGGTCCCGGACCTGACGCCGTGGCTTGCCGGCAATGCCGGGCTGCCGGGGTTCTGGACCGTCGCCGGCGCGCAGCCCGGCCCCCACACGGCGATCACCGCGCTGGTGCACGGCAACGAGATCGCGGGTGCGCTGGTGCTGGTGCGTCTGCTCGAGCGCGGCATCACGCCGCTGCGCGGCAGGCTCAGCCTCGGCTTCGCCAATCTCGACGCCTTCGCGCGCTTCGATCCCGCCAACCCGACCGCCAGCCGCTATGTGGACGAGGACCTGAACCGCATCTGGTGCCGCGCGGTTCTGGACGGCGGCACCGAAACCTCGGAACTGCGGCGCGCGCGTGCGATGCGCCCGCTGATCGACACGGTGGATGTGCTGCTCGACCTGCATTCGATGCTGTGGGAGAGCGAGCCGCTGCTGATCGCGGGCCAGCCCGAGAAGGGGCGCAAGCTGGCGCTCGCGGTAGGGGTGCCGCCGCTGGTGGTGGGCGACGAGGGACACTCCGGTGGGCGGCGGCTGATCGACTACCGCCCCTTCGCCGATCCGGGCTCGCCGCGCGTGGCGATCCTGGTGGAGGCGGGCCAGCATTGGGTGCCCGAAACGGTGGAGACCATGGCGGCGACGGTGGCACGGCTGCTGCTCGCGACCGGCCAGATCGACGCGCAGGGCGCGGCGCGCCTCACCGAGGCGCCGCTCGATGCCGGCCCGGTCCGGCTCGCCCAGGTGACGCGCACCGTCACCGCGCAGACGAACGAGTTCGCATTCGTGCACCCCTATCGCGGCGGCGACATCGTCCGCGGACGCAACACGCTGATCGCGCTCGACGGCGAGACCGAGATCCGCACGCCGCATGACGACTGCCTGCTGGTGATGCCGTCCTTGCGCACCTGCCGCGGCCATACCGCGGTGCGGCTCGCCCGCCTGATCGATCCGATCCCGGCATAGCACGTCGCTCGACCGGACAGGCGCACGATGGCAGAGTGCCGCCGTGCCCGAACGAGGCGCGTACTGAGGGAGGAACGATCATGCTGAGCCGCACCGTCGCGTGCCTTGCCGCGCTTGCACTGTCCACAGCCGCGCTGGCGCAGGACTACCCGACGCGCGCCATCACGCTGATCGTGCCCTATCCGCCCGGCGGCAATACCGACCTGATGGCGCGCGCGTTGCAGCCGGAACTCTCCAAGGCGCTCGGCCAGCCGGTCGTGATCGTCAATCGCGGCGGCGCCGCGGGCTCGATCGGCACGACCGAACTCGCCCGCGCCCGGCCCGACGGCTACACGATCGCCATGGTGCCGAACAATCCGGTCACCGCGCAGCCGCACCTGAACCGGTTGCAGTATTCCGCCGAGACGCTGCGCTACATCTGCCTCGTCTACGACAATCCGCAGGTGCTGGTGCTCGGGCGCAACGCGCCGTTCCGCGACTATGCCGGCATGGTGGCGCATGCGAAGTCCGGCGAGGAGGCGCTGGTGTACGGCTCGCCCGGCCAGGGCAGCACGCAGCACCTGCTGATGGCGCAGCTTCTGCGCGCGATCGGCGTTCGCGCGCTGCACGTGCCGTATCAGGGGGCGGGGCCGATGGCGCAGGCGGCACTCGGCGGGCAGATCATGGTCTTCATCGAGAGCCCGACCATCCCCGCCAACAACAACCTGCCGGTGCTGGCCGTGTTCTCGCGCGAGCGGTTGTCCTCGTTCCCCGACGCGCCGACGCTGGCGGAACTCGGCGTGCCGATCGAGGGCGCCTCGCACGGCGGGCTGGTGGCCCCCGACGGACTGCCGGATGCGATCGCGACAAAGCTGGAGGCGGCGTGCGAGACGGGGGTGACGTCCGAGACCTTCCGCACCGCGGCCACACGGCTTGCGGCGGTCGCGCGGTTCATGCCGGGCGCTGCGTTCCGCGAGCGCTTCGTCGCCGAGAGCGAGGCGAACAAGGGCACGATCGCCGCGCTGGGGCTCGCGCGGGAGTAGGCGCGGGCTGCCGGCTGCGCTATGCAGCCGGCGGATGCGGGCGTGGCGGAATTGGCAGACGCGCCGGGCTCAAAATCCGGTTCCCCGCGAGGGGAGTGTCGGTTCGACCCCGACCGCCCGCACCAGGCTCAGAACCGCTCGACCCACGGCCGGAGCGCGATCTCCCAGGCCCAGGCGCTGCGATCCTGGTGCAACAGATCGAGATAGCTGCGCG
This sequence comes from Elioraea tepidiphila DSM 17972, assembly GCF_000378465.1. Taxonomy (GTDB): domain Bacteria; phylum Pseudomonadota; class Alphaproteobacteria; order Acetobacterales; family Acetobacteraceae; genus Elioraea; species Elioraea tepidiphila. The sequence goes on from NZ_KB899914.1 coordinate 8,423, forward strand.
CGATCGCATCCGGGTCGAGCAGGCTGTCCGGCGCGTCCGCGGGCTCCGGCCGTCGTGCCGAGCGGATGCCGCCGTCGATCACCACATGCGCGACATGAATGCCCTGCGGCTGGAGCTCGCGCGCGAGGCTCTGCGCGAGCCCGCGCAGCGCGAACTTGCCCATCGCGAACGGGGCGGACTGCGGATAGCCCTTCACGCTCGCCGAGGCGCCGGTGAACAGGATCGCCCCCTTGCCCGAAGGCGCCATCCGCTTCGTCGCCGCCTGCGCGACGAGGAACCCGCCGAAGGCCGAGACCGTGAGCGTGCGCGCGACCTCGGCCGGATCGAGCGTCACGAACGGCCCGCGCACGCGGTAGCTCGCGTTGAACACCACGACATCGGGCGGCCCGCCGAGGGCCGCGTCCATCGCCGCGAACAGCGCCTCGACCTGCTCCGGCACGGTCGCGTCGCAACGCTGCGTCACCGCGCCGGTCTCCTCCGCCAGCCCCGCGAGCTTGTCGACGGACCGCGCCGCGAGCCCCACCCGCATTCCCTCGCGCGCGAACAGCCGCGCGAGCGAGGCGCTGAGCCCCGCACCCACGCCCACGATCAACGCGCGCTCGTAGTGATCCCGCATCGGAACCTCCCGGACCCGAGCCTCGCATGGCGCGGCTCCGCGCGTCATCGGGCGTGATGCGGCCAGGAGGGCGCGCTGCGCACCGACTCGTCGCGCCCGCGGTCACGGAGAACGCGCCGTCGGGCTGGGCCAACCAAGCATGCGACTGAGCGCGCCGTCCCGCAGCACGAGCTGGTGCCACAGAGCGGCCAGCACATGGGCCGCGATGGCTGCCAGCATCAGATTGGCCAGCATCTCATGAGCCTCCCCCCAAAGGCGGCCGCCCGGGATGGGCATGGGCGCCGGGAGGGGCAGCCCGCCAAACACCGTGACGCTCCGGCCACGCGCCCAGCGGTCGAGCAATCCGCTCAGCGGCACCGCGACCGTCAGGCCCAGCAGCGTGAGATGCATCGCGGTCGCGGCGAAGCGCGCCCAGGCCGCCGCCGGGGCGATCGGCGGCGCCGAGATCAGCCGCCAGGCCACGCGGAGCGCCGCCAGACCGAGCACCAGCACGCCCAGGCTGTAGTGCAGTTGCATCGCGAGGTCCCGGCTGGCGCCGCGCGGGACCTCCTCCATCGTGCTGCCGACCACCCAGGCCGACAGCACCACCAGCGCGGTCGCCCAGTGGATGACGCGGGTCGCCATCCCGAACGGCTGCGCCGCGACAGCGGTCGCCATCGCTTTCACCCCTCAGCGGCTGCGGGGCGTGACCGCGCCCGTCGTGGCGTCGACGCGCAGCGTGACGCGACGGCCCTGCGCGTCGGCGGCCTTGACCTTCCAGCCGCCACGCTCCCACTCCAGCTCGGTGACGGCCGAATAGCCCGCGCCGTAGACGGCGGCGATGGCGGCCGGGGCGTCGAATCGGGCGGTGGACGGCGCCACCGCCTCGCCCGCGCGGCGGTCGGCGCGGTTGCCGTCGTCAGAGGCGAGCACGGCCTGGAACGGGGCGGCGGTGGCGAGCGCCAGGGTCAGCGCGGCCAAGGGGCGGATGCGAGCCATCATCGGTCTCCTGTGTTCTGCGTTGCGGCCTCTCCGCAACGGGCGGCACACTGGTCGCCCCCGCCTGAACCGAGGCTGAGCCCTCTGTTCAGCGACCGTTCAGCCGCGCTCGCGGATCGTGTGCCCATGCGCCGAGCCCTTCTGCTGCTGCCGCTCCTGCTGCTGGTCTCTCGGCACGCCGAGGCGGACGACCGGCGCGACCACGAGCGGGCGCGCGCCGCGCTTGCCGCCGGCGAGATCCGTCCGCTTGCCGACTTGCTGGCCGAGGTGGAGGGCCGCTACGTCGGCCGGGTGATCGAGGCCGAACTCGATCGCGAGGACGGTCGCTGGGTCTACGAGATCAAGCTGCTGCCGCCGTCCGGCCGGGTCTTCGCGATCGAGCTCGATGCTGCGACCGGCGCCCTGCTGCGCAGCCGCGGGCCGGTCCAACAGCGGCGCTGATGCGAGTCCTCGTGGTCGAGGATCACCCGGCGCTGGCTCGTCAGGTGATGGACGCCCTGAGCGAGGCCGGGTTCGTCGCTGACCGCGCGGCGGACGGCGAGGAGGGCCATTTTCTCGGCGACACCGAGCCCTATGACGCCGTGGTGCTCGATCTCGGCCTGCCGGTGCTGGACGGGCTGACCGTGCTGAAGCGCTGGCGCGCCGCAGGGCGCGACATGCCCGTGCTGATCCTGACGGCGCGCGACGGCTGGAACGAGAAGGTGGCGGGTCTCAACGCGGGGGCCGACGATTACCTGACCAAGCCCTTCGTGATGGCCGAGCTGGTCGCGCGCGTTCAGGCGCTTGTGCGCCGGGCCCATGGTCGCAGTCGTCCGGAGATCACTCTCGGTCGCCTGGTCGTCGACACCGCGGCTCAGCGTGTGCTGCTCGATGGTGCGGCCGTGAAGCTGACCGGGCTCGAGTACCGGCTGCTGGCCTATCTCGCCCTGCATGCCGGGCAGGTGGTCTCCAAGACCGAGCTGACGGAGCACCTCTACGCGCAGGACTTCGACCGCGACAGCAACACGCTGGAGGTCGTGGTCGGTCGGCTGCGGCGCAAGCTCGGCGAGGGACTGATCGAGACGCTGCGCGGCCAGGGCTACCGGCTCGTGGGCGGATGAGGCTGCCGCGCTCGCTGACCCTGCGCCTTGCGCTCGCGGCAGGTCTGTGGGTGACGGCCGGGCTCAGCGCGGCGGGGTGGTTCCTCACCGGCGTCGCCGTGCACCACGTCGAGGCGGCGTTCGATGCCCGGCTGATGGGCCTGCTCGATGGCGCGGTGGCGGCGGTCGGGGCCGACGAGACCGGCCGTGTCGTGGTGACGCGCGCGCCGGCGGGGGCGGATTTCGACCGGCCGCTCAGCGGCGCGTACTGGCAGGTGACGGGGCCGGACGGTGCGCTGGCGACCTCGCGCTCGCTCTGGGACCAGTCGCTGCCGCCGGCCTCGGCCGATCACGAGGGCGTGCTGATCCGCGATGCGCGAGGACCGCGCGGCGAGCCCCTGCGGGTCGCCGAGCGCGACGTTCTGCTGCCGGATGCGGGAGCGCCGGTGCATGTCGCCGTGGCGCTGTCGCGCGCCGCGACCGAGGCGGAGGTGCAAAGGCTGCGCGCGGTCCTGCTCGCCGTCGTCGTCGTGCTTGGTCTCGGGCTTGTGACCGGACTGGCCGTCACCGTCGTCGCGGGCCTCGCGCCGTTGCGCCGGCTCCGTCGGGCGCTCGCCGAGATGCGGGCAGGGACGCGGCAGCGTCTGGACATCACGGGACCGTCCGAGATCGCGCCGGTGGTCGCGGAGATCGACGCTCTCCTGGCGGCCAATCGCGCGACCGTGGACCGGGCTCGGACCCATGTGGGCAACCTCGCCCATGCGCTGAAGACGCCGCTCGCCGTGCTGCGCAACGCGCTGGAGTCGTCACAGCCCGATCTGGCGGCCGCGCGCGCCGAGGCCGCGGCGCTCGAGCGCCTGGTGCAGCATCATCTGGCGCGCGCCCGGGCGGCCGCACGCCTGGCGATCGCCGCGCCGACGGTGTCGCCCCTCGTCGTGGCCGAAGAGGTCGCAACGGCGCTCCGGCGACTTCTCGGCGATCGCGCCATCGTCATCGACGTGACCGGCGACAGGGAGGCCAGCGTCGCGGTGGATGCGCAGGACCTGACCGAGATGCTCGGCAATCTGATGGAGAACGGCTGCACATGGGCGACGTCCAAGGTGCAGGTGCGCGTCGCCACCGAGGGCGAGAGCGTCACCGCCTCGGTGGCGGACGACGGTCCTGGCTTGCCTGAGCGGGACCGGACGACCGCGCTCCAGCGCGGCGCGCGGCTGGACGAGAGGACGCCCGGCTCGGGCCTCGGGCTCGCGATCGCCGCCGATCTCGCGGCCCTGCATGGCGGCTCGCTCGATCTCACGCGGAGCGCGGAGGGTGGCCTGTGCGCGATGCTCAGGCTCCCCCGCCGCGGCGCGATCGTATCCGCCTGATACCGTCTGCACGAAAATCCGACTCTTGCGCGGACGGTATCGCGCGCAGGGCTGCCGGGTCGCAGCGCAGCCGAGGCTCGCACCGTCGCGCATGACGTTGCCGCCCACCCGCCCCTATAGTCGGGCGGCGTGACCGCCGACTCCTTCCCCAGCCCCCTGCTCGCCCCAGCGTCGGTGCGCGCCACCGCGCCGGTACGCCCGGCGGGCCTGCCCGACCGGCTCGACCGCGGGTCGCCCCACCGCCTCGGCGCGCACTGGGACGGACTGGGCGTGAACATCGCCGTCTTCTCCGCCCATGCCGAGCGGATCGAGCTCTGCCTGTTCGACGCCGAGGGTCGGCACGAGATCGCGCGCTTCGACCTGCCCGAATGCACCGACGAGGTCTGGCACGGCTATCTGCCGGGCGCCGGCCCCGGCCTGGTGTACGGGCTGCGCGCGCACGGGGCCTTCGATCCGGCCGCCGGGCACCGCTTCAACCCGAACAAGCTGCTGCTCGATCCCTATGCGCGGCAGTTGCGCGGGGAACTCCGCTGGTCGGACGCACTCTCCGGCGCACAGCCGAGGAACGAGCGCACGCCCGACCGCCGCGACAGCGCGCCCTTCGTGCCGAAATGCGTCGTCACGCATGACGACTACCCTTGGGGCGATGACCGCCCGCCCGCGGTGCCGTGGGAGCGCACGGTGATCTACGAGGCGCATCTGCGTGGCATGACCATGCGCCACCCGGCCGTGCCGGCGGCGCAGCGCGGCAGCTTTGCCGCTCTCGGCCATCCGGCCGTGATCGAGCACCTGCTCCGCCTCGGCATTACCGCGGTGGAGCTCTTGCCGGTGCAGGCGATCCTGCACGACCGCGCGCTGTTCGAGCGCGGCCTCGTCAACTACTGGGGCTACCAGCCGCTCGGTTTCTTCGCGCCTGAGCCGCGCTACCTCTCGGCACCGGAGGCGCGCGACGAGATCCGCGGCACTATCCGCCGCCTTCACCAAGCCGGCATCGAGGTGATCCTGGACGTCGTCTACAACCACACCGGCGAGAGCGACGAGACCGGACCAACCCTCTGCTGGCGCGGCCTCGACAACGCGTCCTACTACCGGCTCGCGCCTGACGACCGGCGGCGCTACGTCAACGACAGCGGCACTGGCAACACGCTCAACCTTGCGCATCCGCGCGTGCTGCAGATGGTGATGGACAGTCTCCGCCACTGGGTGACGTCCTATCACGTGGACGGATTCCGCTTCGACCTCGGATCGATCCTTGGGCGTGAGGACAACGGCTTCGACGATGGCGCCGGGTTCTTCGACGCGATCCGCCAGGACCCGGAGCTCGGCCACGTGAAGCTGATCGCCGAGCCCTGGCATCTCGGCCCGGACGGCTATCATCTCGGGCGCTTCCCGCCCGGATTCGCCGAGTGGAACGACCGCTACCGCGATACGGTGCGTCGGTTCTGGGGCGGTGATCCGCTCGCCCGGCCCGAACTCGCCGCGCGGCTGACCGGCTCGGCCGAGCTGTTCGACCGACGCCGCCGGCGTCCCTGGGCGAGCGTCAACTTCCTCGCCGCGCATGATGGATTCACGCTGCACGATCTCGCCGCCTACGAGCACAAGCACAATCAGGCCAACGGTGAGGGCAACCGCGATGGCCATGACCAGAACCATAGCCGCAACTGGGGTGTGGAGGGCGAGACCGACGATGCCGCGATCAACGCCACGCGCGCGGCCGTCCGTCGCGCGATGCTCGTGACGCTGTTCGCCTCTACCGGCACACCGATGCTGCTCGCCGGCGACGAGTTCGGCCGCACGCAGAAGGGGAACAACAACGCGTACTGCCAGGACAACGCGGTGAGCTGGATCGACTGGGCGCGCGCGGAGGAGGCTGAGTGGAAACGGCTCCGCAGCTTCGTCGCGCGCTGCATCGCCGCCCGCGCGCGCCTCGCCCCGCTGCGTCCCGCGCGCTTCCTGCACGGCGCGGCCGAACCGTGGCCCGGGCTCGCCGATACCGCGTGGTTCGATGCCGCGGGCAAGCCGAAGACGCCGGAAGACTGGTCGCGGCCCGGGCTGATGCTGACGCTGCGCCGCGTCTGGTCCGAGGCCGGCACGACGCAGGCGACGCTGCTGCTGCTGAACGGCGAGTCGGAGTCGCGCCGGTTCGTCTTGCCCGAGCCATCGCTCGCCTGGGTGCGCATCCTGGACAGTGCCACGCCGGAGGCGCCGGAAGAGCCGGTCGCGGACGACGTGATCGAGGTCGCGGCGCACGCGGCCGTGCTGCTCGCCTGCACGCTCGGAGCCGCGACGCGATGACCGATGCCGCGCTCGCCGCCCTCGCCGGGGCCGCCGGACTCGCGGTGGAATGGCGCGACAATACCGGCAGGCTGAACGCGGTCGGGCCGGAGACGCTGCGCGCCGTGCTCGCCGCCATGGGCTTTCCGGCCGACAGCGACGCGGCGATCGCCGAGGCGCGTGCGGCGCTTGCGCGCCGTGCCGCCACCCTGCCGCCGGTGCTGACGCTGACGGTCGGCACCGACGGCGTGGCCGTGCCGGGGGGTGCCGTCGGCGATCGGTGGCGGCTCACGCTGGAGGACGGCACCACGCGCGAGGGCGCGCTGATCGCGGGCTGGAGCGGCGAGGCACGCCTGCCGGGACTCGACACGCCGGGCTGGCACAGGCTGGAGGTCGGCGGACGGGAAGTCGCGCTCGCCGCCGCGCCGCCGCGCTGTGTCGCCCTGCCCGAACAGGCGCGCGTCTGGGGTCTCGCCGCGCAGGTCTATGCGTTGCGCCGCGCGGGCGATCGCGGTGTCGGCGATCACGGCGCGCTCGCCGCCCTCGGCGAGGCGGCGGCGCGGCACGGGGCCGCGTGCCTGGCGATGAGCCCGCAGCACGCGCTGTTCGCCGCCGACCCCCATCGCTACGGGCCGTATTCGCCGTCTTCGCGGCTGTTCCTCAACCCGCTGCATGCCGACCCGTCGCTGGTGTTCGCCGATGCGGAGGGGGCGGTGACGGCCGATGACGGCGATCTGGTCGATTGGCCCGCGGTCTCGGCGCGCACGCTCGCGGCCTTCCGCGCGCTGTTCGCGCGCCACGCCGCCGACCCGCGCTTCGCGGCCTTCTGCGCGCGCGAGGGCGAGGCCTTGCGCGATCACGCGCGCTTCGAGGCGCTGCATGCGCATCAGGTCGCGCACCGCGCGGCCTATGACTGGCGGCGCTGGCCGGCCCCGCTGCGCGACCCGGCGAGCGCGGAGGTCGCGGCGTTCGCGCGTGCGCACGCGGACGAGGTGGCGTTCCACGAGTTCGCGCAGTTCCTCGCCGATGCCAGTCTTGCCGAGACGCAACGGCGCCTGCGCGCGGCCGGCATGGCGATCGGCCTGATCACCGATCTCGCGGTCGGCGCCGATCCCGCCGGCAGCCAGGCCTGGTCGCGGCCGGAGCAGATCCTGAATGGCGTCTCGGTCGGGGCGCCGCCGGATGCGTTCTCGCCGCTGGGCCAGGACTGGGGACTGACCGCCTTCTCGCCGACCGCGCTGATCGACACCGGTTTCGCGGGCTTCCTCGGCGTGCTGCGCGCGGCGCTGCGCCATGCCGGCGGGGTGCGGATCGATCACGTCATGGGGCTCGCCCGGCTCTGGCTCGTCCCACCGGGCGCAAGCCCGCGCGAGGGCGTCTATGCGCGCTATCCGCTCGATGACCTGCTGCGCCTCATCGCGCTCGAGTCGTGGCAGCGCAACGCGATCGTGATCGGTGAGGATCTCGGCACGCTGCCCGACGGGTTCCGCGACCGGCTGGATGCGACCGAGATTCTCGGCATGCGCGTGCTCTGGTTCGAGCGCGATCATGGCGGGGACTTTACCGATCCGGCGGCGTGGTCACGCCGCGCGGCGGCGATGACGACGACGCACGACCTGCCCACGGTCGTGGGCTGGTGGCAGGGCCGCGACATCGCCTGGCGCCGCCGGCTCGACCGCTTTCCCGATGTGGCGGCGGCCGAGGCGGAGGAGGCCGGACGTGCGGCGGATCGGGCCGCGCTCTGGCGGGCGATGTGCCGCTCCGGTGCCGCCACGGGCGAGGTGCCGGGGATCGAGGCGGCGGAGCGCGTCGTCGATGCGGCGATCCGGCATGTTGGCGGATCCGCCTCGGCGCTGGCGCTGCTGCCGGTCGAGGACGCCTGCGCGCTCGGCGAGCAGCCGAACCTTCCCGGCACCGTCGACGGCCACCCGAACTGGCGCCGTCGGCTGCCGCTGGACGCAGGAGCGATCCTGGATCGGGCGGACACGCGGCAGCGGATCGCCGCCTTCGCCGCATCGCGCCGCAACGACGCAAAGCTCTGACATGCATTGTTACGCGGTGGACATCCGGCTGCCGGCTGCCCGCGTGCCGGCCGTTCTAGTAATCTTCACCCCTGTATGATCCACTGCCGGCCCTGTCAGGCGGAGACGAAACCGGGCGTGACCATCGAGACGCAGATGCGAAGCGGCAAGCGCCACGACCCCGCGATGCTGCGGGAGGCGATCGTGCGCAAGCTCACCTATGATGTGGGGCGCAGCCAGAACGCCGCCTCCGATCGCGAGTGGTTCATGGCGACCGCGCGTGCGGTGCGCGAACTGATCGTCGATCGCTGGATGGCGACAACGCGCTCCGCGTACGAAACGGGCGCGAAGCAGGTCTACTACCTCTCGCTGGAGTTCCTGATCGGGCGGCTGCTGCGCGACAACATCGACAATCTCGGCCTGACCGAGGAGGTGAGCGACGCGCTCGCCCCGCTCGGCGTCACGCTGGAGCGCATCCGCATGGCCGAGCCGGACGCCGCACTCGGCAATGGCGGGCTCGGCCGGCTCGCCGCGTGCTTCATGGAGAGCATGGCGAGCCTCGGCGTGCCGGCCTTCGGCTACGGCATCCGCTACGACCATGGCCTGTTCCGCCAGGTGATCGCGAACGGCTGGCAGCACGAGTATCCGGAGGACTGGCTCGCCTTCGGCAATCCCTGGGAGTTCGCCAAGCCCGAAATCGCGCCCGAAATCGGCTTCGGCGGCTGGGTCGAGGGTTCGCTCGCCGACGAGCCCTGCGTCTGGCGGCCGGGGGAGATGGTGCAGGCGGTCGCCTACGACACCCCGGTGGTCGGCTGGCGCGGCCGCAGCATGACGACGCTCCGGCTCTGGTCGGCGCGCGCGCCCGATCCGCTGAAGCTCGAAGCGTTCAACCGCGGCGATCACGTCGGCGCGCTCGCCGAGCGCGTGCGCATGGAAGCGATCAGCAAGGTCCTCTATCCCGGCGACGAGACGCCCGCGGGACAGGAGCTCCGGCTGCGCCAGCAGTATTTCTTCACGTCCGCCGCCTTGCAGGATCTCGTGCGCCGGCACCTGCGCGTCTATGGCGGTCTCGGCTCGCTGCCCGACAAGGTCGCGATCCAGCTCAACGACACGCATCCCGCCATCGCGGTAGCCGAGCTGATGCGGATCTGCGTCGATCTCCACCGGGTGCCATGGGACGAGGCATGGCGCATCACCCAGGGATCGATCGCCTACACCAACCACACCCTGCTGCCGGAGGCGCTCGAGAGCTGGCCCGTTGGCCTGATCGAGCGTCTCCTGCCGCGCCACATGCAGATCATCTACCTGATCAATGCGCGCCATCTCCAGCAGGTGCGCGAGCGCTTCCCCGGCGACGATGCGCTCGCTGCCTCGGTCAGCCTGATCCACGAGAACGACGAGCGCCGCGTGCGCATGGGCCATCTCGCCTTCATCGGCTCGCACTGCGTGAACGGCGTCTCGGCGCTGCACACCAGCCTGTTGCGGCGCACGGTCTTCCACGACCTCGACCGGGTGGCCCCAGGCCGGATCGTCGGCATCACCAACGGCATCACCTTCCGCCGCTGGCTGCACCAGTCGAACCGCCGTCTCTGCGCCCTGATCGAGTCGGCGATCGGACCCAAGTTCCGCGACGATCCGCAGGCGCTCGAGCAGCTCCGGCCTCTTGCCGACGATGCCGCGTTCCAGGGCGATTTCGCGCAGGTGAAGCGGCTGAACAAGCAGGCGCTCGGCGAAACGATCCGGGCCGAGCTCGGCATCGTCGTCGATCCGGCGGCGATGATGGACGTGCAGATCAAGCGCATCCACGAATACAAGCGCCAGCTGCTCAATCTGCTCGAGACGATCGCGCTCGCGGACGCGATCCGCGCCGCCCCGTCCGGCGGCTGGGCGCCGCGCGTGAAGGTGTTCGCCGGCAAGGCGGCCGCGAGCTACCACCGGGCCAAGCTGATCATCCGTCTTGCCCACGACATCGGTTCCGCGCTCAACGACGATCCCGCGCTGCAGGGTCTGCTGAAGGTCGTGTTCCTGCCGAACTACAATGTCTCGGCCGCCGAGCTGATCGTGCCGGCCGCCGACCTCTCCGAGCAGATCTCCACCGCCGGCATGGAGGCCTCCGGCACCGGCAACATGAAGCTCGCGCTGAACGGCGCGCTGACCATCGGGACGCGCGATGGTGCGACGGTCGAGATCGCCGAGCGCGTGCCCAAGGACACGATCTTCCTGTTCGGCCTGACGGCCGAGGAGGTCGCCGAACGCAAGGCGCGCGGCAGCGGCGGTTGGCCTGCGATCGCCGCGTCGCCGCGGCTTGCCGCCGTGCTCGAGGCGCTCGAGCGCGGCGACTACTCCCCCGACGACCCCGACCGTTACCGCGACCTGGTCGCCTCGCTGCGCGGCCCGGACCCGTTCATGGTCGCCTCCGATTTCGAGGCGTACTGGGCTGCGCAACGGCGTGCCGACCGGCTCTGGCGCGACCCGGCCGCCTGGACCCGGGCGGCCATCCTGAACACGGCCAACATGGCCTGGTTCTCGTCCGACCGCACGATCGCCGAGTACGCGACCAAGGTCTGGAACATTCCCGTGCCGCGACGGGCGCTCGGCCAGGCCGCCGAACTCCCGCCGTCGCAGGAGAGTCAGCGCGGCGGCTGAACGCCCCACTGGCGCGGCCGCACCTCCCCCTGGCAGGATCAGGCCAGTCAGGGGAACGCAGCATGAGCATTGATGGCCGAGCCTCACTTCCCAGGCCCCTCGCGCGAAGCGCGATGGCCTTCGTGCTGGCGGGCGGACGGGGCTCACGGCTGATGGAACTCACCGACCGGCGGGCCAAGCCGGCCGTGTTCTTCGCCGGCAAGTCGCGCATCATCGACTTCGCCCTCTCCAACGCGATCAATTCGGGCATCCGCCGTCTCGCGGTCGCGACCCAGTACAAGGCGCACAGCCTGATCCGCCACCTTCAGCGCGGCTGGAACTTCCTTCGCCCCGAGCGCAACGAGAGCTTCGACATCCTGCCCGCGAGCCAGCGCGTCTCCGAGACCATGTGGTACCGCGGCACGGCCGATGCCGTATATCAGAACATCGACATCATCGAGGACCACGCGCCGCGCCACATCGTCGTGCTGGCGGGGGACCACGTCTACAAGATGGACTACGAGGTGATGCTGCAGCAGCATGTCGAGACGCGCGCCGACGTCACGGTCGCCTGCATCACCGTGCCGCGCGTCGAGGCAAGCGGGTTCGGCGTCATGCACGTGGATGCGGATGGCCTGATCGTGGATTTCGTCGAGAAGCCCGCCGATCCGCCCGCCATCCCGGGCCAGCCGGACCGCGCCCTCGCCTCGATGGGAATCTACGTCTTCGACACGCCCTTCCTGGTCGACCAGTTGCGGCGCGACGCGACGGACACGGCCTCGACGCACGATTTCGGCCGGGACATGATCCCGTATCTGGTCCGCAACGGACGGGCGATGGCCCACCGCTTCGAGCAGTCCTGCGTGCGTTCCTCGGCCGAGGCGGTGCCGTACTGGCGCGATGTCGGCACCGTCGATGCGTACTGGGAAGCCAACATCGATCTCACCGACATCGTTCCCGACCTCGACCTGTTCGATCAGGACTGGCCGATCTGGACCTATGCCGAGGTCGTGCCGCCGGCGAAGTTCGTCCATGACGAGGCCGGCCGGCGCGGCGAGGCGGTCTCCTCGCTGGTTTCGGGCGGCTGCATCATCTCCGGGGCGGCCGTGCACCGCTCGCTGCTGTTCACCGGCGTGCACGTGCACTCCTACGCATCGCTGAACGGCGCGGTGCTGCTGCCGCAGGTGGATGTCGGGCGCGGCGCACGGCTGACCAACGTGGTGGTCGATCGCGGCGTGCGCATCCCGGCCGGCCTGGTGGTGGGCGAGGATCCGCAGGCGGACGCCGCACGGTTCCGCCGCACCGAACGCGGCATCTGCCTCATCACCGCGCCGATGATCGCCCGGCTCGGCTGACGCGGCGCGGATGCGCGTCCTCGCCGTCGCCTCGGAGGCGGTGCCGCTCGTCAAGACCGGCGGCCTCGCCGATGTCGTCGGAGCGCTGCCGGGCGCGCTCGCGGCCGAAGGGATCACCGTCACCACGCTGCTGCCCGGCTACCCCGCTGTCCTGCGCGCGCTCGACGGCGCCACCGAGATCGCGCGCTACCGGACGCTGCCGGGGGGATCGGCGCGGGTGCTGCGCGGGCGGGCAGGAACGCTCGATCTTGCGGTGCTCGACGCGCCCGCGCTGTTCGACCGCCCCGGCAACCCGTATCTCGGGCCGGACCGCACCGACTGGGCCGACAACGGCATCCGCTTCGCCGCCCTCGGCGCGGCGGCGGCACGGCTCGCGACCGAAGGCGCGGGGTTCGATGCGGTGCACGCGCATGACTGGCAGGCCGGCCTCACCGGCGCCTATCTGCGCCACGGCGACGCGTCCCGGCCGGTGCTGTTCACGGTCCACAACCTCGCCTTCCAGGGCGCCTTCCCCGCCGCGCTGTTCCCGCAGCTCGGCCTGCCGGATGCCGCCTTCGCGCTCGCCGGCCTCGAATTCTATGGCGGCGTCGGCTTCCTCAAGGCGGGGCTGTGGTACGCGGATGCGATCAGCACGGTCTCGCCCACCTACGCCGCCGAGATCGCCACGGCGGAAGGCGGGATGGGGCTCGATGGTCTGCTCGTCGGCCGTGCTTCGGTGCTGCACGGCATCCTGAACGGGCTCGACGCGGATGAATGGGACCCGGCGCGCGACCCCCATCTCGAAGCCCGGTTCGACGCGGACGATCCGTCGCCGCGCGCCGCGAACCGCGCCGCCCTTTGCCGCGCCTTCGGGCTTGAACCGGATGCCCGGGTGCCGGTGTTCGGCTTCGTCGGCCGCTTCACCTGGCAGAAGGGTGTCGACCTGATCCTCGACGCGCTGCCCGCGTTGCTCGGTACCGGCGGGGTGCTCGCGCTGCTCGGCAACGGCGAGGCCGGGATCGAGGCGCGCGCCGAGGCGGCCGCACGGCAGCATCACGGGCGTGTCGGCCTCGCCACGGGCTTCGACGAGCGGCGCGCCCGGCTGGTCTATGCCGGCGCGGACTGCGTGCTGGTGCCCTCGCGCTTCGAGCCCTGCGGACTGACCCAGCTCTGCGCGCTGCGCTACGGCGCAGTGCCGCTCGTTGCGCGCACGGGAGGACTCGCCGACACGGTCGTGGATGCGAACGAGATGGCGCTGCGCCAGGGCTGGGGCACGGGGGTGGTGTTCAACCCGGTCTCGGCGGGAATGCTCGCCGCCGCATTGCGGCGCGCCGCCGCGCTGTTCGCCGACGCACCGACGTGGCGGCGCATCCAGGCGAACGCGATGCGCACCGATGTCTCCTGGGCGCGCTCGGCCGCGCACTACGCAGCGCTGTTCCGCTCGCTCGCCCGGCGGTAGTGCGCCGCGCTACTCGGCCGGCGCGCGCTCCGGCGCGGGCGCGCGTCTCACCCACCCCGTCACCCGCTCGCGCAGCCCCTGGAACACCGCATAGAGCATCGGGATCACGAAGATGCCGACCAGGGCCGCGGCGATCATGCCGGCGAACACGCCGATCGAGACGTTCCGGCGCGCGATCTCGGCCGCGCCCGACGCCGTGACCAGCGGCACGAGGCCCATGATGAAGGCAAGCGAGGTCATCATCACGGGGCGGAAGCGCAGCCGCGCGCCCTCGGTCGCGGCCTCCAGCAGGGCGACCCCCTTCTCGCGCTGCTCCTTCGCGAACTCGACGATGAGGATGCCGTTCTTCGCCGCGAGCGCGATCAGCACGACGATGCCGATCTGCGCGTAGAGGTCGAGCGGTGCCCGGACGGCGAGGATGCCGAGGAAGGCGCCGAGCAATCCGACCGAGACCGAGAGTAGCACCGGCACCGGAATGGTCCAGCTCTCATACAGAGCCACCAGGAACAGATAGGCGAACAGCACCGCCATCGCCAGGATCGCCGCCGTCTGCCCCTCGGCGCGCTTCTCCTGGAACGAGATGTCGGACCACTCATAGGCGTAGCCCGACGGCAGGGTGCGGTCGGCGACCTGTTCCATGAGCGCGAGCGCCTGGCCGGACGACACGCCCGGGGCCCCCGACCCGAGCAGCTGGGCGGCGCGGTAGTTGTTGAAGCGCGTGATGCTCTGCGGCCCCTCGTCGATGCGGATCTCGGCAAGGCTGCGCATCGGCACCATCTCGCCGGCCGCGTTGCGGACATGGATGCGCAGGATGTCGCCGACAGCGCGGCGATCCTCCGCCTCGGCCTGGACCGACACCTGCCAGGTGCGACCGAACAGGTTGAAGTCGTTCACATAGGCGCCACCCAGCACCGCTTGCAGCGTGCCGAAGACGTCGCCGATGCGCACGCCGAGCGTCGCCGCCTTGTCGCGGTCGAGATCAAGGCGGATCGACGGCGAGGAGGCGCTGAACGTTGAGAATACGCGCGTCAGTCCCTGTTGCTGGTTCGCCGCCACGATCAGACCCCGCGTCACTTGCGCGAGCTCCTTCGGGTCGCGCCCCTCCAGATCCTGGAGCATGAAGGTGAAGCCGCCGCCGGTGCCCAGGCCCACGATCGGCGGCACGTTGAGCGGCATGGCGAGGCCGTCGCGCAGGCCGGCGAGCCCGGCACCCATACGTGCGAGCGCGGGCTGCACCGCGAGGGCGGGATCGCGCCGCTCCTCGAACGGTTTCAGCAGGCCGATGATGAAGGCGGCATTCGATTGTGCCGCACCCTCGATGAAGTTGAAGCCGACAATGGTCGAGACATTCGCCACCGCCGGGTCGGCGGCGACGATCCGCTCCACCTCCTCGGCGACAGCGAGGGCGCGCGGCACCGAGGCCGCGTCGGGCAGCTGGATCTGGACGAAGAAAGCCCCCTGATCCTCCTCCGGCACGAAGCCGGTCGGCGTGATGCGCGCGATCCCGACGACGCCCGCCATGCAGGCGGCGACCACCAGCAGCGAGACCGCCGAGATCCGCATCAGCCGCCGTACCACGCCGGCATAGCCGTTCGCGGTCGCGTCGATCGCCCGCATGATCGCCGCGATCGGCCCGCGCCGTGGCCCGTGGGCCGGACGCAGCAGCACCGCCGCGAGCGCCGGCGAGAGCGTCAGCGCATTGATCGCCGAGAGCACCATCGCGACCGAGATCGTGACCGCGAACTGGCGGAACAGCTCGCCCGAGATGCCGGGAATGAAGGCGATCGGCACGAACACCGAGAGCAGCACGAGCGTGATCGCGATGATCGGTGCGGTGATCTCGGCCATCGCCTTCTTCACCGCGTCCGCCGGCGCGAGCTGCGGCTCCTCGTGCATCACCCGCTCGACGTTCTCGACCACCACGATCGCGTCATCGACGACGATGCCGATCGCCAGCACCATGGCCAGCAGGCTGACGGTGTTTGCCGAATAGCCGAGGGCGAGCAGGACGACGAAGGTGCCGATCAGGCTGACCGGCACGGCGATGGTCGGGATCAGCGTGGCGCGCAGATTGCCGAGGAAGAGGAACACCACGAGCACGACCAGCACGAAGGCCTCGAGCAGCGTCTTCTGCACTTCGTGGATCGTCTCGGTGACGAAGGTGGTCGCGTCATAGGCGACGGTCCACTGCATGCCCTCGGGGAAGCGGGTCGCGAGCTCGGCCATCGCCGCCTGCACGGCGCGCGCGGTGGCGACCGCATTCGCCCCGGGCGACTGATAGACGGCGAAGAGCTGCCCGTCCCGGCCGTTGAAGCGCGTGCGCACATCGGCGAGCCGCGCGCCGAGCTCGATCCGGGCGATGTCGCCGAGCCGCAGCATCGACCCGTCGGGGTTGGCGCGCAGCACGATCGCGGCGAACTCCTCCGCGGTGGTCAGGCGCCCCTGGGTCGTGATGGTGAGCTGGAGCTGCTGGTCGTCGCTGATCGGCTCGGCGCCGATCCGCCCGACCGGCGCCTGCACGTTCTGCGCCTGGATCGCCGCGATCACGTCGCCGGGCGTCAGGCCGAGCTGGGTGAGGCGCTCCGTCCGCACCCAGACTCGCATCGCGTAGTCGAGCGGGCCGAACAGGGTGACATCGCCCACGCCGGGCACGCGCTTGATCACGTCGAGCACGTTGATGGTGAGATAGTTCGACAGGAACAGTCCGTCGTAGCGGCCATCGGGTGCGTGCACGGCGATCACGTTCAGCATCGCCGAGGACTGCTTCTTCACCGTCACACCCTGCTGGCGCACCTCCGCCGGCAATCCGGCGAGCGCCACCTGCACGCGGTTGTTGACGTTGACGGTGTTGATGTCGGGATCGGTGCCGAGCTCGAAGCTGACATTCAGCCGGTAGGTGCCATCATTGGCCGAGAGGCTCCGCATGTAGATCATGCGATCGACACCGATCACCTGGCTCTCGATCACCTGGCCGACGGTCTGCTCGATCACGGCTGCGCTCGCACCGGGATAGCGAGCGGTGACGCTGACCTGCGGCGGCACGATGTCGGGATACTGCGCGACGGGGATCCGGCTCAGCGCCAGCAGACCCGCGATCGTGGTGACGATCGCGATCACGGCCGCGAGCCGCGGCCGATCGACGAAAACGGCCGAGATCATGCGCTCAGCCCCCGCGCGCGGGTCGCGGCGCGGCGGGCACGCCCTGCACCGGCTGGCCGGGACGGATGCGCTGCAGCCCGTCGACGATCAGCATTTCGCCGTCGGTGAGCCCCTGTTCGACGACGATGCGCCCGCCCTCAAGCGGCTGACCGAGCCGCAGCCGTTTGATCGCCGCCCGGCCATCCTCGACCACGAACACATAGGCGCCCTGCTGGTCCAGCATCATGGCCGATTGCGGGATGACCACGCGCTGTTCCGGCTCCGGCCCCTCGATCGCGACCGAGACGAACTGACCGTCGATCAGGCGGCGGTCCGGGTTGGCGATGCGCGCGCGCACCGTCACCGTGTCGGTGCCCTGCGCCACCGTGACATCGACGAAGTCGATTTGCCCGACCTGATCGTAGTGCGAGCCGTCCTGGAAGCGCAGGCGCACGCGCGGCCGGCGCTCGGCATCGCGCCTCGCCTCGCGGTCGAGGCCGAGGAAGACGCGCTGGCTGACGGGGAAGGTGACGTACATCGGATCCTGGCCGACCAGCAGCGCGAGCGGGCCGGTGTCGGGGCCGACGACATTGCCCGGCGAGACGGCGGCGCGGCCGATCCGGCCGGCCACCGGCGCGCGGATCAGGGTGTAGCCGAGATTGATCTCGGCGCGCGTCAGCGCCGCCTGCGCCTCCAGCACCTGGGCGGCCGCCATCTCGGCCTCGGCCTTGCGCTGGTCGCGCACGGCGGGGGAGGTGTCGCGGGTGCGCAACAGCTCCTCGGCGCGGGCGAGCTGCGCATCGGCGTTGACCTTGGCCGCCTCGGCCGAGGCCAGCGTCGCCTTGGCGGCGTCGACGGCCGCGAGATAGGGCGCGCGTTCGATGATGAACAGCAGGTCCTCCTTCTGCACCTCCTGCCCCTCGCGAAAGGCGCGCTCCTCGAGGAACCCGTTCACGCGCGCGACCAGGTTCACGCGCTCGATCGCTTCGATGCGACCAACAAACGAAACGGTCTCCGTCACGGGCTCCGGCGCGATCCGCACGACGCCGACGGGCGGGGCCGGCTGGGCCGACGCGGCGCCCGCCGTCAGGATGAGAGCGAGAGCGAGGGTAAGATCGGCCAACGGCGCACGCATGAGGGTCCTCGATCCGACGCAGGGGCAACGACCGTAGCCCGATCGACCCCCGCCATTCCACACCGTCTGAACCGCGGTTCGCCAATGCATCGTCGTGCCGCGAACATTTCCCTTGAGAGCCGAAACGAGGCTTTGCACACTCCCCTCGCCGACTTCCCGGCACAGCACAGGATGCGGCCCGCCCCCCAAAGAGGCCGCTGAGGAGGAACACGATCATGCGAGCGATGCTTCTGGCGTCGGCGGCAGTCCTTGTTTGGGCCTCCGCGCAGGCGCAGCAGGCGACCAGCGATCAGGCGCTCGAGCGGATGCGCGGCTTCCAGACGACCGGCACCCCGCTCGAGGCGCAGACCGTGCCGCAGACCGGCCGCCGCGCGGACCAGATCCGGCGCAATCTCGAACGCATCAAGCTGCCGCCCGGCTTCCGGATCGATCTTTACGCGGTGGTGCCCGATGCGCGCCACATGGCGGTCAGCCGCAACAACGCGAATGTCTTTGTCGGCACCCGCAAGACCGATCTCTGGGTGGTGGTCGATCGCGACAAGGATCGCGTCGCCGACGAAGTGAAGCGGATGGCGCCCGCGATCCGCTTCACCCAGCCGAACCCGTGCTACAGCCCGGACGGCTTCCTCTACGTGGTCGAGCACAACCGGGTGCTCGTCTTCCCGGCGATCGAGTTCTTCCACGAGGGGCCCGACGTCGCCGTCGACGTCGTGGTGCCGCAGGGCGGGCTGATCCCGCGCGAGGAGGAGAGCTTCAATCACGGCCACCGGCTCTGCCGCATCGGGCCGGACAACAAGCTCTACATCTCGCTCGGCCAACCCTACAACGTGCAGCCACGCGAGAAGCTCGAGCTCTATGAGCGCCTCGGCATCGGCGGCATCATCCGCATGGACCGTGACGGCAGGAACCGCGAGGTGTTCGCGCGCGGCGTCCGTAACTCGGTCGGCATCGAGTTCCATCCGCGCACCGGCGAGCTCTGGTTCACCGACAACCAGGTGGACGGCATGGGCGACGACATCCCGCCCGGTGAGATCAATCGCGCCACGGCCGCCGGTCAGCATTTCGGCATGCCCTGGTACGGCGGCGGCCGCGTGCGCACGAACGAGTACAAGGACTCCGAGCCGCCCGCCGGCGTCCGCTTCCCCGAGGCGGAGATGGTCGCGCATGCCGCCGATCTGGGGCTGATGTTCTACACCGGACGGATGTTCCCCGAGCGCTACCGCGGCGGGCTGTTCAGCGCCCAGCGCGGCTCGTGGAACCGCACCACGCCGGTCGGTGCGCGCGTGATGTTCACGCCGATGAAGCCCGACGGCTCGGGCCTGGCGGGCGAGCCCGAGGTCTTCGCCTCAGGCTGGCTCGATGAGGAGACCGGCGAGTACTACGGCCGGATCGTCGATGTGGCGCAACTGCCCGACGGCTCGCTGCTGGTCAGCGACGATACGGCGGGCGCGATCTACCGCATCTCGTACCAGGCGCAGTGAGCGCGCGGCGCATGATCGGGGCGGCCGTTGCGGCGGCCGCCCTTCTCCTCCCGGCCGTCGCCGCGCCGGCAGAGGAGGGCGATCCGCGCCAGGGCCGGCGGCTGGCGGCGCAGTCGTGCCAGGGCTGCCACGGCATGGACGGGATCTCGAAGCAGGCCAATGCCCCCACCATCGCCGGACATCCGGTGGACTATTTCATTCGCCAGCTGACCGCGTATCGTGATGGGGGGCGGCACGACGAGCAGATGAGCATCGCCGCGCGCGACCTGACGGACGAGCAGATCCGGGCGCTCGCCGCCTATTATTCGGCCATCGAGCTGGAGGCAGTGCGGATCCCGGGCCGCGACTGAGGAAGGGCCATGGCGGACGAGGACGACGTTCCCGAACTCGGCATCTCCACGGAAACCGTCTGCTGGGTGATCGCGCGTGCGCGCGCCTTCGACGCCAAGGAGGCGGGCGATGGCGACGCCGACCCGGACGATGACGATCCCGAGGCGCATCTGCTCGAGGAGGAGGGCGACACGATCGCCGAGGAGCTCCGTGACGCGATCGCCGAGATGAACGAGGACGAGCAGGCCGCGCTGATCGCGCTCGCCTGGATCGGCCGCGGCGAGTTCGATGTCTCGGAGTGGGACGAGGCCGTGCGTACCGCCAAGGAGCGCAACCTGCGCAATGCCGATGACTACCTGGTCGGCATGCCGCTGCTGGGCGACTATCTGGAGGAGGGGCTGTCGGCGTTCGGGCTTTCGTGCGACTGATCCCGCGCGATGCGTCGATCGTGGTGCTGACCGGGGCGGGCATCTCGCGCGAGAGCGGCCTCGCCACCTTCCGCGACGCCGACGGCATCTGGGCCAAGGTGCGCATCGAGGACGTCGCCACGCCGGAGGCGTTCGCGCGCGACCCGGCCCGGGTGCACGCTTTCTACAATGCGCGGCGGCGGCAGATCACCGATCCGCACGTGCAGCCGAACGCGGCGCATCACGCGGTCGCGCGGCTGTCCCATGACTGGCCCGGGGGCGTGACCGTCGTGACGCAGAACGTCGATGACCTGCACGATCGTGCCGGCACCGCGAACCTGATCCACATGCACGGCGAGCTCGCCAAGGCGCGTTGCCGGTTGTGCGGCGCGGTGATGCCGTGGCGCGAGGACCTCTCGGTCGAGACGCCGTGCCCGTCCTGCGGCCAGGCCGGCGGAATGCGGCCGCACGTGGTGTGGTTCGGCGAGATGCCGCTAGCCATGGAGCAGATCGGCGCGGCCCTCGACCGCTGCGGGCTGTTCGTTTCGATCGGCACCTCGGGCGCGGTCTATCCGGCGGCCGGGTTCGTCGCCGAGGTGCGCGGGCGCGCGCGCACGGTGGAGCTCAACCTGGAACCGAGCGAAGGCAGCCACCTGTTCGACGAGGCGATCCATGGGCGGGCGACTGAAGTCGTACCCGCGTTCGTGGCCCGCTTGATGGGCTAGCGGTACGGCGGAGCCGGCGCGCAGAGCGTCCGCGACCAGGGACGCACACGATAGCGCTTGGCCTTGCCTCAGCCGCGAAAGCGTCGTGGGGGGACCACGCTGGTCCCCCCAGCCCCCCCTGCACCTTCAGCCCGCCGCCGCCGCGCGCGCCGCGGCCGCGCCCTGCACCTCGGCGAGGTGGTCGAACCGATGCACGTAGGTGCCGAGGCCCATGCTCATCGACCGGAGTTCGATGATCATGCCGTGCAGCTCGGCCGCCGGCACCAGCGCCTGCACCTCGTCCCAGCCGGGCCAGCCCTCACGCTCGGAGTAGCCCAGGATCTGGCCGCGACGCTCCGACAGAAGCCGCTGCGCCGCCGCCGTAAACCCGTTCGGCACATACATCGACACGTGGTGGATCGGTTCGAGCAACACCGGCCCCGCCGCCGCCAGTCCTTCCTGCATCGCCATCCGCGTCGCAGTCGCGAACGCCATGTCGCTGCTGTCCACCGAGTGGAACCCGCCATCGACCAGCGTCACCGCGATGTCCACCACCGGATGGCCGAGCGGCCCCTTGCGCGTCGACTCCTCGGCCGACTCGCCGACCGCCGGGATGAACCGCCGCGGCACCACGCCGCCGACGATCTTGTCGATGAAGGCGAACCCCTCGCCGCGGCCGCGCGGCTCGATCTCGAGCGTCACGTCCGCGAACTGGCCGTGCCCGCCGGTCTGGCGCTTCAGCCGCGCATGCTGGCGCACCGGCCGACGGATCGTCTCGCGATAGGGCGTGCGCGGCTTCGCGACCGTCACCTTCACCCCATGCGCCTTGCCCAGCCGCGCCACCGCCGTCTGCAGATGGATGTCGCCCTGGCCCTCGATCAGGATCTGGCCGAGCTCCGCGTCCTGCGTCACCGACAGCGACGGGTCCTCCTCCATCAGCTTGCCGAGCGCGGCGGTCAGCCGCACATCATCCTTGCGGTCCTCGGTCGCGACCGCGAGCGCATGCACGGGCGGCAGCGGCGCAGGGAACGGCAACTGCGCGGTATCCTTGCCCGTCGAGATCGTTCTGCCGGTGGCGAGCCCCTCCAGCCGGCCGAGCGCCACCACGTCGCCCGACGCCGCCTCCGGCACCTTCTCCGCCTCCAGGCCCGGGAAGCGCGTGATCCCGCCGAGCCGCGTGCCCTCCAGCGTGGTGCCGTCCTTCAGCGGGCCACGCCAGATGCGCGCATAGGAGAGCTTGCCGCCATGGCCGGTGTGCACGCTCTTGAAGATCTGCGCGACCGGCCCCTCCAACGCCGGATCGAGCCCGCGCCGGGCGGCGGTCTCGACGACATCGGGCGCGTCATGGCGCAGCGCCTTCCACAGCCGCCGCACGCCCCCGCCCCGCTCGGCGCAGCCGAGCAGCACGGCATCCACCGCGCCGGCGACGAGGTCCTGGTGCATCACGCGGTAGAGGTCCTCAGGGGTCGCGACCGAGTCCTCGATCAGCTTCTCCAGCAGCGCGTCGTCGTGATCGGCCAGCGTCTCGGCGAGCACGGTGCGCGCCTCGCGCTCGCGCTCGACCACCGCCTCCGGCATGCGGATCAACTCTGACGGCTCTCCGCGCCGGTAGCGATAGGCGCGCTCGCTGACGAGATCGACATACCCGGTGATCTCCTCGCCCTCGCGGATCGGCACCTGGCGCAGCACCAGCGGCCGGCGCGACTGCGTCTGCAACGCCTCCATCGTTTCGCGCACGCTGCTCTCGGCCATGGTGTCGATCTTGTTGACGAACACCAGGCATGGCACGCCCTGCTCCTCGAGCATGCGGAACACGGGGGCGAGGCCCAGCGCGCGGGTGGGGTCCGGCTCGCAGACCAGGACCGCCATGTCGGCGATGGCGAGCGCGCTCGCCGCCTCATGGGCGAACTCGACCGAGCCCGGGCAGTCGAGCAAGGCGAAGCTCTCGCCGAGATAGGTACAGTGGCCGAGCCGGGTCTCGGTGCCCATGGTGCGGTCGCGCGCCTCGGTCGGGCGCTTGAGCGGCGAGCCGGCGGCGGCGAGCATCGCCTCGAACAGCGTGGATTTCCCCGCCCCCTGCGGGCCGACCAGCGCGATCGCGCGCGGCCCGTGCCGGCCAGTGCCGTTGGGGGCGGGGGTGTCTTTCTCTGGCATCTGCGGCGTCTCCCCGGCCGCTTGTGCGCGCGGCCTGTCCCGAGGTTACGGGGCGCCCGCCATCCCGCCAGGGGACGGAGGGTCGCCCCTCCGCCGCCAACTCTACCCGTCCTGGCGCCGAGCGCGACCGGAATCAGCGCGGCGGCGCGAGGCGCTGCCAGGCCGCCACCGCACCGGCGAGCGTGCCATGCCCGATCTCCGGCGTGCCGAGGCGGTTCGCGCGCACCGGCTCATTCGGCACCTGGTTGGCGATCCAGCGGTCGGAGAGCCGCACGATCAGCGCCACGTCCTGGTCGGCGACCGCGTCCATGTCGAGGGCGGCGAGCACCGCGTGCGGCGGATCGGCATTGGCGAGCCCGGGATTCGGATTCATCCGCACGACCGGCCCGTCCTCTACCGGATCGGCCGGGTTGGTCGGCAGCCTGCCCCCCAGCATGATGTGCGCGTGCAGCGGCGCAGAGTTCGGCGGCTCCTTCAGGATCGCGCGCAGCATGTAGCCGACCTCGACGCCGAGGCGTCGGAGCTTGAGCCCCATGTCCTCGGAGGGCGGGGCGAGCGGTTTCTCGCGACCGTCCACGCGCGCCGTGCCGAGCGAGAGCAGCGCGATCTCGCCGGGCCGCCAGCCATAGCCGAGCGCCTCGACTGCGGCGATCGCGGCGGGGCAGTTCCACCCGGCGATCGCGCCGTCCCAGTAGGTGCCGCCGCCGAACCGCGCGGCATCGTCGAAATAGAGGACCGGCGCGTTCGAGCTCGCGTGGATCGCCTCGGCCAGCGACGCGGAGGGCCGGCGCGGCGGCGGCTCGAACGCGGCCGAGGGGGAACTGAGATCCGACCGGAACAGCACGCCGCGCTGCGCCGGGAGGTCGTAGGCGCAGATCAGCAGATGCGGCAGAAGCCTGCCGCGATTGCCCGCGCGCGAGCCGACCTCCGGCAGCGGCTTGTCCCACGGTCCCAGGATCGCGCGCAGCCCGGCGAGCTTGCCGGTCGCGGCGTAGCGGCCAGGCCAGATGCCCGGCGCGGCGAAGATGCTCCGGCGCTTCGCCTGATCGAGGAACAGGCCGAGCAGCTCTTCGAGCGTCAGGTCCATCAGCAGCCCGCCCAGCACCAGAGACCCGCCCGAGTTCGCAGCGGCGAGGTCGAACTCGGCCAGCACGTCATGGCCGCGCGCCGACAGCCCGTAGAGATTGATGAGGGCGCGCACCTGGATCAGCGCCCAGGCGCCGCCGCCGTCGAGGCTGAGGATACGGTGCCGTGTCATCGCCGTTCGCCTCCCGGATGGTTGCGCTCCTGATGCTGCGTCGTCATGACGTTGCGCTGCAACCCGCTTGACGAGGGCGGGCGCGCGGGGGACACCGCACGCGCCGCAGGACAAGGAGAGGTTGGATGGACGCGGTGTCGCGCGCGACCGCGATCGGTGCGCTGGCGGTCGTGCTGTGGTCGACGCTCGCGCTCCTGACGGTGCTCGCCGTGGGCGTGCCGCCGTTGCAACTCGTCGCGATGACCTTCGCGATCGCGGGCACGGTCGGGATTGCCGCGCGTGCGCTACGCAGCGGCGGCAGGACGAAACGCTCCGTGCCGGTCGGGGCCTGGGTCCTCGGCGTGGCGGGGCTGTTCGGCTATCACGCCTTCTACTTCGCCGCCTTGGCGCTCGCGCCCGCGGTCGAGGCGAACCTGATCAACTATCTCTGGCCGCTGCTGATCGTGCTGTTCGCCGGTCTGCTGCCGGGCCAGCGGCTGGGTGCGCGGCATCTCGTCGGCGCGGCGCTCGGCCTCGGCGGCTGCGCGCTCGCGATCGGCGGCGGTGCCGGGTTCGATGCCGCGCATCTTCCGGGCTATGCCTGCGCGCTCGGCGCGGCTCTCGCGTGGTCGGGATACTCGGTGCTGAACCGTCGCTTCGGCGAGGTACCGTCGGATGCGGTGGCCGGATTCTGCCTTGTGACGGCGCTGCTCGCCGCCGTCGTCCATCTCGCCTTCGAGACGACGCGCTGGCCCGAGGGCGGCGCCTGGGTCGCGGTGCTGGGGCTCGGGCTCGGCCCGGTCGGGCTCGCGTTCTTCGTCTGGGATCACGGGGTCAAGCACGGCGATCTGCGCCTGCTCGGCGTACTCGCCTATTTCGCGCCCGTGTTCTCGACGCTCTGGCTGGTCCTCGCCGGCCGGGCCGAGGGCGGCATTGCGCTCTGGGTCGGCTGTGCCCTGGTGGTCGCCGGCGCGCTGGTCGCGACGGGGCTCAGAACCGCAGGTCGCTGACCGGAAGCTCGACGCGCAGCACCGATTGCTGGCCGAAGCGCTCGGCCCAGGCGCGTGCCACCGCCTCGACGGGTCCGCGCTCGCCCGACGGATGCAGCACGATGAGCACCAGTGTGGGTTCGGTGATCGTGCGGCCGGTCCCGGTGTCGCGCCAGCCGCCGGTGCCGGCGATCAGGGTGAACCCGGCCGGCAGATGCCGCGCGACCGTGTCGGCGACAAAGACCTCGACCGCGCGGTCATCGACCACACCTCCAGCCGGGATCGCGCGGCCGAGATAGAGCGTGGTCTGCACATGCGTTGGCGGAGCGGCGCAGGAAGCGAGCAGAGCCGCGAGCGCCAGCGCCCTCACCGCGGCACCGGCCGCCAGTCGGGCGGGGCGAGCTCGAACCCCTCGAAGGTGAAGGCCGGACTGACGGTGCAGCCGACCAGCGTCCAGCGCCCGAGGCTCGCGGCGGTCTGCCACCATCCGGCTGGCACGATTCGCTGCGGCATCTGCCGGGCGCCGAGATCGGGGCCGAGCCACGTCGCCTCGGCGTCATGACCATCGGGCGACACCGTCAGCACCAGGGGCGCGCCGCCGTGCCAGTGCCAGAGCTCGGTCGCGTCCACGCGATGCCAGTGCGACGTCTCCTCGCCCTTGAGCAGGAACAGGATCGCCGTTCCCGCGCCGCGCGAGCCGTCGGCGGGCGTGTCGCGCCAGGTCTCGCGATACCAGCCGCCCTCGGGGTGCGGGGCGAGACCGAGCGCCGCGATCACCGCATCCGGATCGGTGCGGGGATCGATCAGGTTCATCGCGTCACTTCGGCGCGACCGGCGCGGTCTCGACGAAGGCGCGGTGCTTCGAGGCACTCTCGAACCACACCGCGAGCTTCGGATGCGTCTCGCGCCAGGGCTCGGCGGCGAAGCGGAAATCGAGATAGCCGAGCGCGCAGCCCACCGTGATCGAGCCGATCGTGAACGGCCCCATCAGGCTGTCCGCCTCGCGCTCCAGCAGATCGAGCGTGCGCGCGATCGCATCGCGCATGCGCGCCATCGCCGCCGTCCGCGCCGCCTCCTCGGGGCGAAGGCTCTCGCCGCGCCGCGCCACCGCCGCCTCCATGATCCCGTGGCCGAGCGCGTGCAGCCTGAGCGCGGCCAGGCGCGCGCCACGCTCGGCCGGGTAGAGGGGCGGGGCCGCGCCGATCCCGTCGAGGTATTCGCAGATCAGCGGGCTGTCCATGTAGGCGATGCCGTCCGCGCCGATCAGGGTCGGGATCTTGCCGAGCGGGTTGACCGCCAGCAGGTCGGGCGGCGAGGCGTGCACATCGCACCAGACCTTCTCGATCCGGTCGTCGATGTCGCGCGCGATCGCGCAGGCCATCACCTTGCGCACGAAGGGGCTCGCCGGCGAGTGGAACAGCTTCACGCGGAACGTCCTTTCAGCGGAAGGAATCCTTGGCCGCGCGCAGTGCCGCGAACGCGGCCGCATCGCGCGCGTGCAGGAACGGGTTCGCCGCCTTCTCGGCGCCGAGCGTCACCGGCACGGTGGGCCGCCCGGCCGCCCGCTGCGCCTCGACCTCGGCGGCGCGCGCGCGCAAGGCAGCGTTGTCGGGCTCCACCGTCAGCGCGAAACGGGCGTTGGACTGGGTGTACTCGTGCCCGCAGAGCACGAGCGTGTCGTCCGGAAGCGCGGCGAGCCGCGTCAGCGCGGCGAAGAACTCCTCGGCCGAGCCCTCGAACATCCGCCCGCAGCCGAGCGAGAACAGCGTATCGCCGCAGGCGAGCACGCCCGCCTCGGGAAAGTGATAGGCGATGTGGCCGCGCGTGTGGCCCGGCGTGTCGATCACCACGGCCTCGCTCTCGCCGACCGCGACCGTGTCGCCCGGGCTCACCGCACGGTCAAGCGCGGGCAGGCGGTGCGCATCCGCCGCCGCGCCGATCACAGCCGCGCCATGCGCCGCCTTCAGCGCCGCCACCCCGCCGACATGATCGCCGTGATGGTGCGTCAGCAGGATGAGCGCGGGCTCCCAGCCCCGCGCCGCGAGCGCGGCCTCGACCGGTCCGTCCTCGCCGGGATCGACCACGGCGACCGTGCCGGTGGCCTCATCGCGCAGCAGCCAGACATAGTTGTCGGAGAGGGCGGGGACGGGGACGATCTCGAGACGTGCCATGGCGCGTTCCTACCACCCGCCCCTCTCCCGGCCAACCGAGCCGGCGCTGGGTTTGGGCCCAGCGCGTGCTATGAGGGCGCGATGGCGGAGGATGCCGGCGCCCTCACCCGCTTCTACGCCTCGCCGCACGGCAAGGTGGTGACCACCACGCTGCGGACGAGGCTGCGCGCGCTCTGGCCGGTCGTTCCGGGGACGCGCACGCTTGGGCTCGGCTATGCGTTGCCCTATCTGCGCGTCTGGCGCACCGAGCCGCGCGACCGCACGGTCGCCTGCCTGCCGGTGCAGATGGGGCCCGCACGCTGGCCGCGCCACCGGCCGAACCTCGCCTGCGTGGCCGAGGAGGACCGGCTGCCGTTTCCTGACCTCCATTTCGATCGCGTTCTGATGGTGCATGCGCTGGAACACGCCGGTCAGACGCGGCGGATGCTGCGCGAGGCGTGGCGGGTGCTCAAGGACGACGGGCGGCTGATCGTGGTGGTGCCGAACCGCACCGGCTGGTGGGCCTATGCCGAGCGTACGCCCTTCGGCCATGGCCGCCCGTTCTCGGCCGATCAGCTCGCGCGGCTGCTGGAGGCGACGATGTTCCGCGCGCTCCGTCGCGACGGCGCGCTCTACCTGCCGCCCTTCGCCTGGCGGCCACTGCTCCGCACGGCCGGCGCCTGGGAGCGGCTCGGCCGGCGGCTCGGCCCGCGCCTCGCCGGTGTCGTCATCGTCGAGGCGTCAAAGGACATGTACGCCGCCATCCCGGCAGCCGAGGCAGCGCCCGCGCGCAGGCGCGTGATGACTGCGGTGGACAGCGGCTGAAAGGCGGTGACGGCCGGCCCCGCCGGGCCGGCCGCCTGCCGCGCCTGCCGCGATCAGGCCGGATACTCGAACGCCGGCAGCTCGCGCAGGCTGTCACGCGTGGCCCCGGGTAGGGTCACGTTGCCCTCGCGGTCGATCTGCAGCCGCTCGAACGGCACCGCGACCAGCTTGGCGCCGATGCCCAGGAAACCGCCGACCGACAGCACCGCCACGGGCACGCGCTCGTCCGGCGTGATGATCAGGTCGTCGATCGAGCCGATGCTCTCGCGCTCGCCGTTGCGCACGGTCGCGCCGACCACCTTGGAGGCGCGCATGCCGGACGCGGCGACCGCGGCCGGATCGGCCGCGCGCGGGGCGGCGGGCATCGCCTGCGAGGGCGTGGCCGGTGTCGCGGGCATGGCGGCGGGCGGGGTCGGGGGCGCGACGCGCTCGGGAAGCGGCTGGCCCGGCATGGCGGGCGCCGCCGGATCGGTGGTGGTCTGCTGCGCCAATGCCGGGCTGACGATGACGCCGGCGAGCAGCATCGCCCTGATCGTGTCGTTGAGTCGCATGGTCCATTCCTTCCTTCGCTCTGGACCGTCGGGCGGAGGTTCATGCGCCGGCCCGCGATCTGACCGGAGAACGGCGCATCGCGGGCACGGTTTCGTCCGGCTCACCCGCCTGTCATGCTTCTGCGGCCATGACGCGCCGGCCGCGCCCGCTTCCGCCCCCGACCGAGGCCTCGCTGCACGAGGCCGCGGTCGCGCATCTCGCGCGTTTCGCGGCGACGCGGGCGGGGCTGCTGCGCGTGCTCGCCAACCGGATCGCGCGCTGGGCTCGGACGGCCGAGGTCTCCGACGACGAGCGCGACCGCGCGATCGCAGCGGCGCGCGCCGCCGCCGAGGCGGTGGTGGCGCGCCTCGCCGCGGCCGGGGCGGTGGACGATGCGGCCTTCGCCGCCGCGCGTGCCCGCCGGCTCGCGCGCAGCGGCCGGTCCGCCGCGGCGATCGGGGCGCATCTCGCGGCGAAGGGCGCCGGCGAGGCGGCAGGTGATGCGATCGACGCCGCCCTGCCGGATGACGATGCCCGCCTCGCCGCCGTTCTGATCGCCGCGCGCAAGCGGCGCATCGGTCCCTATGGTCCGCCCGACCCGCCGCCCGAGGCGCGCCGCAAGGCGCTCGCCGCGCTGGCCCGCGCCGGCTTTCCGCGCGCGCTCGCCGAGGCCGCGCTGGCGATGGACGCCGAGGAGGCGGAGGCACGCATCGCCGCGTTCCGTCGCTGATGCGCGTGATCGCCACCGGCGCGGGGTTCCGCCGCGGCGCGCGCGCGACCCTGCCCCTGACCGTCGGGCTCGTTCCCTTCGGCCTGGTTGTCGGCGTGCTGGCGCAGGCGCAGGGCCTCTCGGCGCTGGAACAGGCGCTGATGAGCGCGCTCGTCTTCGCCGGCTCCTCGCAGATCCTGGCGCTGGAGTTCTGGACCGACCCGGCGCCGATCGCCTCGGCCACCCTCGCGGCGCTCGCGGTGAACGTGCGCTTCGCGCTGATGGGCCCCTCGCTCGCGCCCTGGATCGACGCGCTGAAGGGCGTGCGCAAATGGGCGACCGTGAGCGCGATCGTCGATCACGCCTGGGCGCTGGCGATCGCCGAGATGCGCGCGGGCCGGCACGACGCGCTGTTCTATCTCGGCTCGGCGGTGACGCTGTGGAGCGCCTGGCTCGCGACCACGATCCTCGGTCATGCGCTCGGCGCAGTGGTGGCGTTGCCGCGCGGTCATCCGCTGTTCTTCGCCGCCCCGGCCTGTTTCATCGCGCTGCTGGTGCCGATCTGGCGCGGACGCGGCGATGCCGCGCCCTGGGCGATCGCGGCCGCGGTGTCGCTCGGCGTCGGGCCGCTGTTGCCGAACCCGGCGCTGGCGGTGGTGAGCGGCGCGGTCGCGGGCAGCCTCGCCGGCGCGCTGCGCGAGACCGCGGGCGGGGCAGGGCAGCGATGAGCCTCGACCCCGTCACGCTCGCCGCGATCCTCGGCATGGCGCTCGCCACCTTCGCCTGCCGCGCCTCGGGCTATCTGGTGCTGCGGCGCGTGCAGCCGGGGCCGTTCCTGCGCGCCTTCCTGGGCCATGTGCCGGGCACGCTGTTCGTCGCCTTCGCCGCCCCGGCGGTGGTGCGCGAGGGGTGGCCCGGGTTCGTCGGCGCGGCGGCGACGCTGCTCGTCATGCGCGCGACCGGCTCGACGCCGTTGGCGCTGCTGGTCGGAGTCGCGGCCTTCTGGCTCGCGCGCACGCTCATGTAGTGCACGGGCTGACGCGCCGCGACCCGGCGATGACGAGGTGGAGCGGTTCGATCTCTGGCCGATCGCCCCGGTGTTCGCCGCGGTGCGCGACACGGACGCGTTCAAGTTCAACGTCAATCTGATGCTGATCGACCTGTTCCTGCGCGAAGGCCTGATCCCGGCCGGCGAGGGCGCGACGCGGCTGCGCGCGGCGCTCGATCAGGGCGGCTGAGGAGCTGCTGCCCGCGCAGACCTCCGCTGTAACCGCCGCACGCCGACCGGGGGTGCGTCGTAACGCGAACTTAAGGCGCCGAGGTAATGGTGGTGGCCACACGGGGCCCGGCGCGGCGGACCGCAGCGGCCCTGTCGCAACGAAGGAAGGTCGCCATGCGCTTCACCAATCTCCGCTTCACGCCCAAGATCGCCGTGCTGGCCGTGTGCCTGACGCTGCTGCTGGCCGCTGTCGCCGGTGCCGGATTAAAGGGCATCACCGCCCTTTCGGGCCGTCTGGACGAGGTCGCGGCGGCCGGGCATTCGGCCAGTCAGGCCGGTACACTCGGCCGGGCGGCGCTGCAGATCCGCCGGCGCGAAAACCAGCTCGCCGCCGAACCGACCGCGGCGGTCGTGTCGGTGGCCCGCGCGGCGATGAGCGAGCAGGGCGCGCTCTTCCGCCAGACGGTGGCGGAAGCAAGGGCCAGCGCCGGCGCGGCGCGGCAAGCGGTGCTCGCCCGGCTGGAGCCCGCCTTCGTCGCCTACCAGGCAGCGGCGGAGAGGACTCTCGCCGCCGCCGAGGCGGTCGCCGCCGGACGCGACGATCGGACGGCGGTGCTGGAGGCGCTGCGCAACTCCGTGGCCGCGTTCGATACGGTCGAGGAGCTTGCGCGCGACCTCGACCGGACCGCCATCCGGGTCGCTGAAACCCTGGCCGCAGAGTCGGTCGCCGAGGCCAACGTCCTTCTCACCGTGATGCTTGCCTTTGCCGGCGTCGGCCTCACCGCGGCGGGCGCACTGGCCTGGGCGATCGGGGCGCGCGGAATCGCCGCGCCGGTACGCGCGGCCGCAGGCCGGCTCAAGGCGCTGGCCGAGGGGGATACCGAGAGCCCGATCCCCGGCGAGGGCCGACGGGACGAGGTCGGCGACATCGCGGCGGCGATGGCCGTCTTCCGCGACAATCTGATCCGCACCCGCGAGATGCAGGAGGAGATGGCCCGGAAAGACCAGGAAGCCAGGCAGGAACGACGGCGCGCTCTGCTCGCAGCAGCGGACCAGTTTGAGGCCGAGGTCGGCTCGGTCGTGAAGAGCGTCGCCGCCGCTGCAACCGAGATGGAAGCATCCGCGACGGGGATGGCTGCGGGAGCGGAGGAGACCTCGCGGCAGGCGACGGCGGTGGCTGCGGCGGCGGAGCAGGCGAGTGCGAACGTGCAGACCGTCGCCTCGGCCGCCGAGGAACTTGCCGCCTCGATCGCCGAGATCAGCCGCCAGGTCGCGGAGAGCACGCGCATCGCCTCGGAGGCGGTGTCGGAGGCGACCCGCACGAACAGCACCGTCGAGTCGCTGGCCGCGAGCGCGCACCGGATCGGCGAGGTGGTGCGTCTGATCAACGACATCGCCGGCCAGACCAACCTGCTGGCGCTGAACGCGACGATCGAGGCGGCGCGCGCCGGCGAGGCGGGCAAGGGCTTCGCGGTGGTCGCCTCGGAGGTGAAGAACCTCGCCTCGCAGACGGCGAAGGCGACCGAGGAGATCGGCGGCCAGATCGCCGCGGTGCAGGGCGAGACCGGCCGGGTGGTGGAGGCGATCCGGGCGATCGGCGGCACGATCGAGAAGATCAGCGGCATCGCCGCCTCGATCGCGGCGGCGGTGGAACAGCAGGGGGCGGCGACCGCCGAGATCGCGCGCAACGTGCAGCAGGCGGCCGCCGGCACGGGCGCGGTGTCGGCGAATATCGGCTCGGTGCAGGAGGCGGCCGCCGGCTCCGGCGCGGCCGCCGCACAGGTCCAGGGCGCGGCCGCCGAACTCAGCCGCGGCGCCGAGACCCTGCGCACCCAGGTCGAGCGCTTCCTCGCCGAGATGAAGGCCGCCTGACCGCCACGCCACACAGCAAAACACCACGAAGGGGGCCGCAAGGCCCCCTTCCCCCATCCCACAAGAACCAGATCAGGACGCGAACTCAGCCCTGATCCGGTCCGAATGCTCGCCGATCGCCGGGATGCGCCCCGGCTCGCGCGTGCCCTCGGCCCAGCGCACCGGCGGCGCGGCGTAGCGCACGGGGCCGTTCGGCGTCGTGACCTCGATCCGGCGGAGAGCCGGATGCTTCGCGAGATCGGCGACTTCGTTGACGAAGCCGTAGGCGATCGCGCCCCGGTCGAGGCGCGCGCGGGCTTCCTCGCGCGACAGCGTGGCGAAGATCGCCGCGATGTGGCCGTCCACCTCGGCGCGGTTCTTCACGCGGATCACGTTTGTCTCGAAGCCGGGTCGTTTCGGCAGCTCCGGTTCCAGCAGCACGTGGGTGCAGAGATTCGCCCATTCGCGCTCGTTCTGGATCGAGATCAGCACAAGCGATCCGTCGGCCAGCGCAAAGGCGCCGTAGGGCGAGATCGAGGGGTGCGCGAGGCCGACGCGCTTCGGCGCCACCCCTGAACCCTCGTATGTGATGAGCGGCACGTTCATCCAGTCGGCCATGCCGTCGAACAGGCTGACCGCGAGCCCCGCACCCTTGCCGGTGATGCCGCGCTGGATCAGTGCTTCGAGCACCCCCGCATAGGCCGCCATGCCGCAGGCGATGTCGCAGACCGACACGCCGACGCGGCCTGGCCCGGCGGGGTGGCCGGTGACGGCGCAGAGCCCGCTCTCCGCCTGCACCAGCAGGTCGTAGGCCTTCATCTTCGCGTACTCGCCTTCCTCGCCGTAGCCGGAGATGTCCACGGTGATCAGGCGCGGGTTCTTCTCACGCAGGCTGGCGGAGCCGAAGCCGGCGCGCGCGGCCGCGCCCGGCGCGAGGTTCTGGATGAACACGTCAGCGCGCGCGATGATGCGATGGAGCAGTGCCGCGTCGTCGGGGTTCTTGATGTCGGCGACCAGCGATTCCTTGCCGCGGTTGAGCCAGACGAAGTAGCTCGACATGCCCTTGGCGTAGTCGTCGTACCCGCGCGCAAAGTCACCCTCGGGGCGTTCGAGCTTGATCACCCGCGCACCGGCATCGGCGAGCTTGCAGGACAGGAACGGTGCCGCGACGGCTTGTTCCAGCGTGAGGACGAGCAGGCCTTCGAGTGGGTTCATTCAGTTGCGGGGGGACCACGCTGGTCCCCCGCACCCCCCTGCACCTGGGGGCCCCCTCCCGTTGGTCGGGGCCCGCGTCGCGACCAACGGGAGCGACGCCCTCCAGGGGGGGGTGCGGGGGGCCTTGCGGCCCCCCGCCTCCTTTCCTTCAGTAGCTTCTCGGCAAGCCCAAGACGTGCTCCGCGAGATACGACAGCACGAGGTTGGTGCTGATCGGCGCCACCTGATAGAGCCGCGTCTCGCGGAACTTCCGCTCCACGTCGTACTCCTCGGCGAAGCCGAAGCCGCCATGCGTCTGCACGCACATCTCGGCCGCGGCCCAACTCGCCTCGGCGGCGAGCATCTTCGCCATGTTCGCCTCCGCGCCGCAGTTCAGCCCAGCCTCGAACTTCTCGCAGCCCTCGCGCACCATCAGCTCGGCTGCGCGCATCTGCGCATAGGCGCGCGCGATCGGGAACTGGATGCCCTGGTTCTGCCCGATCGGCCGGCCGAACACGCGGCGGTCCTTGGCATAGGCGCTCGCCTTGCTGATGAACCACTTGGCATCGCCGATGCACTCGGCGGCGATCAGCAGCCGCTCGGCGTTCATCCCGTCGAGGATGTAGCGGAATCCCTTCCCCTCCTCGCCCACGAGCGAGTCCGCCGGGATCACCATGTTGTCGAAGAACACCTCGCAGGAGTTGTGGTTCATCATGGTACGGATCGGGCGGATCGTCAGGCCCTTGCCGAGCACCGCCTTCATGTCGACGAGGAAGGTGGAGAGCCCCTCGGTCTTCTTCTTCACCTGGTCGCGCGGCGTGGTGCGCGCGAGCAGCAGCATCAGGTCGGAATGTTCCGCACGCGAGGTCCAGACCTTCTGGCCGTTCACCACCCAGGTGTCGCCCTCGCGTTTGGCGGTGGTGCGCAGGCTGGTGGTGTCGGTGCCGCTGGTCGGCTCGGTCACGCCGAAGGCCTGGAGCCTGAGCTCGCCCGAGGCGATCTTGGGCAGGTAGCGCGCCTTCTGTTCCGCCGAGCCGTGCCGCAGCACCGTCCCCATGATGTACATCTGCGCGTGGCAGGCCGCACCGTTGCAGCCCTGCTCCTGGATCGTCTCCAGGATGGCGGCCGCGGCCGAGAGCGGCAGGCCGGCACCGCCGAACTCCTCGGGGATCAGCGCTGCGAGATAGCCCGCCTCGGTCAGCGCGCGGACGAACTCGGTCGGGTAGCCGCGCTCGGCGTCGAGCTTGCGCCAGTACTCGCCGGGGAACTGCGCGCAGAGCTTGGCGACCTCGCCGCGCAGATCGGCCCAGGCATCCTGTCGGGCGAGCGTCTGGTCCATGCGTCACCTCCGCCCCGGCTGATAGCCGCGCGGGCAGGGGCGGGCAAGGCGGCGTCAGACCAGGGCCGGGACGATCGAGAGCACCAGCAGCACGGCCATGGTCAGGTTGAACGCGCGCAGCCGCGCGGGCGAGCGCAGGATGCGTCCCGTGCCGGCGCCGACCACTGCCCAGAACCCGACCGAGGGCGGCGAGACCAGCAGGAAGACCACCGCGATCAGCAGCGTTTCCAGCAGGATGTCGCCGCCGGGGCGGGTGAAGGCGGGGATCGCGGCGAGCGCCAGCAGCCAGGCTTTCGGATTGACCCACTGGAAGGCCGCTGCGCCGAAGAAGCCGAGCGGCGGCCTGCGGGCGCCCTCACCCGGCGCGCCGGCGCGCGCGATCTTCCAGGCGAGCCAGACGATCCAGGCCGCGCCGATCCACTTCAACACCGCGTGCAGCTCCGGGCTCGCGGCGAAGGGGCCGGCCAGGCCGAGACCGACCAGCACGATCATCACCGGGAAGCCGATCGTGATGCCGGCCATGTGCGGCACGGTCGCGCGCACGCCGTGATTCGCCGCGGACGCCGCGACCATGATGACGTTCGGCCCCGGTGTCACCGAGGTCGCGAAGGCGAAGGCCACCAGCGCCGGCAGCGTCTCCATGCGCCGATGATGGGACAGCGTCCCTGACCTTGTCAGCGGTTGCGCGGGGCTCGGGGCGGCATGCGAGGGTTGCGGCGCCTGCATGAACCGCCGGGGGAGTCGCATGCGCGTCGCGATGTTCAGCACCAAGCCCTATGACCGCCGCAGCTTCGAGGAGCGCAACGCGCCGCACGGCCACGAGATCACCTATTTCGAGCCGCGGCTGTCGGCGCAGACCGCGTCGCTGGCCGACGGGTTCCCTGCCGTCTGCCTGTTCGTCAACGACGAGGCGAACGCGGCCGCGATCGCGCGGCTCGCGCAGGGCGGCACGAAGCTGATCGCGCTGCGCTGCGCGGGGTTCAACAATGTCGATCTCGCCGCCGCCGAGCAGCACGGCATCGCGGTCGCGCGCGTGCCCGCCTATTCGCCGCACGCCGTGGCCGAGTTCACGGTCGGGCTGATGCTGTCGCTGGTGCGCAACATCCACCGCGCCTATCAGCGCACGCGCGACAACAATTTCGCGCTCGACGGCCTGCTCGGCTTCGACCTGCACGGCAAGACGGTCGGCGTGGTCGGCACGGGCAAGATCGGCGCGATCGTCGCGCGGATCCTGCTCGCGGGCTTCGGCTGCCGCGTGCTCGCGTCCGATCCGTATCCGGATGAGGCGCTTGTCGCGCTTGGCGTGCGCTACGGCGAGCCGCGCGCGGTGATCGCGGCGAGCGATCTCGTCACGCTGCACTGCCCGCTGACCCCCGAGACCCACCACCTGCTGGATGCGGCGGGATTCGCGCGCATGAAGCGCGGCGCGATGGTGGTGAACACCTCGCGCGGCGCGATCCTCGACGCGGAAGCGGCGATCGAGGCGCTGAAGTCCGGCCAGCTCGGCGGGCTCGCGATCGATGTCTACGAGCAGGAGGCCGATCTGTTCTTCGAGGACCTGTCGAACGAGATCATCCAGGACGACACGCTGCAGCGGCTGATGATGTTCCCGAACGTGCTGGTGACCGGCCACCAGGCGTTCTTCACCCGCGAGGCGCTGGAGAACATCGCCGACACGACGCTCGGCAACATCACGGCGTTCGCGCGCGGCGAGGCGCTGGAGAATGCCGTGACGGCGGCAGGCACGCGGGGATGACCCGGGCCGTCACCCTTTCGCGGCCTCGCGCTCCGCGACCAGCGCGTCGTCGATCGCGCGCGCGCGCAAGGCGGCCGGGCGGGTGCTGATCCGCTCCCAGTAGCGCTCGAACGACCCGAGTCGGGGGATGGTGCCGAACTGCATCCCCCACCCGATCTGCGAGCCCAGATAGACATCGACCGCGCTGAACGTGGCGCCGAGGACGTAATCGCCCTGCGACACCAACCCGTCGAGCACGGTGACGACATCGTCGAAGCTGCCATAGCCGGCGATGCCGCGACGTTCGGGTGGTACAATGAATCCGAGCGCTTTGTCGGCGAGCGCATGCTCCACCGGCCCCGCGGCGAAGAACATCCAGCGATAGTACGGGCCGCGCAGCGGACTGCCGATCTGGGGCGCCAGCCCGGCCTCGGGGAAGATATCGGCCAGATAGGCGCAGATCGCCGCCGCCTCCGTCACCACCGTCTCGCCGTGCCGCAGGGTCGGCACCTTGCCCATCGGGTTCAGCCCCAGATAGGCGGTGGCCTTCATGGTGGTGCCGTATTCCAGGATCTCGGCGCGATAGGGGCGCCCGACCTCCTCGAGCATCCAGCGCGCGATCCGGCCGCGCGACATCGGGTTGGTGTAGAGGACAAGCTCGTCGTTCATCGCCGCCTCACGCGGACGCGCGCGGGTTCTTGAGCAGGACGCCCGGGCGCGCGCCGGTGACGCCCTCGCCCCAACGATACACGGTTTCGCCGTTCACCCAGACCTGCTCGATGCCGGGGCTCGGCCTCATCGGATCCTCGAAGCTCGCGGCATCGATCACCACCGCCGGGTCGAACAGCACGAGATCGGCATGGGCGCCGGGGCGGATCACCCCGCGATCCTTCAGCCCGAACACCTGCGCGGTGAGCCCGGTCATCTTGCGCACCGCCTCCTCCATCGAGATCAGGCCGAGCTCTCGCGCGTAGTGGCCGAGCACGCGCGGGAAGGTGCCCCAGAGCCGCGGATGCGGGAAGGAGTCGTGCGGCAGCCCGTCCGAGCCGATCATCGCGCGCGGATGGGCGATGATGCGGCGCACGTCCTCCTCGTTCATCTGGTAGTAGATCGCACCCGCCGGCAGCAGCTTCTCGGCCGCCTCCTTGCGCGTGCAACCCCATTCGGCGGCGACGTCGGCGAGGTCCTTGCCCTGCATTTCCGGATGCGGCACCGACCAGGTGACGATCACGCGCACCTCGTCGCGCAGCCGCTCCGGCATCAGCACGGTGCTGCTGGCGTGGTATGGATAGACATCGACCCAGACCCGCTGGCGTGCGGCCGCCTCGTCGAGCTTGCGCAGCGTCTCGACCGAGCGGCCCCAGTTCTGCGGCATCGTGCACTTGTAGTGGCTCATCACCACGGGAACGTTCGCCGCGCGGCCGATGCGCAGCGTCTCCTCGATCGAATCGAGGATGCCGTCCGCCTCGTCGCGCATGTGCGTGACGTACATGCCGCCCGCCTCGGTCAGCGCCTCGGCGACCGCGATCACCTCCTCGGTCGTGGCGTTGATCGCTGGCGGATACCAGAGCCCGGTTGAGAGGCCCCAGGCGCCCTGCGCGAGCGCCTCCTTGAGCCGGTCCTTCATCCGCGCGGCTTCCGCGTCGGTCGCGGCGCGGCCAAGCTCCCCGTCGCCCATCTCGCGCGTGCGCAGCGTCGTGTGGCCGACAAAGGCGATCGCGTTCACGGCCGAGCCCTGGCGATCGAAGTCCTCGGCATAGGCGGCGAAGCTGTCGTAGCGCCACCAGGACTCGTCGCCGAGCAGGTCGAGCGGCGGCGGCGGGCGGCGCTCGCGCGTCAGCGGGCTGAGCGAGACGCCGCAATTGCCCGCGACCACGGTGGTGACCCCCTGGCTCAGCTTGCAGTGCAGGCACTCGGGCCCGCACAACACCGCACGGTCGTCATGGGTGTGCGCGTCGATGAAGCCGGGGGCGATGGCGCGGCCGGCGGCGTCGATCTCGACATCGGCCGAGGTCGCGCCGAGCTCGCCCACCGCGATGATGCGATCGCCGGTGACGCCGACGTCGCCCGTGCGCCGCGGAGCGCCGGTGCCGTCGAAGATCAGCGCGTTGCGGACGATCAGGTCGCAGCGGAACACGGTGGCCATGGGGCGATCCTCGTCGAAGCGGACACGGCGATCATGGCGCGCATGGTGGTGCCGGGCCAAGGGGCGGGGCTCGTCCGGCGGGCCATTCCCAGGCGCACGAGAGCGATCTAGGGTTGCATCGGTCGGACGATCAACGTCCGCGACGCGAGGAGGAAACCATGACAGCCATCCTGTCCCGCCGCGCCGCCTTCGCGGGCGGCGCATTCGCGCTTGCCGCCGCGGGCTCCGCGGCCTCGCCGCGCACAGCCCTCGCCCAAAGCGCACCACGCACCGCCTCCGCCGACGAGATTGCGCGCGGCTTCTCGCGCCAGCGCCTCGGGCGGATCGCGGGGGTGATGCAGGCCGAGGCCGAGCGCGGCTCGTTCCCCGGCGCGGTGACCCTGATCGCGCGCGAGGGCGACATCGTCCATTTCGAGACGCACGGGCATCAGGACGCGGCGAAGACGAAGGCCATGCCGCGCGACGCGATCTTCCTCCAGGCCTCGATGACCAAGCCGATCACCTCGGCCCTGGCGATGATGCTGGTCGAGCGCGGCCAGATGAAGCTCGACGATCCGATTCGTACGTACCTGCCGGAACTCGCCGAGCTGAAGGTGGAGATCCGGCGCGAGGGGCAGGCGCCCGAGCTCGTCGCCCCCGCACGCCTGCCCACCGTGCATGACCTGCTGCGCCACAGCGCCGGCTTCATCTACGCCAACCCCGCCTCTCCCTCGGCCGCGATCCGCGCCGCCTACGAGCAGCACGACATCGAGGCGCGCAAGGGGCCGGTGACGGGTGACGAGATGCTGAAGCGACTCGGCACCATTCCGCTCGCGTTCCAGCCGGGCACGATGTTCCACTACTCGATCGCGACCGACGTGCTCGGCCTGGTGATCGAGCGCGTCGCCGGCGGCCCGCTGGATGTCGTGATGCGGCGCGAACTGCTCGATCCGCTGGGAATGGCCGACACGACCTGGTACGTGCCGGAGGCGAAGCGCACCCGCATCGCCGAGGCGCCCGACAGCGATCCGGCCAAGGCGGAGATGTGGCAGAGCTACCGCATCCTCGAGAACCCCTCGGGCACGTCCTACTTCAAGGGCGGTGCGGGACTCGTCTCGACCGCGTCGGACTATCTGCGCTTCGCGCAGATGATCGCCAATGGCGGCGTGCTGGACGGGCAGCGCTATCTGGCCGCCCCCGTGGTGCGCTTCATGCTGTCGAACCACATCCTCGGCATGGGCGGCTCGACGGCGGCGACCACCGGGCCCGGCTACGGGTTCGGGCTCGGCTTCGGCGTGCGGCTCGCCGACGGCATGGGCACGGCACCCGGCAGTCCGGGCGACGCGATGTGGGCCGGCGCCTGGGGCACGTCCTTCACCATCGACCCGGCCGAGAAGCTGGTGGCGATCCTCATGGCGCAGGGACCGTCGAACCGGTTCCGCACCCGGATGATCTTCAAGAACCTGGTGTACGGCGCAATGGTGGAGAGCCTGCGCGTGTAGCAGACGGCCGCTCCCCTCTTCCGCGCCTGCGGGAGAGGGGGCGATGCGCGGGCCCCTGCCTGGTGCCCGGTCCTTCCGGTTCGCCCGCCCGGCATGGGGAGCGGCCGGTTCGCACCTGTCATCAAAGCTTCGCGGTCGCCGCGAGTGTGCGGCGCTACATACACGGCCATGGCGCAGTTGCTGCGCCCATCGAAGGGAGCGATCGATGACCGACCGGACCATTGCCGTCCATGACGACGGCGAGGGCGATGAGCCCGTCTGCAACAGCTCTGCCAACCCCACCTTCGCGGGCATCGTCCAGACGCGGCTGTCGCGCCGCGGCGCGCTGCTCGGCGGGCTGACGGCCGCGCTCGGCGCGATGTTCGTGCAGCCCGGCGGCGCGCCGGCCCGCGCTGCCACGCCATCAGAGACCATGCTCGGCTTCGCCGCCGTGCCCGTGTCCGAGACGGACACGATCGTTGTGCCGCCCGGCTACACCGCGCGCGTGATCGCTGCCTGGGGCGAGCCCATCACCGGCACCATGCCCGCCTTCAGCCTGGCCAACACCGGCGCCGAGCAGGGCATGCAGATCGGCCAGCACCACGACGGCATGCACTTCTTCCCGATCGAGGGACGCTCGCCCTACGAAGGCTCGTCGACCGACGGCCTGCTGGTGATGAACCATGAATACATCGAGCCGCGCTTCCTGCACGCCTCGATGCGCGGGGGCAGGTTCAGCGCCAGCGCGGTCCGCATCGTCGACGGCAAGCGCGACAGCGACGAGGTGCTGAAAGAGCTGAACGCGCACGGCGTGGCCGTCGTGCGCATCGCCAGGCAGGCCGACGGCACCTGGGCGATCCAGCGCGATCCGCGCAACCGCCGCATCACCGGGCTCACGCCGATGGAGATCGGCGGTCCCGTGCGCGGCACGCCCTTCGTGCGCAC
Source organism: Elioraea tepidiphila DSM 17972 (assembly GCF_000378465.1). Classification (GTDB taxonomy): domain Bacteria; phylum Pseudomonadota; class Alphaproteobacteria; order Acetobacterales; family Acetobacteraceae; genus Elioraea; species Elioraea tepidiphila. The sequence continues at coordinate 49,855 of NZ_KB899914.1, forward strand.
CAAGTACAGCCCCGACGGCACGCGCACCCGCGGTACGCTGAACAACTGCGCGCACGGTGTGACCCCCTGGAACACCTACCTCACCTGCGAGGAGAACTGGGCCGGCTACTTCCGCAACGGCACGGTAGTGGACCAGAAGCCCGATCTGCCGCGCGAGCACGCCCGCTACGGCGTGCGCACCGAACGCTCGCGCTACGCCTGGGAGCTCGCGGCCAGCGGCGCCGACGAGTTCGTCCGCTTCGACGCGACCAAGCGCGGGAGCGATCCGACGCAGGACTACCGCAACGAGCCGAACGCCTTCGGCTGGGTGGTGGAGATCGATCCGTTCGACCCGAACAGCGTGCCGGTGAAGCGCACCCATCTCGGCCGCTTCGCGCACGAGGGCGTGGTCTTCGGCCCCGTGACCGAAGGCAAGCCGGTGGTGGCCTATGCTGGCGACGATGCCATCAACGAGTACATCTACAAGTTCGTCTCGGCGAAGCCCTACCACGCCGCGACCGCGAACGGCTCACTGCTCGACGAGGGCACGCTCTACGTCGCGAAGTTCAACGACGACGGCTCGGGCGAGTGGCTCGCGCTGGCGCCGGGCCAGAACGGGCTGACGCCCGAGAACGGCTTCGGCAGCCTCGCCGAGATCCTGGTGAACACGCGCGCCGCCGCCGACCGGGCGGGGGCGACCAAGATGGACCGGCCGGAATGGGGCGCGGTCGATCCGCGCGACGGGCGCGTCTATTTCACCCTGACCAACAACTCCCGGCGCGAGGAGACCCAGGTGAACGCGGCGAACCCGCGCGCGCGCAACCTGTTCGGCCACATCATCCGCTGGCGCGAGAACGGCGACGACCACGCGGCAACGCGGTTCACCTGGGATCTGTTCGTGATCGCCGGCCCCGAGGACAGCAGCCGCGACCTCGCCGGCCGGCCGCTGACCGCCGACAGCATCTTCGCCTGCCCGGACGGGCTCTGGTTCGATGCGGCCGGGCGGCTCTGGATCCAGACCGACATCGGCGAGAGCGCGATGAACCGCGGGCCGCTCGCGCCCTTCGGCAACAACGCCATGCTGGCGGCCGATCCCGTGAGCGGCGAGATCCGGCGTTTCCTGACGGGACCGATGGGCCAGGAGATCACCGGCGTCGTCACCACACCCGATCGCCGGACCATGTTCATCAACGTCCAGCATCCCGGCGCGACCACCTCGGCGGAGGATTTCGAGGCCGGGAAGCTGACCAGCCACTGGCCGAACGGCGAGGGCTATCCGCGCTCGGCCACGGTCGTGATCACCAAGGACGACGGCGGCGTGATCGGCACCTGACGGACGCTGGCTGATCGTGTGACGACAGGGGCTCCGCGGCGACGCGGAGTCCCATCGCGTTTCATCCGCCGATCGCGCCGCCTGCCGCGCGCGCGATCGCGATCACCGTGCTGCGTGGCGGCACGGCCGGCTCGAACGCTGGCCAGCGCGTCGCCGGGCGGGTGAAGTCGGCCTCGTCCTCGGCCCCTGGCGTGCGCACGGCGCTGAACAGCGTCTCGGCATCGGGCGAGAGCCGCACCCCGCCGATGCGCGCCGCGCGCGGTGCCGCGTAGAGCAGGTTCAACACGCCCCGCTGTGCGCCGGGCGCGGTGCCGCAGAGATAGATCCCGTCGGCGATGCCGGTCGTGCGCTGCAGCGCTCCCTGCGCCGTGCCGATCAAGAGCCGCCCGCGCGGATCGACCTCCAGCACGGCGGGGGCGGCGAGCCAGACCTGCGTGCCCGCACCGTAGCGCGCGGTGGCGCCCGGCTGGCGCGGGTCGCCGCCCAGGATCAGCACCGCACCGGACGCGGTCTCCGCCGCGGGATCGCCGTTTGCGGGGGTGATCTCAACCACATGACCGAACGAGTTGACCGCGCGCGGGTTCAGCGCGTCGGTGCGCCCGTCGCGCTGCGGATTGCCGCGGCAGGCGAGGAACAAGCGCCCGTCGGGATGCGCGGCGAGCCCGGCCGGCGCGTCGAACGGCGTTGCCCCGGCAGCCTCGGCGGCGGCGCGGGTGTCGATCAGCGCATCGGGCGTTGCCGGCAGCGGGCGCCACCGGAGCATGGCGTTCTCGACGCGCGCGACCGCGAGCTGGCCTTCGTCGAGCAGCGTCGTGTTGGCCTCCGCGCCCTCGCCATCGGGCGCGCGCGCGGCGACGAAGCGGTAGAGGAAGCCGTCGCGGCGCGCCTCGCTGAGATACACGACCGGCCTGCCGTCGGCGGCGCGCGCCACGGTCACGTCGTCCTTGGCGAAGCGGCCGAGGGCGGTGTGCTTCACCGGCACCGAGGTCGGGTCCAGGGGGTTCACCTCGACCAGCCAGCCGAACCGGTTCGTCTCGTTCGCCACGCCACCGCGCCACGCGGCGAGTTCGGCCGTGGCGTCGCCCTCGGCGAGCAGCAGCGTGCCCCACGGTGTCGCGCAGCCGCCCTCGGCGCGCAGCACGCCGCGCGCCGCCCGGCCGGCGGGGTCCTCCGCCGTCCGCAGCCGGGCATGGCCGGCGGCGGGGCCGGCGAAGCGGCAGAGCGTGGTCGCGGTGATGCGGCGCGCCTGGAACCCGCCATCCACCACCACCCAGCGCCCGCCGGCCCACATCAGGTTGATCACCGAGGCACCGACCATGCCCTGCTCCACGGCCGGCATGGGGCGCAGCGAGGGGAACGCCATCGCCGGATCGACGCGCGCATGCGTCGCCGCCAGGATCAGCCGCGGCACGTTGTCCGCCGCCGGCGGCGGGCGCAGGATCGCGACCACGCGCGCGTCCCAGCCGAACTGCGTGGCGGCCCCCTCGGGTGTCGGCACGTTCGGGTTCCAGGCCGGCGCGTCGAACGCGACGCGATCGCCCCAGCGGATCAGCACGTCACGGCGATAGCCGCGCGCGATCCGGTCATCCAGCATCACCGGCTGGCTGACATCGGCGACATCCGAGACGATCGACTGGGCGAAGGCCGGGGCCGCGACCGCCGCGGCACCCGACGCGAGCAGGGCGCGGCGGGTGAGCATCACTCCTCCTCGATCGGTGGCGGGGCGTGAACGCGCACTGGAGGCACGGGTTCCGTCCAGCGTTCGATCTCAACCAGACAGGACTGCGCCACCGGCCCCTGGCCCAGCCGCGAGGTGCCCTCGTCGCGCGTCAGCACGTTGGGGTTGCCGTGCACGCAGAGCGCCCCCGGCGCGCCGGGCTCGAGCGGGTCGAGCCAAGCGCCGGTCGCCATCGCCACCACGCCGGGCAGGATGCCTTCCGTCACCACCACGCCGCCGAGGCATGCGCCGCGGTCGTTGAAGATGCGCACCACGTCGCCCGTCTTGATGCCGCGCGCGGCGGCATCCGCGGGCCCGATCAGGATCGGCTCGCGGCCCACCACCTTCGAGGCGAGGCTGACGCGCCCCTGGTCAAGCTGCCCATGCAGCCGCGTGGCCGGCTGGAACGACAGGAGATGGAGCGGGAAGCGCGCCGCCTCGGGCGCGCCGAGCCACTCCTTCGGCGCGCGCCAGACCGGATGGCCCGGGCAGTCGTCATAGCCGAAGCCGGCGATCGTCTCGCTGAAGAGCTCGACCTTGCCCGAGGGCGTGTTCAGCGGCTCGGCGTAGGGGTCGGCGCGGAACCCCTCGAACAGCACGAAGGGGCGCTCGGGCGGGGTGAATTCGAGATGGCCCGCGTCCCAGAACCTGTCGAAATCCGGCGTCTCCAGCCCCGCCGCCGTCCAGCCCGCGCGCGCGGTGTCGTAGAGGTGCCTGAGCCACGCCCCCTCGTCGCGCTGCTCGGTGAAGCGCTCGCGCACGCCGAGCGCATCGGCGATGTCGGCGAAGATCGCGACGTCGTTGCGCGCCTGGCCCTGCGTCGGCACGGCCTGCTTCATCGCCATCACGAACCGGTCGCGCGAGGAGGCGGCGATGTCGTTGCGTTCCAGCGTGGTGGTCGCCGGCAGCACGATGTCGGCGTGGCGCGCGAGCGCGGTCCACCACGGCTCATGAACGACGATCGTCTCGGCGCGCGCCCAGGCGCGCAGGAAGCGGTTCAGGTCCTGATGGTGGTGGAACGGATTGCCGCCGGCCCAGTAGATCAGCTTCGTGTCGGGATAGACGATGCGCTTGCCGTTGTACTCGCACACCCCACCGGGCTTCTCCAGCATGTCGGTGACGCGCGCGACCGGGATGAACAGCCCGGTCGGGTTGCGCCCGGCCGAGAGAGCGGGCACGGGCAGGTCGTGGCGCGGGTTGCCCACCCCATTGATCGAGCCGTAGCCGAAGGTGAACCCGGTGCCCGGCCTGCCGATACCCCCGGTGATCGCGGCGAGCGCGACCGTCATCCAGTAGGGCTGCTCGCCGTAGTCCTGGCGCTGGATCGACCAGGCCGAGGTGATCATGGTGGGCTGGGTCGCGATCGCGCGCGCGAGTTCCACGATCGTCGCGGCCGCGATGCCGGTGATCGACGCGGCCCACTCGGGCGTCTTCGGCTGGCCGTCGGAACCACCCAGGATATAGGCACGCAAGATCGGCCAGCCGGTACAGTGGGTGGCGAGGAAGTCCTTGTCCTCGCGCCCCTCGGCGACGATCTCGTGCGCCAGCGCCAGCATCAGCGCGGTGTCGGTGCCGGGGCGGATCGGCAGCCACTCGGCGCGCAGGAAATCGGGCGCGTCCTGGCGCAGCGGCGAGACGTTCACGATGCGGATCCCGGCCGCGCCGGCCTCGCGCAGCCAGCGCCGGTACTGGCCCTCGCCGGCGCCGCCCGAGCACACCTCGCCGTTCTTCAGCGGCAGGCCCCCGAAGCAGAGCAGCACGCGCGCATTGGCGATGATCGAGGGCCAGTCGGTGGCGGGGCCGGTGATGCAGTCGTTCGTGCCGACGATGTGCGGCATCAGCGTCATGCCGGCGGCGTAGGAGTAGTTGGTGAGCTGGCCGGTGCAGCCGCCGAGCGCGTTGAGGCAGCGGTGAAGCTGCGTGCGCGCGTGATGGAACCGGCCCGCGGAGGACCAGCCATAGGAGCCGCCGAAGATCGCGGTGTTGCCATGCGCCTGCCGCACCCGGTCGAGTTCGCCGGAGACGAGCCGGATCGCGGTGTCCCAGTCGACCGGCACGAAGGCCTCGCCGCCGCGCAGCGCGCCCGATCTCGGCCCGTGGCGCAGATAGCCCGCGCGCACATAGGGCCGGTCGATCCGGCAGGACGCGTGGACGATGTCCGGTACGCTCTCGATCAAGGAGCCCGGGAAGCGGTCGCGCGCGAAGGGGCGCACGGCGGTGACCCGCCCGTCCTCGACCAGCGCATCGAAGGCGCCCCAGTGGCTGGCGTGGGGAACGGCAACGGTCATGGGCTGAGCCCTCCTTCGGCGCGTCAGGTTCACCACGCGGTCCCATCCGAGGCAAGACCCTGCCCGGGGTTCCGCAGCGTCGCGGGGCCGCCTAGACTGGCCCCCAGCCAAGGAGAACCCCATGACCCCGCCCTATGCCGCCAACAGCGCCGCCGCCCGCGACGTCGCCAACGTGCTGCACCCATACACCGACCTGAAGTCGCATCTCGACACCGGGCCGCTGGTGATCGCGCGCGGCAAGGGTGTGCGGGTGTGGGACGATGCCGGCAAGGAATACATCGAGGCCATGGCGGGGCTCTGGTGCGCGGCACTGGGCTTCGACAACGAGCGGCTGGTGCAGGCCGCGGTGAAGCAGATGCGCGAGCTGCCCTACTACCACGGCTTCACCGGCCGGTCTCACACGCCGATGATCGATCTCGCCGAGATGCTCATCCAGCGCGCGCCGGTGCCGATGAGCAAGGTGTTCTTCGCCAATTCGGGTTCCGAGGCGAACGACTCCGCGATCAAGATGATCTGGTACGCCAACAACGCCTGGGGCCGGCCGCAGAAGAAGAAGATCATCGGCCGCGTACGCGGCTATCACGGCATCACCATCGCCTCCGGCTCCGCGACCGGCCAGGCGGCCAACCACAAGGCGTTCGACCTGCCGCTGCCGGGCTTCATCCACACGCTCTGCCCGACCTACTACCACGAGGGCAAGGAGGGCGAGACCGAGGAGCAGTTCTCGATGCGCTGCGCCGAGGAGCTCGAGAAGCTGATCCTGGCCGAGGGCCCGGACACGGTGGCGGCGATGTTCTGCGAGCCGATCATGGGCGCGGGCGGCGTGGTGGTGCCGCCGCGCGGCTACTTCCAGGCGATCCAGCCCGTGCTGAAGAAGTACGACATCCTGCTGGTGGCCGACGAGGTGATCTGCGGCTTCGGCCGCACCGGCAACTACTGGGGTACGCAGACCTACGGCCTGGAGCCCGACATCCTGGTCTGCGCCAAGGCGCTCTCGAACTCCTTCCTGCCGATCTCGGCGGTGATGGTGAACCAGCGCGTGTTCGACGGGCTCGCGGCCAAGAGCCACGAGATCGGCACCTTCGGCCACGGCTTCACCTATTCCGGCCACCCGGTCCCGGCGGCGGTCGCCATCGAGACGCTGAAGATCTACGACGAGATCGACATCGTCGGTCATGTGCGCGAGGTCGGCGCATATTTCCAGAGCGAGCTCCGCCGCCGCTTCCAGGACCATCCGCTGGTGGGCGAGGTGCGCGGCATCGGCCTGATCGGCGCGGTCGAGCTGGTCGAGGACAAGGCGGCGCGCCGGAACTTCCCGCCCGCGCGCAAGGTGGGCGCGAAGTTCGTCAAGCTCGCTGAACAGCAGGGTCTGATCAGCCGGGCCATGGTGCTGGACAGCATCGGCTTCTCGCCGCCGCTCGTGATCACGAAGTCCGAGATCGGCGAGATGCTCGACCGGTTCGGCCGTGCGCTGGACGAGCTCGCCGTGCAGCTCCGCCGCGAGGCCATAGCTCCAGTCGCGTGAGACCCGGCGCCGGCCAGATCGTTCCGAACTCGGTCGATTAGGCGTCGATTAACAGGCGCCCGTCATGGTCCCCGCCATCAAGGAAGGCGGAGTGGACGATGACGGTGCTGAGGAACCTGCCGATCGCCGGGAAGCTCGCCCTGTCGGCGGGCTTGACGCTGCTGTTGATGGCGGCGCTGGTGGTGGGCGTGATGCGCGGCCTCGACGTGATCGAGCGCGCAGGCGATGCCCATGCCGAAGCCGTGGCGCGCGAGTCGCAGGCTCGCGGCGCGATCGCTTCGCTCCGCTCGGCCCCGACCTTCGCCCGTGACATCCAGGTGGCGCAGTCCCTGCCGGCGATCGATACGGCCGAGCGGGGCGCCATTGCGGCGGCCGAGGAGGCCACCGCCGCGCTTGGCCGCATCGTCGCCGATGAATCCGACCCCGCGCGGCGTGCCCTGGTCACCGAGACCACCGCCGCGGTTCAGCGTTACATCGCGGCCGTGCGCGACCTCGCGGCGATGCGCCGCGAGCAGATCACGCTGCGCGACGAGCGGTTCATCCCCGGCGGCGAGACCTTCGCCGCCCGGCAGGAAGGGGCGATCGCCGGGGCGGAGCTCGACGGGCTCGATCCGGTGACCGAGGGTGAGCTGAAGAACCGCCTCGCGGGCGTCGGCAACGCGGTCGCCGACCTGCGCATCGCCACCACCCAGTATCTCGCCACGGGCGAGGACATCCAGGCGGTGATCCTGCGCCGCGCCGGGCTGACCGCGCGTGCGGCGATGGATGGCGCGTTGCAGATCCGCGTCTCGAACGGTCTCTCCGGCGAACTGCGCATCCTCGACGAGGCCCTGCGGCATCTGTCGGACACGGCTCAGGCGCTGGCTGCGATCTCCAGCCGCATGCTCACGCACGACCGTGAGCAAACCGAGCCTGCGCGGGTGGCAGCCGAGGCCGCGCTGGCGCGGCTGGTAGCGGCGTATGGCGCCCAGCAGCAGGCGATGGACGCGGCCGCCGAGGCGGCGATCGCCGATGTACACCGGGTGCTGGTGTGGCTCGCCGCGGCGATCGCCGCGCTGATGGTGCTGGGCGCCGTCCTGACCTCGCGCGCCGTGGCGCGGCCGATCCGCAGCATGACGGAGGCGCTGGCGCGCATCGCCACCGGCGAGACCCGCTTCGCGGTCGGGTTCCAGGGCCGCACGGACGAGATCGGCCGCATGGCCGAGGCGACCGAGCGGCTGAAGACCGAGGTCGAGCGTGCCTTCGCGCAGGGACAGATGCTGGAGCAGATGCCGACCGCGGTGATGGTTGCCGATCCGCGCCAGGATTTCCGCATCAGCTACGTGAACGCCGAGTCGCGCCGGCTGATCGGCGGGCTCGAGGAGGTGTTGAAGGTCAAGGCCGATGCGCTGGTCGGGCAGAACATCGATGTGCTGCACCGCGACCCGGCGCGGATGCGCGCCATCATCTCCGATCCGGCGAAGCTGCCGCATGCCGCACGCATCAAGCTCGGGCCGGAGACGATCGCGCTGCGTGTGAGCGCGCTCACCGACCAGCATGGCGGCTATGTCGGCGCGATGCTGACCTGGACGGCGATCACCGCCCAGGCCCGCATGGCCGACGATTTCGAGGCGTCGGTGGGCAAGGTGGCGCGCTCGGTGGCGGCGGCGGCGGAGACCATGAAGGGCACCGCAGAGTCGCTCTCCGAGGTCGCTTCCGACACCGGCAAGCGGGCGGTCGCGGTGGCGGCGGCGACCGAGCAGGCAAGCACCAACGTGCAGACGGTGGCGGCCTCGGCCGAGGAGCTTGCGGCCTCGGTGCAGGAGATCAGCCGCCAGGTGGCGGAGAGCACGGCGATCGCCTCGCGCGCCGCATCGGAGGCCCAGGCGACCGACAGCACGGTGAAGGGGCTGGCCGAGGCCGCGGCGCGGATCGGTGACGTGGTGCGTCTGATCAACGACATCGCCGGCCAGACCAACCTGCTGGCGCTGAACGCGACGATCGAGGCGGCGCGCGCCGGCGAGGCGGGCAAGGGCTTCGCGGTGGTCGCCTCGGAGGTGAAGAATCTCGCGACCCAGACCGCCAAGGCGACCGAGGAGATCAGCGCCCAGATCAGCGCGATGCAGGGCGCGACGGACGCGGCCGTGGCGGCCATCCGGTCGATCGGCGAGACGATCGGCCGGATGAACGCGATCGCCGCCTCGATCGCGGCGGCGGTGGAACAGCAGGGGGCGGCGACGCGGGAGATCGCGCGGTCGGTACAGCAGGCGGCGGTCGGCACCTCGGAAGTGTCGGCGACGATCGGCGGCGTGACCCAGGCGGTCGACATGGCCGGCGGCCAGGCGGCCCAGGTGCTCGACGCGGCGAATGCGCTCTCCGGCGAGGCGGCGACGTTGCAGGGCGAGGTGGCGCGCTTCCTGACGGCCATCCGGGCGGCGTAGCGGCCCTCGGAGGCGGGGGGTGGGGAGGAGCGTCCTCCCCCCGCCCTTCAGCGAACGATCACGTTCCTGAACTGCCAGGGATCGCTCGGATCGATGTCCTCCGGGAACAGACCCGGCCGGCCCCTCAGCGGCGTCCAGTCGGTGTAGGCGCCGATCACCGGCCCGAGATACGGCATCTGCACCTCCAGCACGCGGCGCCAGCCGATCTCGTCGGCGTCCACCACACCGGCGCGCGGGTTCTCGATCGCCCAGACCATGCCGCCCAGCACGGCCGAGGTGACCTGCAACGCGGTCGCGTTCTGATAGGGCGCAAGTCGTCGCGTCTCGCCGATGCTGAGCTGGCTGCCGAACCAGTAGGCGTTCTTCGCGTGCCCGTAGAGCAGCACGCCGAGCTCATCGATGCCCTCGACGATCTCCTCGTTCATCAGCCGGAGCTTGGGCTGGCGCTCGAAGGCGCGGCCCTGGAACTCGTGCAGGCTCAGCACCGTGTCGTCGGAGGGATGATAGGCGTAGTGGCAGGTCGGCCGATACGCAACCGTGCCGTCCTCGTCGCGCAACGTCAGGTAGTCGGCAATCGAGATCGATTCGTTGTGCGTGATCAGCCAACCGATCTGCGGTCCCGGAGTCGGCGCCCAGGAGCGCACGCGCGTCGCGCAGCCGGGCCGGTTCAGATAGATCGCCGCATCGCAGCCATAGGGATGACGCGCGCCGTCGGGCGGCATTGCCTTCTCATGCGTGCCCCAGCCGAGCTCCGCGGGCTGCATGCCCTCGCCCAGGAAGCCCTCGATCGACCAGGTGTTGACGAATTCGCCCCAGCGCTTGGGAATGCTGGCGCGCTGGGTGTCGCGCTCGGCGATGTGGATGCCCTTGACGCCGAGATCGCGCGCGAGCCGAGCCCAGCCCGGCTGGTCCTTCGGCTCGTCCACCGCACGGCCGAGATCCTCGGCGAGGTTGAGCAGCGCCTGCTTGACGAAATGGCTCACCATGCCCGGGTTGGCGCCGTGCGCGATCAGCGCGGTCGGGTCGGGCGCGTCGGGTCGGCGCAGCGCGCGCGCGGACTCGCGCAGCCCGTAGTTGGAGCGCTCCGTCACCGAGAGCGACGGGTCGGTGTAGCCGCCCGGCCAGGGTTCGACGCAGGTGTCGAGGTAGAGCGCGCCCCACTCGCGGCAAAGCTGGATCAGCGCGACAGAGGCGACCTCGACCGAGAGGTTCACGCAGAAACCGCCCCCCGACAGCAGCGGCGCAAGTTCCTGGCGCAGGTTCTCGCGCGTCAACGCGAGCCTGCGGAAGCGGATGCCGTTCTCCTCGGCGATCGGCCGGCCCGCCTCGTCGGGGTCGATGATCACCATCCGATCGCGGGGCGCATCGATATGGCGCAGGATCAAGGGCAACGCACCCCGGCCGATCGAGCCGAAGCCGATCATCACGATCGGCCCGGGGAAGCTTGTGTGGATGGGCCACTCGGCCATGGGGCGTCCTCCATCAGTCGAGCGTCCGGGCAGTCCCGGCCGGAACGAGGCGCGCGGATATAGGGGATCTTCGCCGCGGGAGGGTCCCGACCTCGGCAGGTCAGGTCAGCACAGCCGGCAGGATGCGGCTCACGCCGCTTCGTCGTCGCTGCGGCCGCTGCGCCCCGGCTTGCGGGTCGGCAGGCGCATGAAGTCAGGCATGTCGGCGCCGAAGCCGAGCACCTCGTCCTCCGGCTCCGGCCGCTCGCGCTCACGCTCGCGCCGCCGGCCCCGCTGCGCTGCGCGCGGCTCGCTGCGCGGCGGCTCGGTCTTGGGCGCGGGCTGGCGCGGCGTCGCCGCCGGCGGCTTGGCCGCGCGCTTCGGCTTCTCCTCGGGCGCCGAGCGGGGCCGGCCACGCCCGCGGCCGCGGCCGCGACGCTCGCGCGGCTCGAGCACATCCATGCTGACGGGATCCAGGCCCTCGATCTGGATGCGCGGGATCGGCTTGCCGATCAGCTTCTCGATCGCGGCGAGCGCCTCGTCCTCCTCCACGGTCGCGAGGGTGAAGGCACGGCCCGACAGGCCCGCCCGGCCGGTACGGCCGATCCGGTGCACGTAGTCCTCGGCGTGGAACGGCACGTCGAAGTTGAACACGTGGGAGAGCCCGCCGATGTCGATGCCGCGCGCGGCGACGTCGGAGCAGACCAGGATCTTGATCTCGTCGGCCTTGAACCGCTCCAGCGTCTCGGTGCGTTTCGGCTGCGTCATGTCGCCATGCAGCATGCCGGCATTGAAACCGTGGCGCGACAGGCTGCGATAGAGCACCTCGACATCGCGCTTGCGGTTGCAGAACACCAGCGCGTTCTTGACGTCCTCGCTGCGCAGCAGCCGGCGCAGCGCCTCGCGCTTGTCGTGCTCGCGCACCACCGCGAGATGCTGCGCGACGGTGGAGGCGACCGTGGCCGGCGGGGCGACCGTGATCTGCTTCGGATTGTGCAGGAAGGCATCCGCCAGCCGCTTGATCTCGGGCGGCATGGTGGCGCTGAAGAACAGCGTCTGGCGCATCCGCGGCAGCAGCGACACGATCCGCTCGACATCGGGGATGAACCCCATGTCGAGCATCCGGTCAGCCTCGTCGATCACCAGCACCCGCACGTCCGTCAGCAGCAGACCGCCGCGCTCGAACAGGTCGATCAGCCGGCCCGGCGTGGCGATCAGCACATCCACGCCCTTGTTCAGCCGGGCGATCTGGTCGCCCATGCTCTCGCCGCCGATGATCAGCGCGTAGTCGAAGCGAAGATACTTCGCATACTTCACGAAGTTGTCCGCCACCTGGGCGGCGAGCTCGCGCGTCGGTTCCAGGATCAGCGCGCGCGGCATGCGCGCCCGCGCCCGGCCGGACTGCATGATGTCGAGCATCGGCAGGGTGAAGGAGGCCGTCTTGCCGGTGCCGGTCTGGGCCGAGCCCAGCACGTCGCGGCCCATCAGCACGATCGGGATCGCCTGCTCCTGGATCGGCGTCGGATGCAGGTAGCCGGCATCGGCGACCGCCCGCAGCACCGGCTCGGAGAGCCCGAGATCGGCGAAGGTGGTGCGCGGCGCGGCCGGCGGCGGGGCGGCCTCGGCGGCGGGCAAGTCCAGGGCGGTGTCCGGCGCAGCGTCGTCGCCGGAAAGGGCAATGGGGTCGGTCACGGATCGTCCGCTCAGGCGAGGCTCGGCGCGGTGCGCGCCCCTCACGCCCGGCCGCACTAGGGGAGAGGCGGCCGGGCGTCAAGGAAAACCGGGGCGTCGGGCCGGCTCGACACCGTGCACGGCTTGGCGAGCACGCCGTCGCGGGCCAGGATCGCGCGGCATGCCCGCCGAGCCCCTTCCGCTGCTGCTGCTGCCCGGCCTGCTGTGCGATGCGGCCCTCTGGACCCATCAGGCGCATCATCTCGGCCGCGATCGCACCGTCACCGTCGCCGACCTCCGCCATGACGACAGCCTGGATGCCATGGCCGCGCGGGTGCTGGCCGCCGCCCCGCCGCGTTTCGCCCTCGCGGCCCTGTCGATGGGCGGCTACGTCGCCTTCGCGATGCTGCGCGCGGCGCGCGAGCGCATCGCCCGGCTCGCCTTGCTTGACACCTCGGCGCGGGCGGATACCGACGAGCAGCGCACACGCCGGCGCGTGCTGCTCGACCTCTCGCGGCGCGGCCAGTTCAAGGGCGTCACGCCGCGGCTGCTGCCCTACTATCTGCACCCCGACTGCCTCGCCGCGCCCGAGCCCGGCGGCACGGTGATGGCGATGGCCGAGCGGCTCGGCCCCGAGGTGTTCCTGCGCCAGCAGCACGCGATCATGCACCGGCCCGACAGCCGCGATCTGCTGCGCGGCATCGCCACGCCGACGCTGGTGATCTGCGGCCGCGAGGACGCGGCGACGCCGCTTGAGCACTCGGAGGAGATCGCCGCGCTGATCCCCGGCGCCCGGCTCGCGGTGATCGAGGAGTGCGGCCATCTTTCGCCGCTGGAGCGGCCTCAGGCGGTCACGGCCCTGCTGCGCCTCTGGCTCGAGGGCGCATTGCCGTGACGCGGCTGCGCATCGCCCTGGTCTATGACATCCCGGTCGCGTGCAGCCGCGCGACCGCCACGATGAGCATACGCGGCCTCTCCGGAGCTCCCTGATGCGCCTCTTCGCCGCCTCCCTCGCGACCGAGACCAACACCTTCGCGCCGATCCCGACCGATCGGCGCGCCTTCGTCTCGGCGTTCTATGCGCGTCCCGGCGAGCACCCGCCCTGGCCGACGCTGTGTTCGGCGCCGATGATCGCCGCGCGCGAGCTCGCCGCCGCCGAGGGGCTGACGCTGATCGAAGGCACCGCGACCTGGGCCGAGCCGGCCGGGCTGGTCGGCCGCGCCGCCTACGAAAGCCTGCGTGACGAGATTCTCGACCAGCTCCGCGCCGCCCTGCCGGTGGACATCGTGTTGCTCGGCCTGCACGGCGCCATGGTCGCGGAGGGCTACGACGACTGCGAAGGCGACCTGCTCGCGCGCGTGCGCGCGATTGCGGGTCCCGGCTGCACGATCGGCGCCGAACTCGACCTGCACGCGCATCTGACCGAGACGATGGTGCGGGCCGCCGATCTGATCGTCTCGTTCAAGGAGTTCCCGCACACGGACTTCCTCGCCCGCGCGCGCGACCTCGCCCGGCTCTGCCTGGCGCGCGCCCGCGGCGCGATCCGGCCCGCACCCGCGCTGTTCGACATGCGCGCGATCGGCGGCTTCATGACCAGCCGCGAGCCGGGCCGATCCTTCGTCGACCGGTTGCTGGCGATGGAAGGGCGCGACGGCATCCTCTCGATCAGCGTCAATCACGGCTTCCAGGCGGCGGACGTGTACGATGTCGGGTCCAAGGTGCTGGTCTATGCGGACGGCGACGCCGACGCAGCCGCGCGGCTCGCCGAGCAGCTCGGGCGCGAGATTCTGTCCTGGGGCCGCGCAGGCGTGCCGCCGCACCCGAAGCCCACGGAGGCGATCGCCGAGGCCCTGGCGATCCCGGGCGGCCCGGTCGTGCTCGCGGATCGCTGGGACAATCCGGGCGGCGGTGTCGCCGGCGATTCGACGGTGCTGGCCGAGGCCCTGCTCGCACGGCCGGAGATTCCCGCCGCCCTCGGGGCGCTCTGGGACCCGGTCGCAGCCTCGTTCTGCATCGCCGCCGGCGCAGGCGCGACGCTGCCGCTCCGCTTCGGCGGCAAGGCGACACCGAGTTCCGGCCGGCCGGTGGACGCGACCGTGACCGTGCGCGCGGTGACCGAGGATCTGCGCATCCCGTTCGAGCAAAGCGTGGTGTCGCTCGGCCCGTCGGCCGCCGTGTCGATCGGTGCGCTCGATGTGGTGCTGTCCAGCACGCGCGCGCAGACCTTCAACCCGGCCGTGTTCACCGAGCTCGGGATCGATCTCGCAGCCAAGAAGATCGTCGTGGTGAAGTCATCGAACCACTTCCACGCCGCCTTCGCGCCGATCGCGGCGGGCGTGATCTATGTCGATTGCGGCGGCCCCTACCCGCCGGATACGGCGCGGATTCCCTACACCAAGGTGCGGCGGCCGATCTGGCCGCTCGACCCGCACCCCTTCGCGGCCGTGGGTTAGCCGCGCTGCTCGGCGTGCTGGCGCTTGGTCAGCACCGTGCCAAGGATGGCGCCCACCATGGCGGCGGCGAAGAACCCGGCCGGCACGCTGGCCGTGGTCGCGGCGTAGACGAGGCCCGCGCCGAACACGAGCGGCACCAGGGCGAGGGCGGCGATCATCGCCGGAATGCCGGCGAGAGCCGCCAGCACCACGCCGAGCGAGGTGACGAAGGGGGCGAGCAGGATCATGAGCCAGACCGACATGGCACCTTACTCCTGAGACCGGGCCATCGCCCTTGCGGGGTCTTCGGCACGTCCTTGTCCGTCGCCAAGGCTGGCGGACGCCGGATCATTCCCCGCATCCGGTTAACGCATCACCAAACCCGGTCTAGGGTCTGGGCGCAGTGACGGAGGACACACCATGGTGGCGACAATCGTCTCACCCCGGATCATGCGGATCGGCGGCGGCGCGGTGGCGCAGGCGGCGGAGGTGCTGGCCGCGCTCGGGCTCGCCCGCCCGATGGTGGTGACCGACCCGTTCATGGTCTCCTCCGGCCTCGTGCGCCGCCTGCTCGACCCGCTGGCCGAGGCCGGCATCGTCCCGCCCGTGTTCAGCGACACCGTGCCCGACCCGACCGACACGGTGGTCGAGGCAGGTGTGGCCGCGCTGAAGGCGGCCGGCGAGATCGACTGCCTGATCGGCTTCGGCGGCGGCTCGCCGATCGACACCGCCAAGGCGATCGCCATCCTGGCCGCGGGCGGGGGAAAGATGCGCGACTGGAAGGTGCCGCGCGCCGCCGATCTCGCCGCCCTGCCGATCCTCGCCGTGCCCACCACGGCCGGCACGGGCAGCGAGGTGACGCGCTTCACCGTCATCACGGATACGGAACGGGACGAGAAGATGCTGATCGCCGGGCTCGCCGCCCTGCCGCTCGCGGCCCTGGTGGACTACGAGCTCACCTATTCGGTGCCACCGCGGACCACCGCCGATACCGGCATCGACAGCCTGACCCACGCGCTGGAAGCCTATGTGTCGAAGCGCGCCAACCCCTATTCCGACACCATGGCGCGGCGCGCGATGGCGCTGATCGCGCGCAACGTGCGCACGGCCTACGCCGAGCCCGCCAACGCCACCGCGCGCGAGGCGATGATGCTGGGGGCGACGCTCGCGGGGCTCGCCTTCTCGAACAGCTCGGTCGCGCTGGTGCACGGCATGAGCCGGCCGATCGGCGCGCATTTCCACGTCGCGCACGGTCTCTCCAACGCCATGCTGCTGCCCGCGGTGACCGCCTTCTCGCTGCCGGCCGCGCTGCCGCGCTACGCCGAGGCCGCGCGCGCGATGGGGGTCGCGCATGAGGACGAGGGCGACCAGGCGGCCGCCGCGCGGCTGGTCGAGGAGCTGCGCGCGCTCAATCGCGATCTCGTGGTGCCGACGCCGCGCAGCTACGGCCTCGACGAGGCCGCGTGGCGCGCGCTCATTCCCACGATGGCCGACCAGGCCCTCGCTTCGGGCAGCCCGGCGAACAATCCGCGCGTGCCGAGCAAGGACGAGATCATGGCGCTCTACGAGGAGGTCTGGGCGGGCTGATCAGCGCGCGGCCGCGCCGTAGACCTCGCGCGGCAGCCAGAGCGCGATCTCGGCAAACTCGAACACCAGGAACACGACGAGCAGCTGGATCGCGACGAAGGGCAGCACGCCGAGATAGATGTCGCGCGTCTCGATCTCCTTGGGCGCCACGCCCTTGACGTAGAACAGCGAGAACCCGACCGGCGGCGTGAGGAAGCTGGTCTGCAGCATCACCGCGAACACCACGACGAACCACACGGGATCATAGCCGAGCGCCCTCACCACCGGGGCGACGAGCGGCAGGAAGATCAGGCTGATCTCCAGCCAGTCGAGGAAGAACCCGGCGACGAAGGCGATCGCCAGGATCACGATGATGATCCCGTCGGGGCCGAAGGGCAGGCTCTTCAGCATGTGCGCGATGAACTCGTCGCCGCCGAGGCTGCGCATCACCAGCGCGAAGGCCGAGGCGCCGAGGAAGATCGCCATGATGAAGGCGGTCGTGGAGGCGGTGCCGTAGCAGACATCCTTGATCGTGCGCCAATCGAGCCGCCGGTTGATCAGCGCGAGCAGCATCGCGCCGAACGCGCCGACGGCCGAGGCCTCGGTCGCGGTGGCGATGCCGAAGAAGATCGAGCCGAGCACCGCGAGGATCAGCGCCGCGGGCGCGGCCATCGCACGCAGCGCCTCCAGCACGAGGCCGAGCGTCACCTTCGGCGCGTCGGGGGGATGCGGCGCCACGCCCCGGCTGACGTTGGAGATCACCACCACGTACACGATGTAGAGCGCGCCGAGCAGCAGGCCCGGGATCATCGCGCCCATGAACAGGTCGCCCACCGACATGGCGAGCTGGTCGGCCATGATCACCAGCATGATCGAGGGCGGAATGAGGATGCCGAGCGTGCCCGAGGCGGCGACCACGCCGGTCGCGAGCTGGCGCGAGTAGCCGTAGGCCATCATCAGGGGCAGCGACAGTGTGGCCAGCAGCACCACCGATGCGCCGACGATGCCGGTCGAGGCAGCGAGCAGGATGCCGATCGCGCAGACCGAGATCGCGAGCCCGCCCTGGAGGCTGCCGAACAGCCGCGTGAAGGCCTGCATCAGCTTCTCGGCGACGCCCGACTTGTCGAGCATGATGCCCATGAAGATGAAGTTGGGCAGCGCGACCAGCACCGAGTTCTGCATCTGCGACCATATTCGGTCGACGATCACGCTGAACCGGATCCAGCGGTCCAGCATGAAGGTGTCCCAGTCGAGCGTCTCGGCGCCCCAGAGCGCGATCACGACGAACCAGAAGGACACGCCGGCGAGCACCCAGGCGATCGGGTAGCCGGTGAAGATCAGCAGGATGAAGCTCGCCATCAGCGCGATGACGATCAGCTCGTAGGTCTCGAGCATGCTCTCGGTCCTGACCCGGCGGCTCAGCCGGCCCGGTGGCGGAACAGGTAGTTGAGGATGCGCATGGTCCGCGCCAGTGCGGCGGCGAGGATCAGCACGAAGCCGACGATGATGAACGACTTGATGATCCAGCGCCCGCCGAGTCCGCCCGGCGAGGGTGAGACCTCATTGAGCGCGTACGACCGCTCCACGAACGGGATGGCGTGCATCAGCACGAACACGGCGAAGGGGGCGAGGAACAGCGCCATGCCCGCGAGTTCCACCCAGGCCTTGGTGCGCAGCGACCAGTGCTCGGCGAACACGTCAATGCGCACATGCGCCCCCACCGTCATCGCGTAGGACAGGCCGACCAGGAACCCGCCGGCGTAGATGTGCCATTGCAGCTCGGTCAGCGCCGTCCCTGGATTGGGGCCGAAGACCGCCGCCATCGCCGCCGTGATCGGGGGCGCGTAACGTTCCGCCACCGCGAGCACGGTGATCAGCACCAGCGCAAGCCAGGCGAGCGCGAACACCTTGCCGATGCCGCGCACCGCCCGCTCGATCGCATCCGCCGGCGCGAAGGGCGGCAGCCCGGCGAGGTGACCGGTGATCGCCTCGCCGGGCCGGGTCGGGACCTTGGTCATGATCCCGTCCCTCGTGTCTCAGCGCCTCACTGGGTCGCGGGCCAGTTCCGCGGCAGGTAGCCGAGATGCTTCCACGGCTGGTGCTCGGCCTGGAACCTG
The DNA here is from genome assembly GCF_000378465.1 of Elioraea tepidiphila DSM 17972. Taxonomy (GTDB): domain Bacteria; phylum Pseudomonadota; class Alphaproteobacteria; order Acetobacterales; family Acetobacteraceae; genus Elioraea; species Elioraea tepidiphila. The sequence goes on from NZ_KB899914.1 coordinate 68,351, forward strand.
CGCATGCTGTCGAGCACGGTCTTGAAGTCGGCGTCGCGCGCGGCCTGCTCGTCCAGGACTTCCTTTGTCGCCTGCTGCAGCCGCTTCAGCACGTCCTCGGGCAGTTGCGCCACCGTCACACCCTGCTCGCGGAAACGGTTCAGGACCGCGCCCTGCAGCGCCTCGGCGCGTGCGATCGCGTAGGCGACGCCCGCCTGGCAGGCGGTCTCGATCATCGCTTTGGTGGTGTCCTGCAGCTTGTCCCACACCGCCTTGTTCACATAGAGGAACTGGTTGGTGGTGGGCTGGTGCCAGCCCGGCAGGTGCAGGAACTTGGCCACGCGCTGGAAGCCGAGCTGCTCGTCGACCGTCGGCAGGCTGAACTCGGTACCGTCGAGCACGCCGCGCTCCAGCGCCTGGTAGAGTTCGGGGCCCGGGATCAGCTGCACCGAGGCGCCGACCCGCTCCCAGATGCGTCCGCCCAGCCCGGCGGCGCGGAAGCGCAGCCCGCGCACCTGGTCGAGGCTGGTGATCTGGGCGCGGAACCAGCCGGCGCCCTCGGGGCTGATCGCGCCGCAGAAGATCGGCACCACGTTGTGGCGCTCATAGATCTTCATCAGCAGGTCCTTGCCGCCGTGGAACCAGTACCAGGCGGAGAACTCGATCGCCTCCATGCCGAACGGGGTCGCGCCGAACAGGGCCGAGGCCGGCACCTTGCCGATCTCGTAGCCCATCCAGGTGTAGCCCGCGTCGACCTTGCCCTCGCTGACGGCATCGAACACGCCGAGCGCCGGGATCACGGTACCGGGTTCCTGCACGCGCAGATCGATCCGCCCGCCCGACATCGCGCGCAGCCGGTCGGCGACCCAGGGCAGGGTGTCGCCGAGGGCGGTGAGGTTCGAGCCGAAGGCGATCGGCACGCCCCAGCGGACGCGCTCCTGCGCCGCGGCCTCGCTCATGGCGAGCCCGAGCGCGATGGACGCCGCCGCGGCACCCAGTGCGACGCGACGACCAAGTCTGTTCAGCAATGCCATGCGGTCCCTCCCTGGCGCGGCGCCGATCGCGCTGGCGCCTGTCGGTGATTGGGCGCGGTCCGGAGGAGTCCAATCCGCGCTGCGCCGCACAAATTGATCGGGTGACGCACCAAAAGCAAGCCTGCTCTGCGGCCGATGCGCTGCGTCCCCTTCAGGAGCGCGCGCCCGCCCTTCCGGCCGCGATCCAGGAGGCGGCCCAGGCGGCGACGGCCCCGGCCGGCAGCGGCCGGCCGACCATCCAGCCCTGGGCGAGATCGGCGCCGATCTCGCGCGCCACCACCCAGGCCTGCGGCGTCTCGATCCCCTCGGCCACGACCACCAGCCCGAGGCCATGCGCCATCCGCACCACGCTCGCGAGCGCGCCGCGCACGGTGCGGTCGGCCAAGGCCGCGACGACCAGCGAACGGTCGAGCTTCATCTCGCTGAACGGCAGCGAAACAAGGCCGGTCTGTGACGCGGAGAGGGTGAAGTCGTCGATCGAGACGCCGAAGCGATGGCCGCGCAGCTGGAGTGCCGCGTCGCGCACCGCGATCAGGTCGTGCGCGACCTGGCTCTCGGTGAGCTCGATGGTCAGCGCCTCGGGCGGCAGCCCGCCCTCCGCCACCGCCTCCGCGAGCTCATCCGCGGTCGCCGGATCGAGCAGCACGTCGAGCGGCAGGTTGAGCGCCATGGTGTAGCGGTGCCCGGCACGGTGCAGCGCCGCCATGTCGGCGACCGCGCGCCGCACCATGCGCCGTGCGAGATCGGCGGCGAGCCCGGCCGTCTCGGCGAGCGGGATGAACTGGCCCGGCCCGAGCGTGCCGTGGCTGGGGTGCTCCCACCGCGCCAGCGTCTCGAGCGCGAGCGGGGCGCCGTCGGCCAGCCGAACCTGCGGCTGGTAGCGGTTGACGATCGCCCCCCCGGCGATCGCCTGCGCGAGTTCGGTGGCGGTGAGGCTGGGCGCCTCCTCCCGCGGCGTCGCGGCCAGACCGGCGAGCACCGTCCGCAGGTCATGCAGCCGATCCAGCGTATCGAGCGCGCAGGCCGGGAGCCCGAGCCGGCGCGCCACCCTGGCGATGCGCCCGGCGCGGCGCGGCTCTCCGACCACCAGGACCGGCGCGACGAGATCCGGCTCGGCGAGCAGGCGGAGGAACCGGCCGAGCCCGCGGCCGACGGCGGCGGCCTCGACGATGACGAAGGGCGGCGGGGCGGAAGCGCGCGCGAGCCGGGTGACAGCGGCATCGGTGGTCGGCACCACCAGCACCTCGCCATCGCCCTCCTGCGCGGCGATCCCGGCCAGCAGCCCGGCGGCAGCACCGCGCGCGAGCACCAGCGGCGGCGGCGCGCCGGGCGACGACCAGGGCGCCAACGCGGCCGCCGCGGCCGCGAAGCCCTTGGTCGGATCGCCGCCGGCCATGTTCCGTGCCCCACCCGAGTCTGTTAGCGTCACGCGCGTGCCCCGCTTGCCCCGCAGGCGTGCTGGGCTTGTCGCAAGAAGCGCGACACGGATCACGGATAAAATGGCCCGCCGCCCGGAGACTGTAAAGAAATGCTTCACGAGTCGCGCCTGATCCACCGCAGCCTGCGCGAGGCCCCGCCCGTCGCGGTTGCAGGCGACGGGCTCTGGATCACCGACAGTATGGGGCGCCGGTATGCAGACGCCTGCGGTGGTGCCGCCGTCTCCTGTCTCGGCCACGCGCACCCGGCGATCGTCGCCGCCGTGCGCGACCAAGTCGGCCGGCTCGAATACGCCCATACCGGGTTCTTCTCCTCCGAACCGGCCGAACGGCTGGCCGAGATGCTGCTGACCGACGCGCCTGCCGGGCTGAGCCACGCCTACATCGTCTCGGGCGGCTCGGAGGCCATCGAGGCGGCGCTGAAGCTCGCCCGCCAATTCTTTGTCGAGATCGGCGAACCGGGCCGCGCCCGCTTCGTCGCCCGCAGGCAGAGCTATCACGGCAACACGCTCGGCGCCTTGTCGGTCGGCGGCAACATGGCCCGCCGCGCGCTCTATGACCCGATCCTGATCCCGGCTGGCCATGTCGAGCCCTGCTTCGCCTACCGGTTCAGGCGGCCGGACGAGACCGAGGAGGAGTACGGGCAGCGCGCCGCCGACAGCCTGGAGGCCGAGATCGCGCGCCACCCGCCCGGCACGGTCGCGGCGTTCCTCGCCGAGACCGTGGTCGGCGCGACCGCGGGGTCGGTGCCGCCGGTACCCGGCTATTTCCGCCGCATCCGCGAGATCTGCGACCGCCACGGCGTTCTGCTGATCCTCGACGAGGTGATGTGCGGCATGGGCCGGTGCGGCAGCCTGCACGCCTGCGAGGCGGAAGGGATCGCGCCCGACATCCTGGTGGTGGCGAAGGGGCTGGGTGCCGGGTTCCAGCCGCTCGGCGCGCTCCTGGTGCACGAGCGGATCGTGCACGCGCTCCGCGACGGCTCGGGCGCGTTCCAGCACGGCCACACCTATGCCGCGCATCCGGTGGCCTGCGCCGCCGGGCTCGCGGTGCAGCAGGTGCTGCGGTCGGAGGGGATGATCGCGCGCGTCGGCGAGCTCGGGCGCGGGCTGGAGGCCCGGCTGGTCGAGCGCTTCGGCAACCATGCCCATGTCGGCGACATCCGCGGGCGTGGCCTGTTCTGGTCGCTCGAACTGGTGGCCGACCGCGCCGCGAAGACGCCTTTCGATCCCGCCCGCAAGCTGCACGCCCGCGTGCGCGGCGAGGCCATGGCGCGCGGGCTGCTGGTCTATCCGATGGGCGGCACGATCGACGGGCGGAACGGCGACCATGTCACGCTCGCCCCCCCCTTCACCGTGACCGAGGCCGAGCTCGACCTCATCGTCGCCCGGCTCGGCGAGGCCGTGGACGCCGCCCTGGCCGCATGAACGAACCCGCGCTCGACCGCGCGGCGATGGAGGACTTCCTCCGCCGCGAATACCCGCATGCCGGGTTCAATGACGGCCGGCTCGCACTCGCCGACTATGCGCGCGGGCGCTGCCGGGTGCTGCTGCCGCTGGACGAGCGAAACATCCGCCCCGGGCCCTCGGTGTCGGGACCCGCGATCATGGGCCTCGGCGACGTCGCCGCCTGGATCGCGCTCCTGTCGGTGATCGGGCCGGTACCGCTCGCGGTGACCGCGAACCTGACCGTGTCGTTTCTCCGTCCCGCGGGCCTCGCCGACCTCGCCTGCGACTGCCGCGCCCTCCGGGTCGGACGCCGGCTCGCGGTGATGCTGGCCGAGGTGTCGCGCGCGGCGGAGGGCGCGGACGTCGCGCACATGACGATCACCTACGCGATCCCCGACGGCGCGCGCTGAGGGTCAATTCACCGGCCGCCAGACCTCCAGCGGCCAGCGCTGGAAGCTCCAGGCCATCTCGATCTCGATCTGATCGACCACGCGGTAGCGGCAGCGCAGCAGCACCTCGCGGCGCACGAGCGACGATCCGCGGTTGGCGATCACGAGGTCGAAGCGCTGCGCGTCGAGATCACCCCCCACCTCCTCGGCGAGGCCCGCGAGTTCACGCGCGATGGTCTCGCGTGGCAGCCAGAGCGGCTCGAGCAGCGGTGGCGGGTCGAGCGCGGCATAGTCGGCGAAGTATTCGCTGTGCCCGGTCTCGGGCGCCGGCAGGCCGTCCAGCACGGCCAAGGCCGCCAGCTCCGTCGTGACGAGCGGCGCCGCGGCCGCGGCCATCAGCCGCTCGGCGGCCGCGAAGCGCGCCTCGGCCTCGGCGAACCGATCGGGGTCGAGCGGGAACCACGGCGCGTTCAGCACCATGGCGAGCGGCAGGGCGAGCCCGAACGCGCGCTGCGGACCGGCGTCGCCCGCGCCCGCGCCGAGCACGGCGAGCGCCAGCGGCGGCGAGAGGAGGTGGAAGAAGTAGCTCATATGCGCGCCGGTATGCCCGCCGAGCACGACCAGCAAGGCGGCGAGGGCCGCGACGGACGCGAAGGTCCAGAACCCGGGCGGGCGCAGGCCGCGCGCGACGACGGCCGCCAGCGCCGCGAGCAGCGGCAGGCTGAACACCGCCCAGTCGCGCGACTGGCGGAGCAGATGGCCGGTGTCGTAGACCGTGGCCGCGAGATTCGCCCCCAGCACCAGCACGGGGTAGCCAGGCAGCAGGGAAGCGCACAGCACGAGCGTCGCGACGATGCCGCCGAGCGTGGCGATGCCGAAGGCCAAGCCGCGCCGCCAGGAGCGGAACAGGAACACGTAGGCCGCGACGACACCGGCGGGAAAGACGAAGTAGAGCTTGGTCACGAGGCCCAACAGCGAGAACGCGAGGCAGAGGGCGAAACGGCGCGGATCCTCCGGCCGCGGCGCCGCAACGGCATAGGCCGCCATCATCAGTGCCACCCCGATGCCGTCCGGCCGCGCCGTCGCGCCCACCCAGTAGAGCCAGCCCGCCGCCACCAACGCGGTGGCGAACCCGGCGGTCACCCGGTCCACCCCCTCGCGGCGCAACAGCCGCCAGAGCAGCCAGCCGGCAAGCGCGAACCCAAGCCCGGCGACCGCGCGGTGCACCGCAAGCCCGGCGCCGAACAGCCAGGCGAACGGCACCACAGCCAGCGGATAGACGATGCCGTAGAGATTGCCCGCCTCGGCGAGCGCGTCCGGCGCATACGGGTTGCGCCCATCGAGCAGCGCGAGCGTGGTGACGATCAGCGCGCCCTCGCGCATCTCCTGCGGCGCCGGCGAGACCAGCATGCGCAGATAGATCAGCCCGAGCCAGGCGAAGCCGGCGACAGCGAAGGCGAGCACCGCGCCCTCAAGCGCCGTCAGCGCGGGTGTGCTGCGCCCGGCGGGCGCGGACGGAACGGCCATGTTGCGGACCCCCGCGTGGCAGTTGAGCGCACGCGCGCGGCAACAGCGTGGCAGGCGATCATTGCCGGATCGTGATCGCGACCGGGCAGCGCTGCCATGGCCGCGCGCCCCCGCGCCTCCCATATCGGCGCGCGCCATGGTGTCCCTCGCCGCCCGCCCCGCCCGCGCGCCGCCGACCGTCCTGCCGGACGTCGCCGCGCTGGCGGTCGTCACGCTGGCCGCGTTCTGGGCGCGCTGGCACGGCATCGCCGCCGATCCGCTCTGGTTCGACGAACTGCTGACGTGGCGGCGGGCGACCCAGCCGCCGGCCGATCTGATCGCCGATGCGTTCTCGGGCGCGCACTATCCGCTCTACTTCCTGGTCGTCGCCGGCTGGGTCGCGGCGTTCGGCGATGCGGCGGCGATGCTTCGCGCCCCGTCTGTGCTGTTCGGCACGCTCGCCGTCCCGGTCGCGTTCCTTGTCGCGCGCGACCTCGGCGGTCGCTGGGCCGGGCATGCGGCGGCGCTGCTGACAGCGCTCGCGCCTTTCGCGGTCACCTACGCGCAGGAAGCGCGTCCCTACGCTCTGGCGATGCTGCTGGTGCAGATCGCGCTGGCCGGTCAGGTGCGGCTCGCGCTTCGGCCTGGCCGTGGCGAGCTCGGTGCCTGGGCGGCCTGGGTCGCCGGCACGGCCGGCGCGCTGATCACGCTCAAGGGCTCGGTGCTGTGGCTTCTTGCCTCGCTCGTGGGGTTTGCCGCGATGCGCGCCGGGCTGGGGCTGCGCGCGCGTGGCCGGTTCGACCGTGCCGCGTGGACGGCGGTCGGCGCCGTGGCGCTGGTGTGGCTCCCCTGGCTCGCCGGCATGGCCGGGCCGTTCGCGACGCGGGTCGCCGGCTACTGGGTGCCCGCGCCCAGCCTCGTCGAGGTCGCGCGCGGGGTCGGCTTCGCCTATCTGCTCGGCCGGCTCGACCCGGTGGCGTTCCATCCCTTCGCCGAGCCCATCGCGCCGCTCGGCCCGGTGGTCCTGATCCTCGCCGTGGCCGGCGCGCTGGTCCTCCGCGGGTCGGCAGGGGTCCTGCTGGTCGCGGCCGCGCTCCTGCCCCCCGTCCTGTTGCTCGCCGCCGGGCTGATCACGCCGGTGTTCGTGCCGCGCTATCTCTTCACGGGCGTGCCCGCCGCACTGGTGCTGGCCGGCGTGGGGGCCGGGGCGCTGTTCGACCGGGTTCGCGCGGTGCGGCCTGCCGCGCCCGCGCTTGCCGGCGCGCTCGCGCTCGCCGCCGGCCTCCAGCTCGCGCCCTACTACGCCGCCGAGCGCAAGCCGCGCTGGGATCTCGCGGCGCAGGCACTGGAGCACCTGGTCGGCCCCGAGGATCGGCTGCTCTTCGGCGACGGGTTGAGCCGGCTCACCGTCGAACTGATGCTCGCGCATCAGGGGCGGACGCTCGATCCGGCCCAGGTGCTGCCGGCGCCGGAGGCGGTTGCCGAGGCGATGCCGGGGCGGCTGCTGGTCGTGATCGGCCGCTCCGGCCAGCACGACCCGCCCGACCTCGCGAACCTCCTCCCCATCCTGGGCGACCCCGCCTTCGCGCTGCCCTTCGGCCGGCAGGTGTGGATTGCCGCCTTCGAGCCATCCGTGGATCGGCCCGGTTAGCGCGGCTCCCGATGAGCCGCGTCCAGCCGATCGGGAGACGGGCCCTCGTCGAGCGTCAGCCCGCTGCCGCGGCCGGCGCCTCGGTGCCTCGCCGCAGCCGGTTCTCGCCGAGGAACAGCAGGATCGGCGCGGCGATGAAGATCGACGAGGACGTGCCGACGACGATGCCGAACAGCATGGTCCAGGCAAAACCCTCGATCGCACCCGTCGTCAGCAGCGCGAGCGGCAGCATGGCGAGGAAGGCGGTGGCGGAGGTGCCGATGGTGCGCGACAGCGTCTCGTTGATCGAGAGGTCGATGAGCTCGCGAAGCGGCATGGTCTTGTACTTGCGCAGGTTCTCGCGCATGCGGTCGTAGACGACGACCTTGTCGTTCACGCTGTAGCCGATGATGGTCAGCAGCGCGGCCACGGTGGCGAGGTCGAACTCGATGCGCGTGACCGCGAGGAACCCGACCGCCTTGGTCACGTCGAGGATGAGCGTGATGACGGCGCCGACGCCGAACTGCCACTCGAATCGGAACCAGATGTAGATCAGGATCGCGAGCAGCGACATGCCGAGCGCGGTCATGCCGGCGGCGAACAACTCGGCGGAGACGCGACCGCCCACCGCCTCGGTGCGCACGATCCGCGCGCCGGGCGTCGCCTGCTCCAGCGCGGCGCGCACCGCGGCGACGCTGCGCTGCTGTGCCGCCTCGTCCGCCTGGGCCTCCATGCGCACCAGCACCTCGGTGGGCGAGCCGAACTGCTGCAAGGCCACCTCGCCGACACCGGCCTGCTGGAGTGCCGCGCGCATCTCGGCGAAGTTGGCCGGCTCGGGCGTGCGCACCTCGACCAGCACGCCGCCCTTGAAATCGATCCCGTAGTTCATCCCCGGATAGAAGAACAGCACGACCGAGGCGACCGACAGGATCGCCGAGACCACGAGGCCGAGAATGCGGCCCCGCATGAACGGGATCGTGGTGTTGTCGGGAACCAGGCGAAACGGCATCGGGCGCCTCCTCAGACCGGCAGGGCCGCGGGACGGCGCGCGCGGATCCACTGCACCATCAGCAGGCGCACGAACACGATCGCCGAGAACATCGAGCAGACGATGCCGACCGAGATCGTCACCGCGAAGCCGCGCACCGGCCCCGAGCCGAAGGCATAGAGCATCGCCATCGCCAGCAGCGTCGTCAGGTTGCTGTCCACGATCGTGGCGAAGGCGCGCTTGAAACCGGCCTCCATCGCGTTCATCGGCGTTCGCCCGCGTTTCGCCTCCTCGCGGATGCGCTCGTTGATGAGGATGTTGGCGTCCACCGCCATGCCGAGCGTGAGCAGGATGCCGGCGATTCCCGGTAGCGTCAGCGTCGCCTCCATCAGCGACAGCACCGCCAGCAGCAGGATCATGTTCACGATCAGCGCGAGATTGGCGAACCAGCCGAACAGCCCATAGAATATGGCCATCCAGGCGACGACCAGGACGAAGCCGATCGCGAGCGCGATCGCGCCGGCGCGGATCGAATCCGCGCCGAGATCCGGCCCGACGGTGCGCTCCTCGATCACCGTCAGCGGTGCCGGCAAGGCGCCCGCGCGCAAGAGCACGGCGAGGTCGTTGGCGGTGGTGACGGTGAAGTTGCCGCTGATCTGGCCCCGTCCGGCGGTGATCGGCTCGCGGATCACCGGTGCCGTGATCACCCGGTTGTCGAGCACGATCGCGAAGGGCCGGCCGACATTGTTGCGTGTCACCTCGGCGAAGCGGCGCGTGCCGATCGAGTCGAAGGTGAAGTTCACCACCCATTCGCCGGTTCGGCTGTCCTGGCCCGCGCGGGCATCGGTGAGGTTCGCCCCGTCAACCTCGACGCGCCGCCGGACGGCGTAGCGCGTCGGCTCGCCGCCCGGTCCCCGGTCGCCCTGGAGGAACATCACCCCAGGCGGTGGGGTGCGGGCGGAGAGATCGGCCGTGTCGTCGAGCAGGTGGAAGGTCATGCGTGCGGTGGTGCCGATCAGCTGCTTGATCCGCTCCGGGTCCTGGATGCCCGGCAGCTGCACCAGGAGGCGGTTCGCCCCCTGCCGCGCGATCACGGGATCGACGACACCGGTCTCGTCGATCCGACGCCGGACGATCTCGATCGACTGTTCGACCGCCTGGGTCGCCTTCTCGCGCAACAGCGTTTCGGAAAGGGTGATGGTCACCGTGCCGTCGGCGGTCGAGGTGACCTCGAGATCGGGCTGCGCGGCCGCGAGGCCCACGCTGATCGGGTTGGCGAGCTCGCGCAGCAGCCGGACCGCCTCCTGGGCGCGGGTGGGGTCGGTGAGGCGCAGCGTGACACTGCGCTCCGCGGTGGTGAGGCCGGTATAGCCGATATTGGCCCCGCGCAGGCGCGTGCGCGCGCCGTCGGCCAGGTTGCCGAGCCGCTCGCGGATCACCGCATCCATGTCCACCTCGAGCAGCAGGTAGGAGCCGCCCTTGAGGTCGAGGCCGAGGTGGAACTGGCGCCAGGGCACGTACTCCCCGGCCGCGCCGAGACGCTCCTTCGGCACGAAGGAGGGGATGGCGAGGATGGCCGCCAGCACGATGCCGCCAAGGATGGCGGCGATCTTCCAGCGGGCGAAATACATCATGGCGCTCGGCGCGCTCCTGCGTGTGTCCGGCGGTCGGGGGTTCCTGATCGGCGGCGGAGAATGCCCCCGGGGACGGCGGGGTGCAATCTCCGCGGGCGCGGGCTCGCTGGGCGGTGATGTGAACCGGCCGGCCGGCCGGCGCTACCAGCCCCCTCCGCCGCCGCCCCCCCTGCCCCCGCCGCTCGAGCCGCCGCCGCGCGAGCCCCCGCCTGACCCGCTCGACTTCGGCGCCGAGGCGCTGCCATAGCTGCTGCTCAGCGTCCCGCCGAGCGCGGAGATCCGCGTGCCGCTGAAGCGCGAGCCGCTGTACCAGCGCGGGCGGTACTCGGCCTCGCCCCGTGTCGCCGAGGCCCGCGCCAGCACGTCGCCGAACTGGCGCGTCCAGTCCGTCTCCACCCCCAGCGCGACCGCATAGGGCAGCAGCGCCTCGAAATGCTCGGGCGTGCGGTCGGGCGGGTTGTGGAAGCGCAGCCGATCCGCCTCGGCCACCGTCAGGTAGCGCCGCGTGCCCTCGATCTCGTCCAGCGCGGTCCGCCCGATCGCGGTCGGTGCCCTGAGCAGGTGGCGGAACAGCGTGTTGACCGCGCCGAGCGCCAGCACCGCCACTGAGACCTGCCATCCCAGCTCCTCGCTCGCCGTGAAGATCGCGGTGGCAAGCAAGATGCTGATCGGCACGAGAATGACGGCGCAGACGATCCAGCTGATCTGATGGATGGTCTCGCCGCCGGCGCGCCACAGGCGCAAGTGGTGCCAGAACTGGCGGACCACGACCGTGAACATGAACGCCACGCCGCCGACCCATGCCACCAGCGGGAACGCGAAGAGAAGGTCGGGCTGGGTCAACGACACCACGATCCAGCCGAGCACGGTCAGCATCAATCCGATCGCGAACCAGCCCGCGTTGCGTCGGAAGAACACGCGGTTGAAGGTCTTGTCGAAGTGCTCGTGCAACGCGGTCTTCGCCCGCGACAGGATCGCCTGGTTCTTGTCGTCGAGCTCGACCACCGAACGGCTGCCGAAGATGCCGTTCAGCAGGACGGCTTCGCCGGACGATGGCGCCGGCGCGCCCTCCGGCGCCAGCACGCGGTGCAGGATGAGCTTGTTCTTCGTATTTTCCTGGAATCGCAAATGGCCCTTCACCGCGAGGTTGAGCAGCGCGGCCGCGACGCAGTCGTTGTCGAAGCCCATGCGGCGGATGTAGCGCATCGCCGCGGGCGGCAGTTCCGGCTGGTAGATCGGCACGATCACCCCCGCCTTCGGGTCGCGGCCGACCAGGAACCAGACGATGCCGTAGTAGCCGAGCAGCACCAGCAGCAGCACCCCCGCGACATGGAGCGGGTTCTGCCCCATCAACCAGGCCAGCCACTGGAACCGGTCGGATGGCGTGACGATGCCCTTCGGAAACCCGACCGCGACCGTGAGGTTCTCGCCGGCCGCGAGCGGGCGCGTGGTGACGAACAGGATGCTGCGATCCGTCTGGCCAACGACGCGGAAGTCCCTGCCCTGGTCGCCGGCGGGGCCGGTGTATGCCTCGTGCTGGAGAATGCGCGCCCCGGGCGGAAGGACGACCTCGGCCTGGACCCGAAGGGTGGCGAACTGCCAGCCCGTGCCGTTCACGTTCCAGTAGATCTCGTCGTAACCCTCATGGAAATCGACCTGCTCCGCCATGCGGTAGCGCAGCCGGTAGCGGTACATCCCGGGCTGGAGCAGCACGTCCTGCTGGCCGAGATAGATCCGCACGACATCGCCCCGGCTCTCGACCCGGTGCGTCTCGGGCTCGCCGTTGCGCAGCGCCTCCAGCACCTGGAAGTCCGGGGAGATCAGCCCGAACGGATCAACCGAACCGAGCAGCAGGTCGCGGAAGATGCCACGCTTGATCGAGTGCCCGAGCGCCAGCACCTCGATCTCCTCGGTCACCTCCACCGCGCCGTCGGGCTGCACCTCGATGCGCGCAGTGAACTCTCGGATGTGCTCGACGCGCTGCGCCACGGCCGGGCCCGCGAGGGCGAGCAGCAGCAGCACGGCCGCGACGGCAAGCCGCGCAAAGCCGCGAACGGGCCACCGCATCCGCCGGCGCCTAGCTGCGCTGCGCACCAAAATCGACGCGGACCGGACGGGAAGCCGCTGCCGCCTCGTCCTCGTCGAGCTCGAAGAACTGTGCCTGGAGGAAGCCGAACTGCCGCGCGACCAGGTTGGACGGGAACTGCTCGATCTTCACGTTCAGATCACGCACCGAGCCGTTGTAGAACCGGCGCGACATCTTGATGCGGTTCTCGGTGTCGGCCAGCTCGGCCTGGAGCTTCGCGAAATTCGCATCGGCCTTGAGCTGCGGGTAGTTCTCGGCCAGCGCGAACAGCGACTTCAGCGTCGCTTGCAGCATGTTCTCCGACCGCGCCTGGCTGGCCGGATCGCCCGTGTTGGCCATCGCCTCGCCGCGCGCCTTGACCACGCTCTCCAGCGTGCCGCGCTCATGCCCGGCATAGCCCTTCACCGTCTCTACGAGGTTGGGAATCAGGTCGTAGCGGCGCTTCATCTGCACCTGGATGTCCGACCACGCCTCGCGCACGCGGGTTCGCAACGAGACCAGCCGGTTGAAGGTGACGATGACATAGCCGACGACGACGGCTGCGATCGCGAGCAGGATCCAGATCACGTCCATAACGCCCCCGGCAGGTTCTGTCAGCGAAGCCTAAGACCAGAAGGCAAGCTGGGGAAAGGGCCGGCAGGCCCTTTCCCCAGACCCCTATCCCATGACGTCAGGCGAGCGCGGTCACCGCCATCTCGACCGCGAGCCGCGCGCCGCGACGCTCCGGATCGCCCCCCGGATCATATGCCGCGAGGCCGAGGCAGCGCATCGGCACGGCCCGTGCGGCCGCGGCGATCGAGGCCAACAGCGCCGCACGCGACGGCCAGTGCGGCGCCGGCGTCAGCGGACCGGGCACCTCCTCGGTGCCGGCCACATCGAGGTCGATGTGCATGTACCAGCCCGGCGCAGCCGAGGCGCGCGGCACCAGCAGCGCCGCCGTGCGCTCGCCCGCATCCGCGCCCATCGCCGCGGCATCCAGCCGCGCGATCGGGTGCGCGGCCAGCGCCAATTCCTCCTCCGGATCGAGATCGGACGCCCCGATCAGCGCCGCCGCCTCCGCCGAGACGGGGTGAGCGAGCCCGGCCGCCTCGCGCCAGTCATCGAACTCCCAGCCGAGACAGACGGCATAGGGCATGCCGCCGAGCAGCCCGGTCGAGGTCGTGCGCAGCGTGTGCATGTCGCCATGCGCGTCATACCAGACGATGCCGCTCGCCCCGCAGGCGCGCGCGACCCCGCCCGCAGGCCCGACCGCCTGGGTGCAGTTCCCCTCCAGGACGAGCGGCATCGCGCCGTCGCCGATCGCCGCGGCGACGGCGTCCGACACCATCGCCGCGATCGTGCCGAGATTGGTCACCGGATCGCGCGTACGCCGCTCGCGCGGAAAGACGATCTCGATCGGCTCGGCCACGTCGTGCCCCTGCGCACGCAGCGCTCCTACCAGCCCCGCTTCGAGCATCGCCGCCGGGCCGCGCGCTTGGCCCCAGCGCGCGACGTCGCCGGCATAGGGGACGATGATGGGACGGATGTTCATGTCACCTCCGAAGGAGCGGGTGGGGCGATGCAGGGAGAGGGAACCTTGGGGAGGCGCTCGGACTGGCGAAGTCTTCCGCGCGGTCGTATGGTCTCCGGCACCTAGAGGAAACTTACCGGATCGACGTCAAGGTCGATCCGCGCCTGCCGCGGCACCTCCGTCGCCGCCAGCCACGCGCGCATCAGCGCCTGCACGTCCACATCGCGCGCGGCCTTCAGCAGCAGCCGCCGCCGATGCATCCCCCGCAGGATCGACAGCGGCGCGGGCGCCGGTCCGAGCACGACGAATCGTTCGCCCACGGGCGCCGCCCGTCGCAGCGCCGCCGCCGCCGCGTCCGCAACCGCGGCTTCGGTCGCCGAGACGATCACCGCGACCAGCCGGCCGAACGGCGGCCACCCACCGGCGCGCCGCGCCGCCATCTCCTCGGCGACGAACCGGTCGATGTCGCCCGACACCAGCGCCTGCATCACCGGATGCGCGGGCTGCCAAGTCTGCAGCAGCACCCGCCCCGCCTGCGCCGCGCGTCCCGCACGCCCGCCCACCTGGTGCAGCACCTGCAAGGTGCGCTCGGCCGCGCGCAGATCGCCGCCGGCAAGCCCGAGATCCGCGTCCACCACCCCGACCAGCGTCAGATGCGGGAAGTGCCAGCCCTTGGCGACGAGTTGCGTGCCGACGATCAGGTCGATCTCGCGGTTCTCGATCATCGCCGCCATCGCCGCCGCCGAATGCGCGCCGTGCACGGTGTCGCTGCTCATCTCCAGCACGCGCGCGGTGGGGAACAGCGTGCGCACCTCCTCGGCCACGCGTTCCACACCCGGACCGATCGCGGTGAGCGAGCCCTCGGCGCCGCATTCGGGGCAGGTCTCGGGCGCGGGCTCGCTGTGGCCGCAATGGTGGCATTGCAGCGTGCGGGTGTAGCGGTGCTCGACCAGCCAGGCGGTGCAGTTGCGGCACTCGAAGCGATGGCCGCAGGCACGGCAGAGCGTCAGCGGCGCGAAGCCGCGGCGATTGAGGAACAGCAACGCCTGCTCGCTGCGCGCGAGCGTCGCCTCGATCGCGGCGACCAGCGGCGGGGCAAGGAAACGGCCGCGCGGCGGCGGCTCGCGGCGAAGGTCGATCGCGGTGACTTCGGGCAGGCCGGCCTCGCCATGGCGCTCGGGCAGGTGGAGTCGCGCGTAGCGGCCACGCTCGACATTCGCGAGCGTCTCCAGCGAGGGCGTCGCACTGACCAGCACGCAGGGCACGTCCTCGATGCGCGCGCGTACCACCGCCATGTCGCGGGCGTGATACGTCACGCCGTCCTCCTGCTTGAACGCGGTCTCGTGCTCCTCGTCCACGACCACAAGGCCGAGGGACGCGAAGTTCAGCCACAGCGCGGACCGCGCGCCGACGATGATCGGCGCGCGGCCCTCCGCCACCGCGCGCCAGGTCGCGCGCCGGCGCGCGCCGGCGACCTCCGAATGCCACACCGCCGGCGGTGCGCCGAAGCGCGCGGTGAAACGGTCGATCACCTGCGCCGAGAGGGCGATCTCCGGCAGCAGCACCAGCGCCTGCCGGCCGCGCGCGATCGCCTCGGCGACCGCTTCCAGATACGCCTCGGTCTTGCCCGAGCCGGTGACACCATCGAGCAGCGTCACACCGAACCGTGCCGCTGCCACGGCGGCGCGCAGCGTCGCGGCCGCCTCCTGCTGCGCGGGCGTCAGCGCCGGGGCAAGCGCATCCGCGCGCTGCGGCGCATCGTGCAGCCCGGCCATCTGCGCCGGCGCGAGCAGCCCGGCATCCGCCATGCCGCGCAGCACGCCGGGCGTGACACCGGCCGCGCGCGCGAGGTCGGAGCCGGTCCAGACCAGCCCGGGCGCGGCGCGCAGCACCTCCAGCACGCGCGCGCGCTCGGGCGTGACGCGCACACCCTCCGGCACCGCGTCCACGAGCCGCCAGCCGACGCGCGGCCGCGGCGCCTCGGTGGCGGCCGGAATCGGCAGCGCCATGCGCAGCACGTCGCCCGGCGCGCTCAGCGTGTAGTCCGCCACCCAGTCGATGAAGCGGAGCAGCGCCGGGCGCAACGGCGGCGTCGGCACGGCCGACGCGATCGGGCGCAGCTTCGCGGCCGGCACCGTGCCATCCGGCTCGCCATGCCACACCACGCCGTAGAGCACGCGCGGGCCGAGCGGCACGGTCACCACCGCGCCGGGCGCGACCTCCATCGCGTCCGGCACCGCGTAGTCGTAGGCACCTTCGAGCGGCAACGGCAGCAGCACGGGCACGCGCGGGCGCCCGCCCGCGTCATCCGGCCGTCGCTTTCCCCCGGCCCCGGCCACGGTTATGGTGCCCCCGACTCCGCCATGGATGGAAGTTTCGCATGAAGTTCTTCGTCGACACCGCCGACATCGCCGAGATCAGGGCGCTCGCCGCGCTCGGCATGGTCGATGGCGTCACCACCAACCCGTCGCTGATCGCCAAGTCCGGGCGCAAGATCACCGAGGTGATCGTCGAGATCTGCGAGGCGGTGCCGGGCCCGGTCTCGGCCGAGGTCACCGCGACCGAGTTTGCGCCGATGCTGAAGGAGGCCCGCTTCCTGCGCGGCCTCGCGAAGAACGTCGTCGTCAAGCTGCCGCTGACCATGGACGGGCTGAAGGCGTGCAAGGCGCTGTCGGACGAGGGCGTGCCGGTGAATGTCACACTCTGCTTCTCGGCCGCGCAGGCGCTGCTCGCGGCCAAGGCCGGCGCTGCCTATATCAGCCCCTTCGTCGGCCGGCTGGATGACGTGGGTCAGGACGGCATGGCGCTGATCGCCGAGATCGTCGAGATCTACGCCAACTACGATTTCGGCACGGAGGTGCTGGTGGCCTCGGTGCGCAACCCGATGCATGTCGTGCAGGCGGCGAAGCTCGGCGCCGATGTCGCGACCTTGCCGCCCGCGGTGCTGCGCCAGCTCTTCCAGCATCCGCTGACCGACAAGGGCCTCGCGGCGTTTCTCGCCGACTGGGCCAAGACCGGACAGTCGATCCTGTGAGCACGGACCGGCCCCGCTCGCGCAGACGGGCCGGCACGGTCGAGCCCGATCCGGACGAGGCCGCCTTCGTCGAGGCGTTCCTGCGGGCACACCCCGGCTTCCTCGCCGATCGCCCTGCCCTGTACCGCGCACTGACGCCGCCCCGGCGCGTGCATGGCGAACGGCTCGCCGACCACATGGCGGCGATGCTGGAGGTTGAGCGCGAGCGCGGCGTGCAGTTGCGTGACCGTACAGAGGCGCTGCTCGCGGCGGGGCGCGCCAATGCCGCGATCCAGTCGCGTGCGCAGCGCGCGGTGCTGGCGGTGATGGCCGCGCGCGGCGCGGCCGAGGCGCTCGACATCATCGTGCAGGACTGGCCTGCGCTGCTCGGCGTCGATGTCGTGGCGGTCTGCGCCGAGGCGCGCGCGCTGCCGCTCGCGCGTCCGCTGCCGCGCGGGTTCGTGGCGCGCATGGTGCCGTCCGGCACGCCCGTGGCCTTGCGCCCGCAATCCTTCGAGACGGAAACCCTCTACGGCGAGGCGGCACCGCTGGTCGCCTCCGATGCGCTCGCACGGTTGCCGCTGCCGAAAGGCGGCGAGGCGCTGCTCGCCTGCGGCGTGCGCGACCCGGGCGCCTATGAGCCGGGCCAGGGCACCGACGTGCTGGCCTTCCTGGCCGCCGTCACCGCCGTTGCGCTCACGCGCAGCCCGTGACCGCGGACGCGGCGCTCACGTCGTTCCTCGACTGGCTCGCCGCCGAACGCCGGGCCTCGCCTGCGACCATCACCGCCTATCGTCACGACATCGCCACGTTCCTCGGCTTCCTGACGCGCCATCTCGGCGCGGCCCCGGATCGCGCCGCGCTCGGTGCGCTCACGGCGGCCGATTTCCGCGCCTGGCTCGCCGAGCGCGCCGCCGAGGGTGTGACCAACGCGACGCGCGCGCGCGGGCTCGCGGCGCTGCGCAGCTTCTATCGGTTCCTGGCGCGGAACGGCGGGCCGGACTGTCCGGCGATCCGCCTGATCGCCACGCCGCGCGCGCGCGTCCCGGCCCCGCGCGCGCTGAGCCGGATCGACGCCGAGACACTCGCCGCCGAGGCGGGCACCTTGGCCGACGAGCCCTGGATCGCCGCGCGCGATGCCGCGCTCGTGCTGCTGCTCTACGGGTGCGGGCTGCGCGCGGCCGAGGCACTCGGGCTCACCCGCCGCGACGCGCCGCTGCCGGGCGGGTCGGCGAGCCTGCGCGTGCGCGGCAAGGGGTCGAAGGAGCGCGACGTGCCCGTGCTGCCGGTCGTGCGCGAGGCGATCGGCGACTACATCCGGCTCTGCCCGCATCCGCTCGCGCCCGACGCGCCGCTGTTCCGGGGCGTCCGCGGCGGACCGCTGAACGACCGGCTGCTCCGGCTCGCGCTCGCCCGCGCGCGCGCCGCCCTCGGTCTGCCGGATCACGCTTCGCCGCATGCGCTCCGGCACAGCTTCGCCACGCATCTGTTGCAGGCGGGCGCGGATCTGCGCGCCATCCAGGAACTGCTCGGCCACGCCAGTCTCTCGACCACGCAGCGCTACACCGCGGTGGACGAAGCGCAGGTGATGGCGGTGTGGCAGCGGGCGCATCCGCGCGCGGCCGGGACCGGTTAGCGCCCTCGTCCCCGCCCCGCCGCGACGGCGGCAACGATGCCGCAGGCCGCCATCACCCAGGGCATCGGCAGGATCGAGGCCGCCGCCGCCGCCGCCGCGCCGGCGGCGATCTGGATCGCGCCGGCCAGGCTCGCCGCCGTACCGGCGCGCTCGCCGAACGGCGCGAGCGCCTCGGCGAAGGCGGCGGGCAGTGCGAAGCCGAGGCCGAGCACGAACACCAGCATCGTCACGTTCACCGCGTGCTTGCCGAACATCCCGAGCGGGTCGAGCGCGGCCATGCCGAGCCCGCCCGCCAGCATGAGCGCCACGCCGATCGCCATCGCGCGTCCCGGGCTGCCCCGCTTCATCAGCGCCCGCGCGGCGCCGCCACCGATCAGCACGCCGAGCACCGCGATCAGCGGATAGACCGCATAGGCCATCGGCGTCAGGCCGAAGACCGTGATGTAGAGCGTGGGGCTGCCCGCGCCGAAGGCGAAAAGCCCGCCCATCGCCCCGGCCGCCACGGCGGCCGGCGGGCGGAAACGACCGTCGCGCCAGACGGCGCGGTACGCGTGAAGCACCGCGCCAAGCTCGAGCGCCGGCGCGCGCACCCGGCTGGTCTCGGGCATGGCCGCCGCCGCCCAGGCCAGCACGCCGAGTCCCGCCCCCGCGCTGGCCCAGAAGCCAAGCCGCCAGCCCTCCGCCTGTTCGAGCGCGGCGCCGGCAAGCGGCGCGAGCGCCGGCACCGCCGCCGTCGCCATCGACAGTGCGGCCATGCCGCGGCCGAGCGCCCGCCCCTCCGCGCCGTCGCGCAGGCTGGCCCGCGCGATCACCAGCCCGGCCGCGCCGCCCAGCGCCTGCAACGCCCGCCCGACCAGCAACACCCAGAACGCAGGGGCGAGGGCAGCGACCGCACTGCCGAGCGCGAACACGACCAGGGCGGCGAGCACCACCGGCCGCCGCCCGTGCCGGTCCGAGAGCGGGCCCCAGAGCAATTGCGACGGCGCGAAGGCGGCGAGGAACACCGCGACCACCAGCCCGGCCGCGCCGGCGCCGAACTCGGCCCCGATCGCCGGCAGGCTCGGCAGTGGCAGGTTGGCGGCGACCTGGCCGATCCCGGCGACGCTGGCCAGCAGGACGAACGGAACGGCCGTGGCAGGCGCCGAGAGAGCGGCGGTCGTGGTGCCGGTCCTGGGCGCTCCGTCCATGCGCCGGACCTTCGCGGCAGAGGCCGCGCGCGTCAACGCCTCGCCGGGGCGTGCGCCGCGAGCATCGTGCCGGCGAGGATCAGCGCGATCCCGGACGCGGCCACGGCATCGGGGACGAGGCCGAACAGCAGCAGGTCGAAGCCGAGCGCCCAGGCGAGCTTCACGTATTGCCAGGGTTGGAGTGTCGCGACCTCGGCCCGCTGCAAGGCCGCCGCGAGCGTCCACTGCCCGGCCGCCTGGAGCGCGGCGAAGGAGGCGAGCAGAACCCAGTCGGCCCCGCTCGGCGCGGTCCAGAGGAGCGGCATGGCGAGCCCGGTCATCGCCGCACCGACCAGCGCCGATTGCAGGGTGAAATCCATGGCGGTCGCCTCGCCGCGCAGCCGCCGGGCGAGCAGCTGGTAGCCGGCATAGGCGAACTGGCCGGCGACCGCGAAGGCCGCGGCCGGCTGGAACGCCGCGAGCCCCGGCCGCAGCACCGCGAGCACGCCGAGGAAACCGAGCGCGACCGCGGTCCAGCGCCGGGCGCCGACGCGCTCGCCGAGCACGGGGCCGGCGAGCACGGTCAGGATGATCGGGCCGGTGAATCCGATCGCCGAGACCTCGATCACCGGCATGCGCGCATAGGCCAGGATCACCAGGATCGAGGAGCCGATCACGCCGATCCCGGCGAGCCGCATGTCGCGGGCGCGCGGCGGAAACAAGGCGCGCCGCCACGCCGCCTGCGGGCGCGGCAGGAACGGACTGATCACGGCGGCGGCCAGCAGCAGGAGGGCGCAGCGGAGGAAGGTGATCTGCATCGCGTCGATCCGCGCGCTGAGCAGCTTCGCGGTCACGTAGCCGGCCGTGTAGAGCAGGCCTGACAGCACGACGAGCAGAGGGCCGAGGAGAGCGGGGCGCGGCATGGGCTCGGGCGAGCCTCGCACGCGCGGCCGCACGGCGGAACCGGCGGACATGATCGAAACGCGATCCGGCGTCCGCGGACACGCAGCGGACATCTCCGACCGCCACACACCGGCCGAACGAGCGATTTCCCTGCGAGGAGTGCATCGATGCTCACCACGCCATTGTCCGAGCGGTTCGGCCTGACCCTGCCGGTGGTCTCCGCCGGCATGGCCCTTGTCGCCGGCCCGCGGCTTGCCGCCGCGGTGTCGAATGCGGGCGGCCACAACCGCGCCGAGGCGACCACGATGACGCTGCTGCCGGCGGTGATCCGTGCGGTGGCCCCCCTGCCCGTGCTGGCGGCCCGGGGGAGCGGACGGGCGCGCACTGTGCCATGCCGCCATGCGCGACTGGCGCGCCCGCGAGGCGGAGGCAGCGGTGCTGCCGGCCGAGATCGTCGGCGAGACGGTGATCGGCGCCTCGCTTGTCGCCATGCCCCGCTTCTCGGCGATCCTGCCGACCGTGGCCACAAGCGGCAAGCTCGGCCAGATGTGCCTGACTGCGGGCGAGGCGGCCGGAAACATCGCCGCGGTGCTGCCCGCCGCCGCGATCCTGGAGGCGTTCCGGCGCGAGGCCGCCGACGCCCTGAACCGGCTGACCGGGCGCAGCGCGCGCAAGGCGGCGGCCCGAGCCGATGCGCCTGATCCGTCCCGCCCGCGCCGAGGACGCCGCCGCGATCGCGCGGCTGTTCCTGATCTCCTCGGACGGGCTCGCCGCCTATATTTGGGGCCTGCTCGCCGGGCCGGGCGAGCCGCTGGAGGCGGTCGGGCGTCGGCGCTACGCGCGCACCGGCGTGGCGTTCTCCTGGGAGAACGCGCTGGTGGCCGAACAGGAGGGCGCCGTGGTGGGCATGGCGCATGCCTTCCCGATCGGCGTTTCGGATGCGCCGAGCGAGGAGCCCGATCCCATCCTGCGGCCGTATGCCGAGCTCGAGGAGCCGGGCAGCCTCTACCTCGCCGGCCTGGCGATCGAAACGCCCTACCGCGGCCTTGGCATCGGCTCGGCGCTGATGGACGCGACCGAGGCGCGGGCTGCCGCGCGCGGGTTCGACCGGGTCAGCACGATCTCTTTCGCGATGAACACCGGCGCCTATCGGCTCTACGAACGCCGCGGCTATGTCGCCAAGGACCGCCGTCCGCTCGTGCCGCACCCGACGCTGCGCTATACCTCGGGCGACGCCGTGCTGCTGGTCAAGACGCTCGGCTGATCCCCGCCACCGGCGTTTGACGCTGCGGCGCAGCAGGCGTATCCCTTGGCCTCGGTTCTGAAGGGCGCGGCATCACTGGCCCGCGCCCTTTTGGTGCGAGAGGAAAGCCGCGATGGATGCCCGCGACGCCCTGATGCTGGGCCGGGACAGCGAGGGCAGGCTGGTGCGCCGGCCGCTCAGCCCGCATCTCCAGGTCTACCGGTGGCAGATCACCATGACGCTGTCGATCCTGCACCGGATCACCGGCGTCGGGCTGGTGATCGGCACGGGGCTGCTGGTGTCCTGGCTGATGGCGGTCGCCTCGGGCCCGGTGGGCTTCGCCGAGGCGCAGGCGTTCTTCGGCAGTGTCCTCGGCCGGTTCCTGCTGTTCTGCTGGACGCTCGCGCTGTTCTACCATTTCTGCAACGGCATCCGGCACCTCGCCTGGGATCTCGGCCACGGCTACGACCTCGAAACCTTCAGCCGCTCGGGCTGGTTCACGGTCGGCGCCACGGTCGGGCTGACGCTGTTCGCCTGGATCCTCGGCTACGCGCTGCTGGGCTGAGGAGCGAGGCGATGGCAACCGAGAAGCTCTCCCAGCGCACGCTGCGCTCACCGCTCGGCCGCGTGCGCGGGCTTGGTGCGGCGAAGGAGGGTGCGCATCACTGGTGGGTGCAGCGGCTGACCGCGGTCGCGCTGGTGCCGCTGACGCTCTGGTTCGTGGCCAGCGTGATCGTGCTCGGCGGCGCCTCGCATGGCGAGGTCGTGCTGTGGATGGCGCGCCCGCACAACACCGTGCTGCTGCTCGCGCTGATCGGCGCGACCTTCTGGCATGGCGCGCTGGGCTTGCAGGTCGTGATCGAGGACTACATCCGCAGCGAGCGCACGCGGCTCGCGGCGATGCTGGCGATGAAGGCGGCGATGCTGCTGCTCGCGCTGTTCGCCGCGGTCGCGGTGCTGAAGGTCGCGCTCTAGCGGCCGGGGACAGGACGGGATTGAGATGAACGCCATCACGCTTCCCTCGCAGCGTGCCTATCGGATCGTCGATCACACCTACGACGTGGTGGTGGTCGGCGCCGGCGGCGCGGGACTGCGCGCCACGCTCGGCATGGGTGCCGCGGGGCTGAAGACCGCCTGCGTGACCAAGGTGTTCCCGACGCGCAGCCACACCGTCGCCGCCCAGGGCGGGATCGGTGCGGCACTCGGCAACATGGGGGAGGATGACTGGCGCTGGCACATGTACGACACCGTGAAGGGGTCGGACTGGCTCGGCGACCAGGACGCGATCGAGTACATGTGCCGCGAGGCGATCCCGGCGGTCTACGAGCTCGAGCATTTCGGCGTGCCGTTCAGCCGCACCGAGGACGGAAGGATCTATCAGCGCCCGTTCGGCGGCCACATGAAGGAGTACGGCAAGGCGCCCGCCATGCGCGCCTGCGCCGCGGCCGACCGCACCGGACATGCGATCCTGCACACGCTCTACCAGCAGTCGCTCAAACACGAGGCCGAGTTCTTCGTCGAGTATTTCGCGCTCGACCTGATCATGGATGACGACGGCGCCTGCCGCGGCGTGGTCGCCTGGAACCTCGAGGACGGCACGATTCACCGCTTCCGCGCCGCGCTCACGGTGCTCGCCACCGGCGGCTACGGGCGCGCCTATTTCTCCTGCACCTCGGCGCATACCTGCACGGGTGACGGCAATGCGATGGTGCTGCGCGCCGGCCTGCCGCTCCAGGACATGGAGTTCGTTCAGTTCCATCCGACGGGCATCTACGGCGCGGGCTGCCTGATCACCGAGGGCGCGCGCGGCGAGGGCGGATACCTGACGAACTCCGAGGGCGAGCGCTTCATGGAGCGCTACGCGCCGACCGCGAAGGACCTCGCCAGCCGCGACGTGGTGTCGCGCTCGATGACGATCGAGATCCGCGAGGGCCGGGGCTGCGGCCCGCACAAGGACCATGTGCTGTTGCACCTGGAGCATCTCGGCGCCGATCTGCTCGCCGAGCGCCTGCCCGGGATCAGCGAGACCGCGAAGATCTTCTCGGGCGTGGATGTCACGCGCGAGCCGATCCCGGTGCTGCCGACCGTGCACTACAACATGGGCGGCATCCCGACGAACTACCGCACCGAGGTGATCACGCATGGCCCCGACGGCGACCGCGTCGTGCCGGGACTGATGGCGGTCGGCGAGGCCGCCTGCGTGTCGGTGCACGGCGCCAACCGCCTCGGCACCAACTCGCTGCTCGACCTCGTGGTGTTCGGCCGGGCCGCCGCGCACCGCGCCGCCGAGATCGTCAAGCCGGGCCAGAGTCAGCCGCCGCTGCCCGCACGCGCGGGCGAGCGCGCGCTCGACCGCCTCGACCGCACCCGCCACGCCAAGGGCGGGACGAACACCGGCGAGATCCGGCTTGCGATGCAGCGCACCATGCAGGATCACGCCGCGGTGTTCCGCACCTCCGCCTCGCTCGCCGAGGGCGTGGAGAAGATGCGCGCCAACTGGCGCCACATGGACGACCTGCGCGTGAACGATCGCAGCCTGATCTGGAACAGCGACCTCGTCGAGGCGCTGGAACTCGACAACCTGATGGGCAATGCGATGACCACCATCGTCTCGGCCGAGGCGCGCCACGAGAGCCGCGGCGCGCATGCGCACGAGGACTACCCCGAGCGTGACGACGAGAACTGGATGAAGCACACGCTCGCTTGGTGCGACGAGACCGGGCAGGTGCGGCTCGACTATCGCGGCGTGACCCTGACCACGCTCACCAACGAGGTGCAGAGCTTCCCGCCCAAGGCGCGCGTGTACTGAGCGCGGAGAGGACCAAGACTCATGGCGACGTTCACCCTGCCCGCGAATTCGAGGATCGGCGCCGGGCAGACCCACAAGGCCCCTGCCGGCGCCAAGCGGGTGAAGGAGTTCCGGGTCTACCGGTGGAACCCGGATGACGGGCAGAACCCGCGCATGGATACGTTCGAGATCGACCTCGACCAGTGCGGTCCGATGGTTCTCGACGCGCTGATCAAGATCAAGAACGAGGTCGACACGACCGTCACCTTCCGCCGCTCCTGCCGCGAGGGCATCTGCGGCTCCTGCGCGATGAACATCGACGGCACCAACACGCTCGCCTGCCTCAAGCCGATCGACGAGGTGCAAGGGCCCGTGAGGATCACGCCGCTGCCGCACATGCCGGTGGTGAAGGATCTCGTGCCCGATCTGTCGCAGCCCTATGCGCAGCTCCGTTCGATCGAGCCCTGGCTGAAGGCGGACACACCGCCGCCCCCCGATGCCGAGCGGCTGCAGAGCAAGGAGGAGCGCGCGAAGCTCGACGGGTTGTGGGAATGCATCCTCTGCTTCTGCTGCTCGACGTCCTGCCCGTCCTACTGGTGGAACGGTGACAGGTATCTCGGCCCGGCTGTGCTGCTCCAGGCCTATCGCTGGATCGCCGACAGCCGCGACGAGGCAACCGGCGAGCGGCTCGACGCGCTCGAGGACCCGTTCAAGCTGTATCGCTGCCACACCATCATGAACTGCACCAAGACCTGCCCGAAGGGACTGAACCCGGCGCAGGCGATCGGCGAGATCAAGAAGCTGATCGTCGAACGACGGGGATAGCGCGGCGGCGCGGCTCCGGGCCGCGCCGGGCCTCAGCCGGCCGAGGCGCGGTCGCGCTGCACGCGGTAGCGGCCGGGGTCCATCACCCGCGTGCCTTCGGGATTAGTCGGCGAGAACTCGAACACTGGTCCCTCCCAGTCGCCGAAGTCGAGGGGGCGGGACCCGTCCGTCCAGTGGTGGTAGGTCTGGGTGTCGCGCGCGGCGATGACGCGCGCACCGGTCCGCAAGGCCAGTTCGCCGCAGAAGCGCCGCCCGTCGCCCCAGGTGCCGCGGTTCGGCGCGTAGGTGTCGGCGGGAGCGCAGGCGAACAGCACGATCAGGTCGACCAATCCGCGCCACGCGTCGGTCAGGTGCACAGTCCAGAGCGTCAGCCCCTCGCGGCCGAGCTGCAACCCGAAGCCGCCATGCGCATCCGGCGTGCACGTCTGGTTGCCGAGATCCCAGTTGGCCTCGAAGCCGTGGCTGAGCAGGTGCAGTCGGTCCAGCTTGCGCCGTTCGCGGGCCCGCCGCGCGACCGTATCGACGATCTGGCGGATGCCGGTATTCTGGTTCACCTGCATCACGAAGCTGTACCAGGTGGGCGTGGCCCCGGCCAGCCGGCGGTCATGCACGACCATTGATGGCATCGCTGCGCCTCCAAGACGTGATCCTGTCCTCGCCCGGTCGGACCAGTGTTCCATAGTGGCGTCGGTTCCTCAATCATGGTCGCCCGTGTCGGGTCCGAAGCCGGAGGCCCTCGCCTCGGCCGCGGATCGATCAGAAACCTGTTCCATTTCGTCTGCGTCCCGTGCTTTGCTTTCCCGATCGCAGTCGGGGAGGACGGCCATGGCCTATCCTCTGGCCAGGATCGACGGTATCGGCCGCAAGCAGGCGGAGGCCCTCGCCGCTGTCGGCGTCAGGACCACCGAGGAACTGCTGGAGGCGGCCGCGCGGCCGAAGGGGCGCGCCGCGCTCGCCGAGCAAACGGGGATTGCCGAGGACACCCTGCTCGACTGGGCCAACCGCGCCGATCTGCTGCGCATCGCGGGGCTCAGCGCTGAGCTCGCCGTCCTGCTCGGCGCCGCCGGCGTCGCGACCGTGCCCGCGCTGAAGCGTCAACGCGCGGATGCGCTCGCCGCCGCGCTTCAGGCCGCGAACGCGAGGCGCAAGCTGCTGCGGCGCGCGCCCGGCGAGGCGCAATGCGCGAAGCTGATCGCGGCGGCGAAAACGCTGCGTCGCCGCCTGAGCTACTGACGTCTCCTATCCGTCCAGCCGGACGTTCGCCGCGCGCGCGACCTCGCCCCATTTCGCGATCTCGTCGCGGATGAAGGCGCCGAACGCCTCCGGCGGGCCGGCCGCCGGAATGCCGCCCATGTCGATCATGCGCTGGCGGGTCTCGGGATGCGCGAGTGCCGCCTGGATGTCGGCGCTGACCTTGGTGACGATCGCCTCCGGCGTCGCCCGGGGTGCGATGATCCCCGACCAGCCGGCGGCATCGAAGTCGGGTGCCACGGTCTCGGCCACCGTCGGGATGTCGGCCAGCAGGGGCGAGCGCGTCGCCGTCGTCACCGCGAGCGGGCGGACGCGCCCGGCGCGGATATGGCCGAGTGCGGCGGCCACGCTGTCCAGCATGATCGGCACCACGCCGGCGATCACGTCGGTCATCGCCGGCGCCGAGCCGCGATAGGGCACGTGCGTCATCCTGATGCCGGCCCGGGTGGCGAACAGCTCCGCGGTCAGATGCTGCGCCGTGCCCGGCCCGGCCGAGGCGTAGTTCAGCGCACCGGGATCGGCCTTGGCGCGGGCGACCAGATCCTGCACGGTCTTCGCCGGGAACTCGGGGTGCACGACCAGCACGAGCGGGGCGAGAAACACGTTCGAGACGGGCGCGAAATCGGCGATCGGGTCGTAGGGCAGCCGCGCGATCACGTTGGGGTTGATCCCCAAGGTTCCGGAGGTTCCCATGATCAGCGTGTGCCCGTCGGGCGCTGCCTGCTTGCCGGCCTCGAGCCCGACCGCGCCGGCCCCACCCGCGCGGTTCTCCACCAGCACGCGGTGCGGCCACATCGCCGAGAGCCGGTCAGCGAGCAGCCGCGCGAACAGGTCCGCGGCCTGGCCGGGCGGGAACGGCACGATGATGCGCACCGGCCGATCAGGATAAGCGTGGGCGACGGGCGCGAGCAGCAGGACGGCGGAGGCAAGCGCGGCCCGGCGGGAGAGCGGGGACATGGGGACGCTCCTCTCAGACGCGGCAGTCAACCCGCTGCCGTTGACGCATACCGTGCTGCGTTCTCCGCCGGCGCGCAACCGCTGTCGCGCTACCGCTTCCGCCCGCCGGCGAAGGCGAGGATGCCGGCAGCGGCGCTGATCGCCGCTCCGCCGATCCAGACCCAGACATCCGGCACCTCGCCCAGCACCAGCAGGCCGAACCCTGACGCCCAGACCAGGCGCAGGAAGTCCACCGGATAGAGCAGCGAGGCATCGGCATTGCGGAACGCCTGGCCGAGGGCGAGCTGGCCAAGGGTCGCGAGGGCACCGATCGCGACCAGGAACATCAAGGCCCGCGCGCTCGGCCACACCCACACCGGCAGCGCGAAGCCGAGGCTGATCGGGATCAGCAGCAGCGCCATCCAGGCGGCGATCGTCAGGCTCGTCTCGGTGCGTGCCAGGCTCTTGATGGTGGTCATCACCGCCGCCCAGAACAGCGTCGCGAGCAGCACCAGACCGGTGCCGAGGCTGAACGGCACGGCGCCCGGCCGCACGATGGCGATCGCGCCGGCCACGCCGAGGGCGAGTCCCAACAGCCGCACGGGGTCGAGCCGCTCGCGCAACAGCACGATCGCCATCGCGGTCGCGACCACCGGGCCGAGGAAGGACAGCGCCGTCACCTTGGCGAGCGGGGCGAGGCTGAGGCCGAGGAAGTAGCTCAGCATGAACCCGGCATTCAGCACCGCACGGAACGCGTGGGCCGGGAAACGCGTCGTCCGGAGCGCGGCGAAGCCGCCGCGCATGATCCAGGGCGACATCAGCAGCAGGCCGATCAGGCTGCGGAAGAAGGCGGTCTCGAAGGGATGCACTTCCCCCGAAACGAAACGAATGAGGCTATGGCTGCCGGCGAACCCGAAGGTTGAAACCACCATCAGGCCAACGCCGCGCGCCGCCCGGGCATCGAGTGAGGGAAATCCCGCCATGAACGGCGCCGAGATGTGCACGAACCGCCGGGTTGTGCAACGCCCGCGTGAGGATGTCTTTCCTTGCACGCCCATGCACGAGGATTGCGACACCCGTTGCATCCGAACGCGCGACTTGGCATCACATGCGCCGCATTGGCACAGGGAGAGGTCCGATGGCGCGAGCGAGCGGCGGGGCGAAGACGAAGGCTCAGGGCAAGACGGCCAAGAAGCCGGCGCCGGCAGCGGCGAAGCCGGCGAAGGCCGCCGCGACGCGCACCGCCAAGCCGGCGGCCAAGCCCGCCCCGGCGCCCGAGATGCGGCTTTCGATCGCCGCCGCCCTGCTGCGCAAGAACGCGCGGCGCATCGGCGCCTGACCACGCGCGGCCAGGGGCATCCAGTCGCCGGCCGGGCCGTTGCCGCGGCCCGGTCTTGACCGTGCGACCTGAACGCAGGAAGCGCGGCGCATGACCGCCGCGCTGCGCGCCTTTCTCGCCGATCTCTGGCGGCTCACGGCCCCCTATTTCTGGTCCGAGGACCGCCGCGCGGGCCGAGTGTTGCTGGCCGTGATCGTCGGCATGAATCTCGGCCTCGTCTACCTGAACGTGCTGTTCAACCAGTGGAACAACCGGTTCTACACCGCCCTCCAGCACCGCGACTGGGATACCTTCGTCGCTGAACTCGGCTGGTTCTGCTTCCTCGCGGTGTTGTTCATCATCGTCGCCGTCTATCAGACCTACCTCAACCTCATGTTGCAGATCCGCTGGCGGCGCTGGCTGACCGAGCGGTACCTCGCGCGCTGGATGCAGGGCCACGCATACTATCGCATGGTGCTGGCCGGCCACCCCGACGCCGACAATCCCGACCAGCGCATCGCCGAGGACCTGAAGCTTTTCGTCGACCGGACACTCCGGCTCTCCCTCGGCCTGCTCTCCTCCGTGGTCACGCTCGCCTCCTTCATCGCCATTCTCTGGGCGCTCTCGGCGGACGCGCCGCTCGTGCTCGCCAACGGCGAGGTCGCCGTGCCGGGTTATCTCGTGTGGTGCGCGCTCGTCTATGCGGTGGTCGGAACCTGGGTGATCGACCGGGTCGGCCGGCCGCTCGTGCGGCTCAATTTCGACCAGCAGCGCTTCGAGGCGGATTTCCGCTTCGCCTTGATGCGGGTGCGCGAGAACGCGGAAGGCATCGCGCTCTACCACGGCGAAGCCGAGGAGGCGGAGGGCTTCCGCCGGCGCTTCACCGCGCTGATGGCGAACTGGTGGGCGATCATGCGCCGCCAGAAACGGCTCACCTGGTGGAGCGCCGGCTACAACCAGATCGCGATCGTCTTCCCCTTCCTGGTCGTCAGCCCCGCCTACTTCGCGGGCCGGATCGAGCTCGGCGGGCTGATGCAGACCGCCTCTGCCTTCGGCCAGGTGCAGAGCGCGCTGTCGTTCTTCGTCAATGTCTATGCCGAGCTCGCCGAGTGGAAGGCGGTGGTGGATCGGCTCACAGGCTTCGAGCGCGCGGTCGCCGCGGCGGAGGCGACGCAGCAGGGCGGCCCGGAACGGGTCGCGGCCGCGCCGCTCGGCGCCGAGGCGCTCGCGCTCGATCTGCCCTCCGGACGACCGCTGATCGAGGCGCCATCGCTCGACCTGCGCGCGGGCGAGGCCGTGCTGATCACCGGAGCGTCCGGGTCGGGCAAGTCGACCTTGTTCCGCGCGCTTGCCGGGCTCTGGCCGTTCGGCCGCGGCCGGGTGCGCATCCCCGACGGCGCGCGGCTGATGTTCCTGCCGCAGCGCGCCTATCTGCCCGAGGGCACGCTGCGGCGCGCGCTGCTCTACCCCGCGACCGACGGCGCCGACGACGCGACGCTGATCGCCGTGCTGCGCGAGGTCGGGCTCGGCGCGCTCGCGGACCGGCTGGACGAGGTTGCCCCCTGGGCACAGGTGCTCTCGGGCGGTGAGCAGCAGCGTCTCGCCTTCGCACGCGCGCTGCTGCAGCGCCCGGATGCCCTGTTCCTCGACGAGGCGACCAGCGCGCTCGACCCGGAGGCCGAGCGCACCCTGCTCCGGCTTCTGCGCGCGCGGCTGCCGGAGGCGACCATCGTCTCGATCGGCCATCGCGACAGCCTCGCTGCGCTGCACGACCGCCACCTCGCCGTCGTGCCGCGCGGCGACGGGCCCGCACGGCTGGAGCCCCGGTGAATCCGTTCACCGTGCACCTGGTCGCGGCGGCGCGGCCCAACCTGATGAAGGTCGCGCCGCTGTGGTGGGCCCTCAAGGACGAGGCCTGGTGCCGCCCGCTGCTGGTGCACACCGGCCAGCACCGCGACGCCCCGATGGCGGGCGACATCATGGCTGAGCTCGACCTGCCGGAACCGCACATCAGGCTGGGCATCGCCGCCGGCAGCCACGGCGAGACGATCGGCCGCACCATCGAGGCCTATGACCGGGTCCTGGCCTCCGAACCGCCCGATCTCGTGGTGGTGGTGGGCGACGTGCACGCCACGCTCGCCGCCGCGATCGCGACCATGCATCGCGGGGTGCGTCTCGCCCATCTGGAGGCGGGGCTGCGCAGCGGCGACCGCACCATGCCCGAGGAGATGAACCGCATCCTCACGGACCACGCGGCCGACATGCTCTGGACCACGGACGTCCTCGCGGAGGCCAATCTGCTGCGCGAGGGGATCGATCCGGCGCGGATCGAGCGCGCGGGCGACATCACGATCGACACGCTGGAAGTGATGCGCCCGGCGATTGCGGCGCATCCCGGGCCCGATATGTTCGGCGTCACGCCGGGCGGCTACGGCGTCGTCACGCTGCATCGGCCGGCGAATGTCGACGCGCCTCACACGCTCGCGGCCCTGCTCGCATCGCTCGGCGCGATCGCGCGTGAGCTGCCCCTGCTGTTCCCGCTCCATCCGCGCACCGAGCGGCGGCTGGCCGAGACCGGCCTCGCGCTGCCGCCCGGGCTGCGCGCCCTGCCGCCGCTCGGCTACGTGACGTTCCTGGCGCTCGTCTCGCGCGCGGCCGTGGTGATCACCGATTCGGGCGGCGTGCAGGAGGAGACGAGCCATCTCGGCATCCCCTGCGTGACGCTGCGGCCGACCACCGAGCGTCCGGCGACCGTGACCGCCGGCACCAACCGCCTCGCCGACGCGGCCTCGCTCGCCGAGGCCGTGCGTGCGCCGCGCACCCGTCATCGGCCGCGCCACGACGGGCGGGCGCGGTTCCGGCTGGCTGCCGCGATCCGCCGGCTTGCCGTGGCGGTCAGTGACCCGGCAGACCGAGCAGCGGCGCCAGTTCCTCGAACAGCACCTTGAGCGCGCCGAGCTGCCCCGACAGGCTCACACCCGGAGGCGGCAGCGACGGGGCCGCAGCGACCGCGCCCGCCAGGCCGGGAGGCGGGAACCGGTCCTGCATCACCTCGGCCTTGGAGAGCGAGGCCGACCCGTCGTAGTCGAAGCTCGCGATCAGCGCCCAGCCCACCGCCACGCCGCCGAGCGCGCCAGCCCCCAGCGCGGCCGCGAGTTCCTCCATCTCCGTGCCCTGGCTCAGCATCGTCGCATACGCGACTCCGCGCGCGAGTCGGGAGACCTCGGCCGCGGTCAGCGTGCCATCGCCACTGACATCCGCCCAGGCCCAGACCGCATCGATGCAGGCCGCGGCTTCGCCATGCGCGCAGGCCGCCTCGATCCCGTCGAGCGCGCCGAGGAACGACAGGCCCTCGCCGTGCAGCAGCGCGAGGGGCGTCGGGAGCGCTGGGCAGCGCCGGAACGACCGGGCCGGGGCATCGCCGGGCAGGTCGGCGTCGGCGAGCTTTTCGGGCGGTTCGCGCGTCTCAAGTCCCGTCGGCGTGGCCCGCAGCAGCAGCCGCGTATGCTCCTCGTCGTCGCCGACCGCGAGGGTGAACCCGTCACCGACCGTGCCGGTGCGCGTGATCCGCCACAGGCGCTGGGTGCCGCCCGTGGGCAGCATGGCCCAGCCGCGATGGGTGGCGAACAGCATCGCCTCGGGTGCCGCGCATTCGCCCGAGACCCAGAGCCCCTGCATCGGCTCGGGCAAGGCGGCATTCTGGGCGCCCGCCGGCACCGCCCCCAGCAGCGCCGCAGCAAGCACGAGATGTCCCGGTCGCATCATGGTCCCTCCCCTCACGGTGCCAGCGTGATCTCGCCGCCCGCACACAGATCGGCGCCGGCGAGGCGCGCCTCCTGCCCGTTGCGGAACCGGGCCGTCACGTCGTAGGCGCACACGCCCTCCTGCGGCGGCGCGAGCGCAAGCGACCGGCCGACGCCGAGGATCTGGTCGCCCAGCCGGTCCGGGCCGCGCCGGGTGCCCGGCGGGTCGACATGGAGCGCGATGATCGGGGCCGGCCCGGCATTGACGAACCGTACCGATCCGGCCGCCGGCGCATCGACCCAGCCCGCCTCGATGACGAGCTCGCTGATCCGGCAGAGGTCGATGCCGGATCGCTCGTCCGCCGGTCCCTGGTCGTAGTTCACGCGGATCGTGAAGCTGCACCCCTGCGCCGGGTCGAGATCGACCTCGACCTGGTCGCCCTGCGACAGCATCCGCACGCCGAGCCGGTCCGGCCCTTCGTCCGGGGCACCATCCGGGAAGACATAGAGCGAGAACACCGTGCGGCCGGAGCGGTTGATCAGGGTCACGCGCGGCCCGGTCACGCGCGGCCCCGCCCCGGGGCCGACCGACCCGGGCGTGAACGCGACGAGATCGTCCGCCACCGTCCAGCCCGGCGCGATGGTCAGGGGAGCGATCGCGCAGAGATCGACATTGCGCCGTTCCTCGGCGGCCTCGTTGTCGTACTCGACGCGGATGTCGTAGCTGCACCCCTGATCGGGCACCTGCGCGGTGAAGCGCGCGCCTGCCTCGAAAACCGCACTGCCGAGGCGGTCCTCGAGCCACTCGTTGCCGCCGGCGGGGCGGATGTAGAGATACATGATCGTGCGCGGCCCGGCATTGACGAGCTCGACATCCCGGTCCGGCGCCGCCGTCGGCCCGCTGCGCGCCGCGATGACCTCGCGCTCGCGGCAGATGTCCACACGCTCGCGGATGTCCTCGGCGCCATCGTCGAAGACGATGCGGATGTCGGCCGAGCAGCCGAACCCGGCCGGCAGGCGCACGACGAAGCTGCGCCCCGCCGGCACCATCTCGGCGCCGAGACGGTCCGGGCCCCAGTTGCGCGCGCCCGTGCCGCCGCGGGCGACGAACAGCTCGTAGACCGTGACATCGCCCTCGTTCTTGAGCGTGAAGCTCGGCGCGGGCTGCTGGCGCTGCCCCTGCGCCGCCGCCGGAGCGGCCCAGAGCGCAGCCGCGACCAGAAGGAGACCCGCGATGACAGGCCATCGACGTTGCATCACCGTACTCTCCTCCGCGCGGCGGGCGGACGCCGGTCCGCCCGTCCGCGACGATGCCACGGCCCCTTCCGGGACCGCAACCGGTCCGCTGGGTCCGGCGCGCCGGATGTTGCGATCCGATGACGCGCCACCGTAGCGTGTGAGCGGACCGGCGGGGAGAAACGGCATGGACAAGGCGTTGCGCGGCAAGTTCGGCAAGCTGCTCGCCCGCTATCGGGTGACCAAGGGCAAAGGCTTCCGCCTTGCCGACCACGACCCCGCCGATACGGCCGGGCTCGACTACAGCAAGGCCGAGGCGCGCGAACTGCTCGCGCGCGGTACCGCGCTGCTCGCCGAGGAACAGAGCAAGCTCTACGCCCAGGACCAGTGGTCGGTGCTGCTGCTGCTCCAGGCGATGGATGCGGCCGGCAAGGATGGCACGATCAAGCACGTGATGAGCGGCGTGAACCCGCAGGGCTGCGACGTGTTCAGCTTCAAGGCGCCGCATGCCGAGGAGCTGGATCACGACTTCCTGTGGCGGCACGTGCGCCGTCTGCCCGCACGCGGCCACATCGGCATCCACAACCGCTCCTGGTACGAGGAGGTTCTGGTCGTGCGCGTGCACAAGGAGATCCTCGCGCGCCAGAAGCTGCCCGACGCTGTGCGCGGCAAGCGCCTGTTCGACCGCCGGCTCGAGGACATCGCCGCGTTCGAGCGCTACCTCGCCAACCAGGGCACCGCGATCGTGAAGGTGTTCCTGCACATCTCGCGCAAGGAGCAGAAGAAGCGCTTCCTCGAACGGATCGACCACCCCGAGAAGAACTGGAAGTTCTCCTCGCGCGACGTCGCCGAACGGGGGTACTGGGAGGACTACATGCAGGCCTACGAGACGGCGATCCGCGCGACCGCCGCCCCGCACGCGCCATGGTACGTGGTCCCGGCGGACAACAAGTGGTTCACCCGCCTGGTCGTCGCGGGTGCGCTGCTCGCCACGATGGGAAGCCTCGACCTCGCCTTCCCCACCCTGCCGGCGGAGGAGAAGGCGAAGCTCGCCGAGGCGCGCGCCAAGCTCGTCGCCGAGAAGGACTGATACCGGGCTGCCAAAGGTTTGACCGTTGGCAGCCCGGTATCGCGCGCAGGGCTGGTGTGGCGGCTGCGCGCCAAAGGAGACCTCATACCCGGCGCACGAAGGTGAAACCTTCGTGCGCCGGGTATGAACCGCCTCAGCGCCGCGGCAGTTCCTGCTCCACCAGCTGGGCCCAGAAGGCCGCGCCGATCGGCAGGATCTCGTCGTTGAAGTCGTAGCGCGGGTGGTGCACCGGCACGCTGCCGGCGCCATCCTTGCCGCGCTGGCCGATGCGTACGAAGCAGCCCGGCACCTTCTGCGCCATGTAGCTGAAGTCCTCGCCGCCCATGCGCACCGGCAAGGTGCGGTGCACCTTGCCCTCGCCCAGCAGCGCCTCGGCCGCACGCGCGGCCGCCTCGGTCGCCTCGGGCGCGTTGATCACCGGCGGGTAGCCGCGGCGGTAGTCCACGTTGACGGTGGCGCCGAAGGCGGCCGCGACCGACTGCGCGATCTCCTCCATGCGCCGCGCGATCAGGTCCTGCACCGCCGGGTTGCGCGTGCGCACCGTGCCGTTCAGCATCGCGTCCTCGGGGATCACGTTGCCGGTCGACCCGGCGTGGAACTGCGTGATCGACACCACCGCCGGGTCGGCCGGATCGATGCCGCGCGAGACGATGCTCTGCAGCGCCAGCACCAGGTGGGAGCCGATCAGCACCGGGTCGATCGCGTGGTGCGGGCGCGCGGCGTGCCCGCCCTTGCCGGTGATGGTGATGGTGAAGCGATCGGAAGCGGCGGAGACGGCGCCTTCGGCGACGGCCATTTCGCCGACCGGCATCTGGTAGTCGTTATGGGCGCCGAACACCCGATCGCAGGGGAAGAGGTCGAACAGCCCCTCCTCGACCATGATCCGCCCGCCGCCGGCGCCTTCCTCGGCCGGCTGGAAGATGAAGTGCACCGTGCCGTCGAAGTTGCGGGTCTCGGCCAGGTACTTGGCCGCGCCGAGCAGCATGGTGGTGTGGCCGTCATGGCCGCAGGCATGCATCCGCCCGGGGTTCCGCGAACGGTGGGGGAAGTCGTTCGCTTCCTCCATCGCAAGGGCATCCATGTCGGCGCGGATGCCGATCGCGCGGGGACTGTTGCCGACCTTCAGCGTCCCGACCACACCGGTGCGCGCGAGGCCCCGATGCACGGCGATGCCCCACTCGGCGAGCTTGGTCGCAACGATCTCGGACGTGCGGTGCTCCTCGAGTCCCAGTTCGGGGTGGGCGTGCAGGTCGCGGCGCCATTCGGTGAGTTCGGGAGCCATTGCGGCGAGGCGGTTCGGAACGGGCATCCAGGTCTCCTGTTCAAGAGCCGGGGGGACCACGGTGGTCCCCCCGGACCCCCCTCCATGAGGGCGGCCCTCCCGTTGGTCGGGCCGCGCGTCGTTCCCGGGATTGGGGGTGCGGGGGCAAGGGCCAACGGCCCCCGCCGCTATTTCTCCAGCCTGTAGCGGAAGTCGCAATGGCTGGCACCCCCCATGATGGTCTGGGTGCGCGTGAGCTTGATCCTTGGGTCGTAGCCCTCGCAGAACGTGCCGTCGCGGTTGCACGACAGCACCGCGCCGAGATGGCCGATCCCCATCGCCTTGTAGGTCTCGGCGTAGCGACAGCGCGTCACGTTGAAGTGAAACTCCGTCTCGGTGCGCTTGAGCACGTCGATCCGGAGCGCGTCGTCCCTGGTCCAAGCGGGCAGCGTCGCCTCGAAGCTGGCCAGATCCGTCTTGCCGTCCGGCGCCTTCTTCGCCCACTCGGCGCCCGCGGCCCTGGCCATCTTGATCACAGCGCGCGCCAGGATCTCCCGTGCCCGTTCCGCGCCGAGCTCGGCCGCCATCTCCTCAAAGACACCCTTCGCGAAGGCCGCCTCGATCGTACGCTGGCGCAGGATGCCGATCTCGTCGCTCATGGTTCCGTCCGTCCCCGGTTCGGCCGGAACATTAGCCGCGGGGTTGCGACAGGCGAAGGGCCGCGCGACGATGCGCATCAGGATCGCGACGAGGAGGAAACGATGATCCGTCGCCGCACGCTGCT
Source organism: Elioraea tepidiphila DSM 17972 (assembly GCF_000378465.1). Classification (GTDB taxonomy): domain Bacteria; phylum Pseudomonadota; class Alphaproteobacteria; order Acetobacterales; family Acetobacteraceae; genus Elioraea; species Elioraea tepidiphila. The sequence continues at coordinate 105,184 of NZ_KB899914.1, forward strand.
GGCGGCCCCCGCGCTGTTGACCATCCCGCACGCAAGGGCCCAGGACCCTTGGCCATCACGGCCGGTGCGCGTCATCGTACCCTCCGCGCCCGGGGATGGCGGCGATTCCATTGCCAGGCTCTACGCCGCGAAGCTCCAGGAGGCGCTCGGCCAGCCCTTCCCGGTCGAGAACCGTACGGGAGCCGGCGGACGGATCGGCACCGAGGCGGCCGCGCGCGCCGCGCCGGACGGCTACACGCTGATCATGGGCAATGCCGGCAGCCACGGCATCAACGGCGCGGTCTATCGCAACCTCCCCTACGACCTGGTGCGCGACTTCCAGCCGATCAGCCTGCTGGTGGAGGCGCCGAACGTCCTGGTGGTGAACCGCAAGGTGCTGGATGTCGGCTCGGTGGCCGAGTTGATCGCCTACGCCAAGGCGCGGCCGGGCCAGCTCGACTACGCCTCGGGCGGCGTCGGCACCTCGGCGCACCTGTCGATGGAGCTGTTCAAGTCGATGGCCGGGCTCGACCTGCAGCACGTGCCGTTCCGCGGGGCGGCGAACGGGCTGCAGGGGCTCGTTTCGGGCCAGCCGCCGGTGATGTTCGTCAACCTGCCGCCGGCGATGGGGATCATCCAGCGGGGCGAACTGCACGCGCTCGCAGTGACGTCGATGGAGCGCTCGCCCGACCTGCCCGATACGCCGACCGTGCACGAGAGCGGCTTGCCGGGGTTCGAGACCATCGCCTGGTTCGGGCTGCTGGCCCCTAGCGGCACGCCGCGGCCGATCGTCGATCGCCTGCATGCCGAATGCGTCAAGATTGCCGCGATGCCGGACGTGATCACCGCCGTGCGGCGGATCGGCGGCTTCCCGCGCGCGACCACGCCCGAGCAGTTCCACGAGCGCGTGCGCAACGATGTCGCGAAGTGGCAGCGGCTGGTCGCCGAGAAGAACCTCGCCCTGGAGTAGATGGTGCGGATCGCCGAGGTCCGCTTCGCGGGCATCAACGTCACGCCGAAGACCAACTGGTCGTTCGTGGAGGTGCGCACCGAGGACGGGCGCACCGGCACGGGCGAGTGCACGCTCGCCAATCACGAGGCAGCGCTGGAGGTGGAAATCGCGCGGCTCGATGCGGCGCTGCGCGGGGCGGATGCGCGCGACCGCAACGCGGTGACGCGGGTGCTGGTGCACGCGCCGGCCGGGCTGGTGCGGCATGCCGCGGTCTCGGCGCTCGAACAGGCGCTGTGGGACCTCGCCGGACAGGAGGTGGGGGTGCCGATCTGGCGCCTGCTTGGCGGTCGGCTGCGCGGGCGCGTGGTGCTCTACGCCAACATCAACCGGGGGGTGGCGGAGCGCGTGCCGGCGGGCTTCGCCGCGGCCGCGCGCCGCGCCGTCGATGACGGGTTCACCGCGGTGAAGCTCGCACCGTTCGATCCCTTCGTCTGGGAGGACGCCGCCGAGCCGGCGCAGCGCGCGGCCTATGCGCAGGGACTGGAGCGCATCGCCGCGGTGCGCGACGCGGTCGGGCCCGGGATCGACGTGATGGTGGACTGCCACTGGCGCTTTTCGGCCGGCGGCGCGGCCGCGCTCGTGCGCGACGTCGCGCGGTTCGATCTCCACTGGCTGGAATGCCCGCTCGCCGAGGCGAACCTTGCCGAGATCCGCCGCATCCGCTCGATGGCGAACGACCGCGGCATGCGGCTTGCGGGCGCAGAGACGCTCGCCGGGCTCGCGGGCTTCGCGCCCGTGATCGCCGCCGGCGCCTATGACGTGTTGATGCCCGACATCAAGTACTGCGGCGGGCACGAGGAGATGCGCCGGATCGCCGCACTCGCACAGGTGCACGGGATCGAGATCGCGCCGCACAACCCCACGGGGCCGATCTGCCACGCCCACACCGTGCAGGTCTGCGCGACCATCCCGAATCTGGGGCGGCTGGAGGTGCAGTTCGGCGAGACCCCGCTGTTCTTCGGCATCGCCGCCGGCGCCGTGCCCGCCATCTCGGGCGGCGCGGCGCCGGTGCCGGAGCTGCCCGGTCTCGGCGCGGGGCTCGCTGAGGGCGTGGCGGCCGAGCGCCCCTGGCGTCCGATGGGTTCCCCCTGGCTCGATCCGAGGCTCGGCTGATGTACGCACGCATTCGCGACACGACGATCTATTTCGATGTCGATGGCATGGGGCTCGTGCCCGATGGCCCACGCATGCGCGAGCGGCCAACCGCCTTCGTCATCCATGGCGGGCCGGGCTCGGACCATTCCGGGTTCAAGCCAGGCTACACGCCGCTGACGCGCGCGATGCAGCTCGTCTATTTCGACCATCGCGGCCAGGGCCGGTCGGCGCGCGACGGCGATCCCGCGCGCTGGACGCTGGACGAGAACGTCGAGGACATGGAGGCGCTGCGGCGCCATCTCGGGCTCGGGCCGATCGTCTCGATCGGCACGAGCTATGGCGGCATGGTCGGCATGGCGCATGCCGCGCGCTACCCGGAAGCGGTCTCGCACCTGATCCTGGTGGTGACCGCTTCCCATGGCGGGTTCATCCGCCGTGCGCGCGAGATCCTCGCCGAGCGGGGCACGCCGGAACAGCAGCGGATCACGGCCTCGCTCTGGGACGGGGGGTTCAAGAGCGAGGACGACGTGCGGCGCTTCCACACCGTGATGGGGCCGCTCTACTCGCGCCGCTTCGACCTCGAGAAGGCGCGGCCCGCGCTCGCGCGCCTGCCCTACGCGCCCGAGCCGCTGAACCGCGCCTTCGGGCCGGGCGGGTTCCTGCGCCGCTTCGACCTCCGTCCCGAACTCGCCCGCATCACCGCCCCGACCCTGATCATCGCCGGCCAGCACGACTGGATCTGCCCGCCCGAGTTCTCCGAGGAGATCCATCGCCTGATCCCGGGCTCGCGCTACGAGCTGTTCGAGAACAGCAGCCACTCGATCCGCGCCGACGAGCCCGAGCGGCTGATGGCGACGATCCTGGGCTTCGTCGGCGCCCCCGTCACGGATTGACGTGTCGCAGCATCGGCCGCAGGCTCGCCGTCACGCAACGGAACGGGGAGACGACGATGCGTATCCTGGCAGTGGCGGCGCTGGCAGCCGCGGTCGCGTTCGGGCCGGCCGAGGCCAAGACCTTCACCTGGTCGTTCAACTCGGATGCCCTGACGCTCGACCCCCACTCGTCCAACAACACCTTCACCAACGCCTTCATCAACAACATCTACGAGGGGCTGACGCGCCACAACGCGAAGCTGGAGATCGAGCCGGCGCTGGCCGAGCGCTGGGAACTCGTCTCGCCGACCGTCTGGCGATTCCATTTGCGCCGCAACGTCGTCTTCCACGACGGCTCGGCCTTCGACGCCGACGATGTGCTGTTCACCTGGGCGCGGCTGAACACGCAGGGCGCGCTGGTGCGGCCAACCATCGGCCCTGTGACGGACGTGCGCAAGATCGACTCCCACACCGTGGAGATCGAGACCAGCCAGCCCTTCCCCGTGCTGCTCTCCTCGCTCACGCATTTCTTCGTCATGGACAAGGAGTGGAGCGAGCGGGTCGGCGCGACCTCGGCATCCGACCTCTCCGCCCAGCGCGAGAGCCCCGCCGCACGGCAGGCGAACGGCACCGGGCCGTTCCGGCTGCGCACACGCGAACCCGACACGCGCACGGTGCTGGAGGCGCACACGCGGTGGTGGGACCGGCCCACGCACAACCTGACCGAGGTGGTGTTCCAGCCGATCCGCAGCGCCGCGACCCGCACGGCCGCGCTGCTCTCGGGCGCGATCGACGCGACCGTGGAGATTCCGATCCAGGACATCCCGCGGATCGAGCAGAACCCCGGGCTGCAGGTGGTGCAGGGACCGGAGCTCAGGACGATCTATTTCGGCTTCGACCAGTATCGCGACGAGCTTCTCTACAGCGACGTGAAAGGGAAGAACCCGTTCAAGGACCGCCGCGTGCGCCAGGCGATCTACCAGGCGATCGACGTCGAGGCGATCAAGCGCAGCGTGATGCGCGGCCAGTCGTGGCCGGCGGGGATGATGGCGAGCCCCTTCCTCAACGGCGCGCCGCAGGATCTGAACACGCGGCCCTACCCCTACGATCCCGAGGCGTCGAAGCGGCTGCTCGCCGAGGCCGGGTATCCGAACGGGTTCTCGGTCGGGCTCTCCTGCCCGAACGACCGCTACGTCTATGACGAGCGCATCTGCCTCGCGGTGATCGGCATGCTCGGGCGCGTCGGCATCACCGTGCAGCCGCAGATCGAGCCGCTGAACGTCTGGTCGCGGCGCGTGAACACGCATGACCTGTCGATGTTCATGCTGGGCCATGCCGGCCTGCCGCTGATCGATGCGTGGTACGTGCTCTCCGAGGTGATCCAGACCAAGGGCCCGCGCACGGGTGGGCTGAACAGCGGCCGCTACTCCAACCCGAAGATCGACGAACTCACCCAGGCGGCCAGCCGCGAGACGGACGAGACCAAGCGGCGGGCCCTGCTGCGTGAGGCCTTCGCGCTCGAGCGCGAGGACATCGCCCACGTACCGCTGCACCAGCAGCCGATCGTCTGGGCCTCGAAGAAGGGCATCGAGCTCGCCCAGGCGCCGGACAACCGGCTGCGCCTGTGGCTGGTGCGCATGCCCTGATGCAGCACGCATCGCTGCTGATCCGGGGCGGGGTCGTCATCACGATGGACCCCGCCCGCAGGGTGATCGACGACGGTGCGGTCGCCGTGTCGGGCGACCGCATCGCCGCGGTCGGCCCGCGCGCGGAGGTCGAGGCCGTGTGGCGCGCGACCCAGGTGATCGACGCCAAGGGCCGTGCCGTGCTGCCGGGATTCATCGACGGCCATGCGCATGCCGGCCATGGCCTGGTGAAAACAATGGGCGGCGGCGACTCCGAGGCGTGGTCCGAGGCGTGCCGCATCATCTACACCCTTGCCTCGCCGCCGTCGTTCTGGCGCGCCGAGGCCGAGCTCGCGGCACTGGAGCGGCTGCGCAACGGCGTCACCACCGGCGTCTCCCTGCTCGGCGGCGGCGACTCGATCATGCGCACCGACAATCCGGCGCATGGCGACGCCCATTGCGAAGGCGTGGCCGCGGTCGGCATCCGCGCGATCGTCGCGGTCGGTCCGACTCGGCCGCCGCATCCGCGCGAATACGCGTCCTGGGAGAGCGGCACCGAGCGCCGCTATCCCGTGAGCTTCGAGCGGCAGGCCGAGACCTGTGCGGCGCTGATCGAGCGCTGGCATGGTGCCGCGGACGGGCGGATCGCGATCGCGACGCTGATGCCGGTCTACCGCGAGGCGACCCACGACGCGGCGAAGGTCGCCGAGATCGAACGCCAGGGCCGGATCATGCGGGAACTCGGCCGGAAGCACGGCACGCTCTTCCATCAGGACGGACACCGCTCCGGCTCGATCGAGATGGCTGACCGCATGTTCGGGCTCTGCGGACCAGACGCGTTCTTCAGCCACTGCACCGACCTGACGGAGGAGGACATCGAGACGCTGGCGCGCACCGGCACCGCGGTCGTCCACAATTCCTCGGCAATCGCGCAGGTGCGCGGGCACTGTCCGGTGCCGCGTCTCCTTGAAGCCGGCGTCACGGTGATGATCGCCTCGGACGGCACGGCACCGGATCGCGGCACTGACATGTTCCGCCACATGGTCATGTGCGCGCGGGTGCATCAGCGCGCGGCGCGCGACGAGCGGCTGATGCCGCCCGGCAAGCTGCTGGAGATGATCACGATCGACGCCGCGAAGGGGATCGGCCGCGAGGCCGATCTCGGCAGCCTCGAGGTCGGCAAGAAGGCCGATGTGATCACCGTCGATCTGGCCACGCCACACGCCTATCCGCCGAACATGCCGGTGCATCGCGTCGTCTGGTTCGCCCAAGGATCGGATGTGCGCGACGTGATCGTCGATGGCCGCGTGCTGATGCGCGAGCGCGCGGTGCCGCATCTCGACGAGGGCGCCATCCTCGCGGCCGCTGCGCGCGAGACCGAGACGATGCTGGCGCGCAGCGGCCTCGGGCATCTGACGCACGTCGATCCGGGCTGGCGGCGGGTCCGACTCTGATTCCCCAGGCCGATCTCTGGATCCCGATCACGGTCGGGGCCGCGCTGTTCCAGACCTGGCGCACCGCGTTGCAGCAGAAGCTGCGTGGCGCGCTCTCGGCCGACGGCGCGGCGTTCGTGCGCTTCCTCTATGGCGCGCCTTCTGCGGCGGTGCTGCTGGCGCTCTGGTGCCTCGCCACGTCGAGCCTGCCGCCCCCGCCCCATGGCTGGTTCCTGACGCTCTGCGCCTCCGGCGGCGTGTTCCAGATCCTCGGCACTTCGCTGCTGATCCGCTCCTTCGGCTATCGCAACTTCGCCGTCGGTACGGCCTATTCCAAGACCGAGGCCGTGCAGGGCGCGATCGCGGCCTGGATCATCCTCAGCGAGGCGCTGACGCCGATCGCCTGGCTCGGCATCGCGATCGGCGCCGGCGGCGTGCTGACGCTCTCGCTGCCGAAGGGCGGCATCACCGTGGGGGCGTTCCTGCGTTCCTCCGTGCAGCCGGCCGCGCTGTGCGGGCTCGGCGCCGGCGGCGCCTTCGCGCTCTCGGCCGTGCTGTTCAAGATGGCGAACTTCACCCTCGACGGACCCGATCCGATCCTGCGCGCACTCGCGACGCTGGTGGCGACCAACATCCTGCAGACGCTGATCATGGGCGGGTGGCTGGCGCGAAGGGAGCCCGAGCAGCTGCGTCTCGCCGTCTCGACCTGGCGCAGTTCCGGCCTCGTCGGCGTGCTCTCCGCCTGCGGCTCGGCGTGCTGGTTCTCCGCCTTCGCGCTCGCTCCGGTGGCACTGGTCCGGGCGCTCGGCCAGGTCGAGATGGTGTTCACCCTCGCCTTCAGCCGGCTCTATCTGCGCGAGGTGGTGCGGCGCGAGGACGTGATCGGTCTCGTGCTCGTGGTGATCGGCGTCGTGCTGATCCTGATCGGCCGCTAGCGCTGCCGAACCGGATAGGCGGAGGAGAAGATCGCCTCCACGGGCGGGTGACCGAGGGTGCGCTCCGGATACTGGGCCTTCAGCCCGTCGAACTGCGCCTGGGCACGCGCGGCGAACGCGGTCCAGTCCACGCCCGGAATGTGCCCGTCCTGCATCGAGGCACGGCCGGCGACGATCACGCTCCGCGCATCCGTGCCGCGCCCGGCGAGCATGAGGGTCTGGATCGGATCGATCACCTGGCCGAGATGCGGCGCGGTCAGGTCGAACACGACGATGTCGGCCATCGCGCCGGGGGCGAGCCGGCCGAGATCGCGCCGCCCCAGCGCCTCGGCCCCCCGAGCGTGGCCGCGTCGTAGGTGTCCTCCGACCGGCAGGCCTGGGCATCGCCATCGACGACGCGGCAGAGCAGCAGTCCGACCTGCATGTTCAGCAGCATGTCCGGCGGCCAGGTGTCGGTGCCCATGCCGAGCCGCAGCCCCATGGCGCGGTAGCGAGCGAAGCTCTCGATCGCCGCACCGTGGCGCGCCGAGACGAGCGGGCAGTGCACGATCGTGCTGCCGGCGTCGCGGATGATCTCGAGATCCCGCCCGGGCCGGGCGATGCGCGAGGACCCCGCGACATGCGTGCCGTGGGGCAGCAGCGTGCGCGGCCCGAGCGCATCGAGGCCCGCCAGGAACTCGATCGGGCTCATGCCGCGCAGCTTCAGCACCAGCTCGTACTCGATCGCAGACTGGCAGCAATGCTGGCGCAGCGGCACGCCGAGGTCGCGCGCGGCCGCAGCCCCGCGGCGCACCAGTTCGGGCGTGCAGGTCTCGATCCGGTCCGGGGCGAGCATCGTGCGCACGAGGCCCCCTGCCCGCCCCTCGAACGCCTCGCAGAACCGGATCGCCTCGGCGAGATTGGCAAGCCCGCGTTCCTCGTCGAAGAACGTCGCGATCGTGCCGTCCGCCTCCACCACCTGGTTGCCGGTGCGATAGGCGGGGCCGAGATAGACGCGCAGGTTCAATTCCTCGGCGATCGCGGCGGCGGCGGCGAACTCCTCGGTCGTCTCGCCCCAGGCGCGATAGAACAGCGAGGCGATCGGCAGCGCGGTGGTGATGCCGTTGCGCAGGAGGTGGGCGAAGGCATACCGCTTCTGGAACGCGAGCGCGTCAGGCGCATACATCTCGCGAGGGCCAGCCTCGAGGTAGTCGCGCGGCCAGACGCGGCCCTTCTTCCAGCCGGGCTGGTTGTCGAAGGCGAGGATCGTCGTGTCGAGATCGGACAGCGCATCGAGATCGACGAAGCCGGGCCCGATCAGCGCCGCGCCGTAGTCGATCCGTCGGGCGACCGGTCCGGGGTAGTCGTGGCCGACGAAGATGATCCGCTCGCCCTCGAACACGACCTCGCCGCGCTCGAACAGCACGTGGCGGCCGTTCTCGTGGCCGACGACCCAGCGCGCGGTGAGCAGGGTCGGGCCGTCGAGACGGCCCCAGGGCAGGGTGCTCACGCGGGGCCGTCGAACAGCGCCAGCACGGCGGCGCGCGACACCTCCTCGACGCGCGGCGGCTGCCATTTCGGATCGCGCGTCTTGTCCACCACCTGCGCGCGCACGCCTTCGGCGAAGTCGGGGTGCCGGATCACGCCGCGCGTCAGTCGGAGCTCCATCGCCAGGCACTCGGGCAGGCTCATGGTGGCACCACGCTTGAGGAGCTCGGCGGTCACGCACAGGCTGGTCGGCGACATCTGGCGCAGCGTCTCCAGCGTGCGCGTCGCCCAGGCCGTGCCCTCGGCCGCGAGCGCGCGCAGGATCTCGGCCACATCGTCGGCGGCAAAGCAGCGGTCGATCGCCGCGCGGTCGCGCGCGAGCAGGCTCTCGGGCGGGGTGTGCGCATGTGCGGCCAGCGCGGCCACGCCCTCGCGCGCAAGCGCCGCCTTCAGCGCCTCCAGCGAGGCGCGCGGCACGTAGTGCGTCGCAAGCCCGGTGTAGATCGCGTCGCCTGCCGACACCCGCGCCCCCGTCAGCGCGAGATAGAGCCCGAGCCGGCCGGGCAGGCGCGGCAGGAAATAGCTGCCGCCGACATCTGGGAACAGGGCGATCGCCGTCTCCGGCATCGCCATCACCGCATGCTCGGTGACCACGCGATGGCTGCCATGGATCGACAGCCCCATGCCGCCGCCCATCGACAGCCCGTCGATCAGGGCGACATAAGGCTTGGGATATTCCGCGATCATGCGGTTCACGCGGTACTCGGACGAGAAGAATGCCTCCGACGCGGCCGCATCGCCGCGCAGCACGTTGTCGCGGATCAGCCGAACATTGCCGCCGGCGCAGAAGGCACGCCCGCCGGCCCCCTCGATCGTGACCAGCCGGACGCCCGGATCGTCGCGCCAGGCGCTGAGCGCCGCATCGAGTGCGGCGATCATCTCCGGGTCGAGCACGTTCAGCACACGCGGTTTGTTGAGCACGAGCCGGCCGACGCCGTGCAGAACCTCGGTCAGCACAGTGGGCTCGGTCGTGGTGTCGCTCATCCTCGGCTCCCTGGGCTCGGCGGCACTTGGCTAGCAGCGCGTGCCACCCCGGGCAACCGAGGCTTAGAGCGGTTTCCACATGAGTGGAAACCGCTCTGGTCATTCCCTGCGAGCATCTTCACGCACACGGCTGAGTCCAGCCGTGTGCGATCTGCTCTGGCGCCGGCGCAGACCCTGGATGAGTTCGGCCGCGAGTCCGGCAAGCGGGATCAGTCCCGCGGGCGCGGCGAGCGTCGGGCCGAGCGCCGCGAGCGCGACGTCGCGCGCCCGTTCGGCCGCCTCGGCCGCCGGGTCACGCCGCCGGGCGACCAGCACGAGCACCGCCGCCAGGGCGAGATCGGCGCTCGCCAGGGCCAAGGGCGCGCCGACCGGCCCCAGCACCGGCAGCAGGGCGAGCCATCCCGCGACGTGCAGCAGCGCGAGCGCGAACAGCGCGAGCGCGGCCGCGATCGCCCCCAGCACGACGCGACGGCCGGTCGCGCAGGTGCGCGCCCGGATCGCCGCGGCCTGGGCCTCGATCGCGAGCCCGGCGAGGCGCAGGGCAGGCGGCATCAGCGCGACACGACCCGCCCGATGAACCAGCCGATCGCGGCCGCCATCGCGAGGCTGGTCAGCGGCCGTGCCCGCACCTCCTCGGCCAGTCCGGCGGTCGCGAACTCGGCCCGGTCGCGCGCGGCGGCGGCCGCGGCGGCGCCGGACTCCTGCGCCTGCCGGGCCGCCGTCGAGGCGGCGGCGACGCCAGTCTCCAGCAGTTGCGCGACCTGCGCCTGCAGGGTCTCGATCTGCTCCTCCAGCGTGGGCTGCGGGGCGGCTTTGCTGGCCATCGGGGTGCTCCTTCGCCGTGTCACCACCCATATCTGACGCGCCCGGGGCGCCGGGGTTCCCTTCCCGGCGGGTACACTAGATGTGGTGTGCGGGCCACAGTGCCCCCCAATATGCAGATGATCCTATGGCAAATTCCCGCGTCGCGTTGGTAGCCTTCCGACTCCGCGTGTCCCCGCCGCCGAGGTTCCGTCCATGACCGTGATGCCGCTGCCGCCCGTTTCCTCGACCCAGCCGCTGCTGCCCTGGGGTGAGACGCAGGCGCGCACCTATGCCCCGGGCATGGGCCAGGCGGTGGCCGACCGCACCATCAACCGCCGGATCGTCCGCCGCCTGCCGATCCCGAAGCGCGTGCCGTTCGAGGTGCCGCGCGACGACTCGACGGCGCTGGAGCGCCAGCTCGCCGCCTGGGCGCGCCGCAACGGCTGGGCCTATGAGGGCCACTTCTTCGTCGAACACGGCGACGACAAGCGCGTCTCGGGCTGGATCGAGGCGATCGGGCGGATCGAGACGGAGTCCTGGGCTGATGTGGCCGAGCGCGTCGCCCTCGGCAACAGCCTGCTCGAGCCCCGTGCCGAGTGGCGCGAGGCGGAGCGGACGACGCTGCGCCACCATCTGCGCCAGGCCTCCCTGCTGATGAGCGGCCGACACCTCCAGCATGGCGATGCCTCGCAGCCCTCGCGCAACATGGAGGTGTTCACCAACTGCGCGACCGCGGCGACGAGCTTCCTCTGCTACCTGCTGCTGCTGAACGGTTCGGGCGTGGGCCGCGCCTATGACGACGCGATGATGGCGGTCGATTGGGCGCGCGACATGCCGATTGTCGTGCCGGTGATCGACTGGAGCCATGCGGATGTGCAGGCCGGCCACATCACCGGCTTCCTGACGCGCCGCGACGCCGAGCACATGTATGCCACGCACGGGCGCATCCTCGTGCACGAGGTCGCCGACTCGCGCGAGGGCTGGGCCAAGGCCGTCGAGGTGATCGAGCGGCTGGCGTTCGAGCGTCGCGGCGAGGACGTGGTGCTGCTCGACTTCACCGGCGTGCGGCCCAAGGGCGCGCCGATCATGGGCATGCAGGGCCGCCCGGCCTCGGGGCCCGGCCCGTTCATGCACGCGCTCTCGCGCGTGGCGATGGTGCGCGGGTCGGGCATGGAGCCCTGGCGTGCGGCGCTGTTCGTCGATCACTACCTCGCCGAGTGCGTGCTGGTGGGCGGGGCGCGGCGATCGGCGCGGATGAGCACCAAGACCTGGCGCGACCGCTCCGTGCTGGGCTTCATCTCGGTCAAGCGCGGCGGCTTCCTGTGGTCGTCGAACAACTCGATCACGGTGGACGCCGAATTCTGGGCGCATGTGCACCGGTCCGAGCCCGACCCGGCCTGGGACGCGGCCACGCGGGACGAGTGGGCGCACGCGCACGCGGTGTTCGAGGCGGCGGTGAAGGCCGCCTATGACGACCAGACCGGCGAGCCCGGCTTCATCAACCAGGACAAGCTGGTCGCGAACGACGAGGGGCTCGACGCCTATGAGTCAGGCGCGCTGTTCATGGGCAGCGAGAAGTACCAGGCGGATACCGACACCCATCCGCTGCTGCGTGATCTCGTGAAGCGCGCGCGCGCCTCGCGCTACACCCAGATCACCAATCCCTGCGGCGAGATCAGCCTGTTCATGCTGGGCGGCTACTGCGTGATCGCCGACGTGGTGCCCTATCACGCGGCGGATGACGACGACGCCGAGGCCGCGTTCCGCGCCGCCGCCCGCGCGCTGATTCGCGTCAACCTGATGGACTGCCTCTACCGGCCGGAAACGCGGCGCACCAACCGCATCGGCGTGGGCATCACCGGGCTGCACGAATGGGCGCTGAAGCGCTTCGGCCTCGGCTTCCGCGACATGATCGACGAGCGGCGCGCCAAGCCGTTCTGGATGATGCTCGCGCGCTTCAAGCGCGCCGTGCGCGAGGAGGCGGTGCGCTACTCGGCCGCCCTCGGGCTCACCGCGCCGCACACCGACACCACGATCAAGCCGGCCGGCACCACCAGCAAGCTGTTCGGCCTGACCGAGGGCGCGCATCTGCCGTCGATGCGGGAATACCTGCGCTGGGTGCAATTCCGCAACGACGACCCGATGGTGCGCGAATACACCGCCAAGGGCTATCCGGTGCGCAAGCTCACCACCTATCGCGGCACCACGGTGGTGGGGTTCCCGACCAAGCCGGAGATCGTGCGGCTGGCCGACGAGCTCGGCCTGACGGATGCCATCGTCACCGCCGGCGAAGCCACGCCGGAAGAGCAGTACCGCTACCTCCAACTCCTGGAGAAGTACTGGATCCGCGGTGTCGACGAGCAGGGCGAGCCGCTCGTGCCCGACACCGGCAACCAGGTCTCCTACACCCTGAAATACGATCCCAGGACCGTCAGCTTCGAGGCGTTCCGCAAGGCCGTGCTGGAGCTGCAACCGACCGTGCGCGCCTGCGCGGTGATGCCGCAGGCCGACACCACCGCCTACGAATACCAGCCCGAGGAGCCGGTGACGAAGGCGGAGTACGAGCTGATCGCCGCCGCGATCGCCGGCGCGCAGGCGAAGGAGGAGGTCGGACGCGAGCACGTCGATTGCGCCGGCGGCGTCTGCCCGATCGATTTCGGCACCAACGAGGCCAGCCAGAAGGCGGCGTAGCGCTCAGGCCGCCGCCGCATTCGCCGGGACGCGCTGCTGCGTGAGCCGGCGCAGGACATCCGGCACCCGCTCCGCCACGCAGGGCCTGCTGAACAGATAGCCCTGCGCCTCCGCGCATCCTTCCGTGCGCAGGATGTCGAGCACGGTTCGCGCCTCCACGCCCTCCGCGGTCGTGCGCATGCCGAGCGACCGGCCGAGCCCGATGATCGCACGCACGATCGCGCGGCTGTCCGGCTTGCTGTCGAGATCGCGGATTAAGGACTGGTCGATCTTGATCTTGTCGAAGGGAAAGCTGCGCAGGTAGCCGAGGGAGGAGTAGCCGGTGCCGAAATCGTCCATGGCGATGCGCACGCCGAGGCCGCGCAGCCGGTGCAGCAGCGCCCCGGTCGCCGCCTCATCCTCGAGCAGCAGCGATTCGGTGATCTCGATCTCCAGGCGGCTTGCCGGCAGGCCCGAATCGGCAAGCGCCGTCGCCACGGTCGCGACCAGGTTTGGGTCGCGGAACTGGATCGCAGAGACGTTCACCGCGACCCGCACCCCATCGGGCCAGGTCATCGCATCGGTGCAGGCGCGCCGCAGCATCCACGCCCCGATCGGCACGATCAGGCCCATCTCCTCGGCGACCGGGATGAACTCCACCGGCGAGACCATCCCGCGCGACGGGTGGCGCCAGCGCAGCAGGGCCTCGAACCCCGAGACCCGGCCCGACGCGAGTTCGAGGATCGGCTGATAGACGGCTTGCAGCTCACCGCGCTCGATCGCCTGCCTAAGATCGCTCTCCAGCGTCCGGCGCCGCTGCACGGCCGCATCCATCTCCGGCGTGAAGAACCGGATCGCCCCGCGGCGTTCGCGACGGCACTGATCGAGCGCCAGTTGCGCGTGATGCAGCAACTGGTCGTGGCTGGCCCCATCCTCGGGCGCAAGGGCGACACCGATCGAGGCGCCGAGCTCGACCGCCTGCCCGTCGACGACGAAAGGCTTCGCGAGCGCGGCCAGCAGCCGCCGCGCGAGCGCGGATGCGGCCTCGCTCTTGTCGATCCCGACCTGCACCACGGCGAACTCGTCACCGCCGAGCCGCGCCACGGTGTCGCCGTCACGCGCGCAGGCGAGCAGCCGCTCGGCCACCTGGCGCAGCACCTGGTCGCCTGCCGGCTGGCCGACCGCCTCGTTGACGGCACGGAAACCGTCAAGATCCAGGCTGAGCAGCGCCACCCGGGCGCCCGCCGCGCGCTGAGCCAGCGCCTGGTCGACGCGTTCGCGCAGCTGCAGACGGTTCGCCAGCCCTGTCAGGGCGTCATGACGTGCGAGATAGGTGATCTGCGCCTCGGCCCGCCGGCGCTCGGTGATGTCCTGGTAGGTCACCACCCAGTGTCCGCCGGGGATCGGCTCGTGCGAGATCGCGATCACCCGACCGTCAGCGAGGTCCTGGAAGCTGATGCCCGATTCGCGACGCGCGACGAAGCCGAGACGCTCCGCGATCAGCGTCTTGGCGACGGTGGGGTTGTGGTTGCCGGCGGCGATGCTGCGCGCCAACAGTTCGGGGAAGGTGATGCCCGGGCGCACCACGGCCGGGTCGAGCCGATAGATCTCGTAGAAGCGGCGATTCGCGATCAGCAGCCGGTGCTCCGAATCGTAGAGGCAGAGCCCCTGCGACATGTTGTTCAGAGCGGCATCCAGGCGGGCGTTGGTCCGTTCAAGCGCCGCCTCGCGGCGCTTCTGCGCGGTGATGTCCGAGACCGTCAACACGGACCCGCCATCCGCGGTCGGCTTGCGCGTGATCCGGACCCACACCCCGCCCGGGTCGGCGACCTCGGTCTCCTGGGCTTCGGGCGCGAGGCCGGCGGCGAGCGCGAACCGCTCGACCGGCGTGCCGGGGGCGAGCAGCCCGGCGGCGGTCGGCAGCAGCTCCGGCACCCGGCGGCTTGCATGGACGATCCGACCATCGCGGCCGATCAGCACGAGACCGTCGGCCGCCTGGTCGAGTGACGCGAGCAGCCGCGACGCCTCGGCAGCCTCCGGCCCCGCCGCGTGGGCCAGCGCGGCGCGCAGCCCGTGCCGCAGGCGCGCCGCTGCCCGGATGAGCCCGCCGGTGAGGGCCCGCTCCCAGCGCCGACGCGGTAGCGCGGCGTGCGGAGACAGGGGACTGCCGCTCGACATGGCGCAATCTTTCGGCGCGACGGCTTAACGGCCCGATAACGCCACTGCTGACGGTCGGTTTCGCGGCCTGCGGCGCGCGCCGCTGCGGCGAACCGTCGCGCAGGCCCCGCTTGCCCGGCGGGCGCGCGGCTGGCAGCGTGCCGCGCCCATGTCCGCCCCGATCGTCCGCTTCCTCGGCGTCGAGAAGTCCTATGACGGCGTCACCCCGGTGGTGCGCCATCTCGATCTCGACATCGCCCGCGGCGAGTTCCTGACCCTGCTCGGCCCATCTGGCTCGGGCAAGACGACGACGCTGATGATGCTCGCCGGGTTCGAGGTTCCGACCGCCGGGCGGATCGAGGTGGAGGGTCGCGATGTCAGCCGGCTGCCGCCGCACCGGCGCGGCATCGGCGTGGTGTTCCAGTCCTATGCGCTGTTCCCGCACATGTCGGTGGCCGAGAATGTCGGCTTCCCGCTCGAGGTGCGCGGCATGGCCCGCGCCGAGCGGTCGGCGCGGGTGGCCCGCGCGCTGGAGATGGTGCGGCTCGGCGGTTTCGGCGAACGCCGCCCCGCACAGCTCTCGGGCGGACAGCAGCAGCGCGTGGCGCTGGCCCGCGCGCTGGTGTTCGAGCCCTCGCTGGTGCTGATGGACGAGCCGCTCGGCGCGCTCGACAAGCAGCTCCGCGCCGAGATGCAGCTGGAGATCCGCCACCTCCATGAGCAGCTCGGCGTCACGGTGGTCTATGTCACGCACGACCAGGAGGAGGCGCTGACGCTGTCGGACCGGATCGCCGTTTTCCACCACGGCGCGGTGCAGCAGCTCGATGCGCCAGCCCAGCTCTACGAGCGTCCCGCCAACGCCTTCGTCGCCCGCTTCATCGGCGAGAACAACCGTCTCGCCGGCACCGTGAGCGAGATCGACAGCGAGGACGGGATGGTCAAGGTCGCGCTCGCGGGCGGGCGCAGCCTGTGGGCGATGCGCGGCGATTGCGGCACGGCCGGCGCGCGCGCGGTCGTGTCGGTGCGGCCGGAGCGGATCGCGCTCGCACCCGGCCCGGCCGCCGACCTCTCGGAGGACGCGATCCCCGCGCGCGTGGTTGAGACGATCTATCTCGGCGACCACGTGCGGGTGAGGCTCGCGCTCGAAGGCGGGGCGGAGGTGATGGCGAAGCGGCCGATCGCGGCCGCCGACCCGCGCCTGGTCGCCGGCGCGGAAGCGGCCGTGGCCTGGCAGCCCGAGCACGCGATCGCCTTTGCGCCCGAGCCCGGCGATTGAGCCGCGGCGGCTTCCGCCGCTAGAGTCCGCGCCGCCGGACCTGTCGGATCGGGGAGAGACACGTCATGAGACCGCTGATGCTTGCCGCCGCGCTGGCCGCGGCCGTCGTCGCCGCGCCGGCCGAGGCGCGCGACCTGACCATCGTCTCCTGGGGCGGGGCGTATCAGGACGCGCAGCGCGCCGTGTATTTCCAGCCCTTCATGCAGGCGCGCGGCATTCGCCTGCTGGAGGAGACCTGGGACGGCGGTATCGGCGTGCTGCGTGCCAAGATGCAGTCCGGCGCCAACAACTGGGACGTGGTGCAGGTCGAGAGCGAGGAACTGCTGGTCGGCTGCGAGGAGGGGCTGTTCGAACGGATCGACTGGGCCCGCGTCGGCGGCCGCGAGGCGTACCGGCCGGATGCCGTGCATGAATGCGGCGTGGGCGCGATCTACTACTCCTTCATCCTCGCCTATGACCGCGCGCGCATCACCGGCGAGGGGCCGAGATCCTGGGCCGATTTCTGGGACGTGCAGCGCTTCCCCGGCAAGCGCGCGCTGCGGCGCGGGCCGAAGACCAACCTGGAAATCGCGCTGCTGGCCGACGGCGTGCCGGCGAACCAGGTCTATGCGGCGCTGCGTACCGAGGCCGGGGTCGAGCGCGCCTTCACCAAGCTCGACCAGCTCCGCCCTCATCTCGTGTGGTGGACCGCCGGCGCGCAGCCGCCGCAACTCCTCGCCGCCGGCGAGGTGGCGATGGCGAGCGCCTATAACGGCCGCATCTCGGCGGCGAACAAGAATGACGGGCGGAACTTCGCGATCGTCTGGACCAACAACCTCTACACGATCGATTCCTGGGTGATCATGAAGGGCTCGCCCAACCTCGCCTCGGCCTATGCCTTCATCGCCTTCGCCGGCCAGCCGCAGGCCCAGGCGCAGCTGCCCCCGCGCATCCCCTACGGCGTGCCCGCCGTCGGCGCCGACGCGCTGATCCCGGCCGAGGTGAAGCCCGACCTGCCGACCACGGCGGCCAATATCGCGACCGCGATCCAGATCGACGACGCGTATTGGCTCGAG
Organism: Elioraea tepidiphila DSM 17972; assembly: GCF_000378465.1. Classification (GTDB taxonomy): domain Bacteria; phylum Pseudomonadota; class Alphaproteobacteria; order Acetobacterales; family Acetobacteraceae; genus Elioraea; species Elioraea tepidiphila. The sequence goes on from NZ_KB899914.1 coordinate 122,608, forward strand.
AACATCGACCGGCTGACCCAGCGCTTCAACGCCTGGGCGGCCCGCTGACCACGCGACGCGGCGGCTGATGGCGGACGCCGCCGCGGGTCTCGCACGCCGGGTCCGCCGGGCCGGGCTGCGCCGGCGCGCGGCAGCCGTACTGCTGGTCGCGCCGCTCCTGCTGTTCCTGCTGATCGGCTTCGCCGCGCCGATCGCCGCCCTGCTCGCGCGCGGGGTGCAGGATACCGAGGTGCCGCGCGTGCTGCCGCGCGTCACCGCCGCGCTGGCCGACTGGGACGGCCAGGGCCTGCCCGGCCCCGATGCCTTCGCCGCCCTCGCCGAGGACATGCGCGAGGCCCGTGCCGCCGGCACGCTCGCCCAGGCCGCGACCCGGCTGAACTACGACATCAACGGCTTCCGCACGCTGATGTTCGCGACCGCGCGTCGGCTGCCGGGACCGGGCGAGGACGCCCAGGCCGCGCTGCTCGCCGCCGACCCGGCCTGGGGCGAGCGCGCGACCTGGGCCGCCATTCGCCGCGCGGGCGGCCCGGTGACCGACTTCTACCTGCTCGCCGCGATCGACCTGAAACGCGATGAAGCCGGACGGATCGTCGCCGCGCCGGCGGAGCAGGCGATCTTCCGCGACGTGCTCGTGCGCACCCTCGGCATCAGCCTTCTGGTGACGCTGCTCTGTCTGGTCGCGGGCTACCCGGTCGCGGCGCTGCTCGCGAGCCTGCCCACGCGCCAGGCGGCCGTGCTGCTCGCCTTCGTGCTGCTGCCGTTCTGGACCTCGCTGCTCGTGCGCACGGCCGCCTGGGTGGTGCTGCTCCAGCGCGAGGGCGTGGTGAACACCGCGCTGCTCGGCCTCGGGCTGATCGAGGCGCCGGTGCAGATGATCTTCACGCGCTTCGCCGTCGTGCTGGCGATGGCGCATATCCTGCTGCCGTTCATGATCCTGCCGCTCTATGCGGTGCTGCGCGCGATCCCGCCGGGGCTCGGCCGCGCGGCGGCCTCGCTCGGCGCGCCGCCGTGGCGGGTGTTCCTGCGCGTCACCTGGCCGCTCAGCCTGCCCGGGGTCGCGGCGGGATCGCTGATGGTGTTCATCCAGGCGCTCGGCTACTACATCACGCCCGCGCTGCTCGGCGGCGCGTCCGACCAGATGATCTCCTGGTTCATCGCCTTCTATGCCTCGCGCACGGTGAACTGGGGCATGGCGGCGGCCCTCTCGGCGCTGCTGCTGGTCGCCACCGCGGCGCTGTTCGCGGTCTATGCGCGACTCGCGGGCGAGGCGCGGGTGCGCGTGGCATGAGCGCACGCACCCCTGCCGGGCGGCTGGGACGGGCCGCGCTCTGGGCGGTCACGCTCGCGGTGCTGCTGTTCCTGGTCGCGCCGATCGCCGCGATTGTGCCGCTCTCGTTCTCGGCCGGATCGTTCCTGCACTACCCCCTGCCCGGGCTGTCGCTGCGCTGGTACCGCGAATTCTTCGAGAGCGCGTTCTGGTTCGATTCGGTCATCAACAGCCTGATCATCGGCGCGGGCGCGACCGCGCTCGCAACGACACTGGGCACGCTCGCCGCCCTCGGTCTGTGGCTCGCGCGCTTCCCGGGACGCGGCCTGGTGCTCGCGGTGCTGATCGCGCCGATGGTCGTGCCCTCGGTCGTGGTCGCGGTCGGGCTGCTATTCGCCTATGCGCCGGTCGGGCTCGCCAACACCTATGCCGGCATGATCCTCGCGCACACGGCGCTCGCCTCGCCCTTCGTCGTGGTGACGGTCTCGGCCACGCTCGCCGGCTTCGACCGCACCCTCCTGCGCGCCGCCGCCGCCTCGGGCGCCGGGCCGGCGCGCGCCTTCCGCCGCATCGTCCTGCCGCTGATCGCGCCCGGCGTGACGGCCGGGGCGCTGTTCGCCTTCGCGATCTCGCTCGATGAGGTCGTGGTGGCGCTGTTCCTCGCCGGCCCCGGCCAGCGCACGCTGCCGCGGCAGATGTTCGCGGGACTGAACGAGCATCTGAGCCTCGCGATCGCCGCCGCCGCGACCCTGCTGATCGCGCTTTCGATCCTGCTGATGGCGACCGTCTGGTGGCTGCGCAGCCGCTCGGATCGGCTGGCCGGCGCTGCCGATCGCGTATAGTGCCGCGCATGGAACCGGGCACGGACGCGCCGGCGACGCTGACCCGACGCGACGGTGCGCTCGTGCTGTCCGGCCGGCTCGACGCGCACGCCGTCGCCGCGCTCTGGCGCGAGGCGCTGGCAGCGGTCACGCCGGGAGCGACGCTGTCGATCGACCTCGCCGGCTGCTCCTATTGCGACGTCTCGGGCTCGGCGTTGCTGCTGGCGCTCGAGGACAAGGCGGGATCGCGCGCCACCCTGACCGGAGCCTCGCCGCAGGTCGCGCGCGTGATCGATCGCGCGCACGAGGCCTACCGCACGAGCCCGCCGCCGGCGCCACCCACCGCACCGAGCCTGCCGGTGGCGGTGGGCGAGGCCGTGGTGGGCAAGATCGAGGATCTCGGCGAGCGCATCGCCATCCTCGGCCGCACCGCCACCTCGGCAGCGCTCACGGCGCTCAACCCGCGCTCCCTGCGCTGGCCCGACACGTGGCACCAGGCCGAGGAGGTGGGCAGCCGGGCGCTCCCGCTGATCTGCATGATCGGCTTCCTGTTCGGGCTGATCCTCGCCTTCCAGTCGGCCGTGCCGCTGCGTCAGTTCGGCGCCGACATCTTCGTCGCCAACCTCGTCGCGGTCTCGGTGTTCCGCGAGCTCGGACCACTGCTCTCGGCGGTGATCCTGGCCGCCCGCTCGGGGAGCGCCTTCGCCGCCGAGATCGGCACGATGAAGGTGAACGAGGAGATCGACGCGCTGAACACGATGGGCCTCGATCCGTTCCGCTTCCTCGTGATGCCGCGGCTGATCGCCGCGGTCGCGATGATGCCGGTGCTGATCATCGCGATGAACCTCTCGGCAGTCGCTGGGATGGCGACCGTGATGATGTCGCTCGGCTTTCCCTGGGCGGCGATTTCCGCTCAGGTGGTCAACTGGACCGGCCCGTCGGACGTGCTCGGCGGACTCGCCAAGGGCCTCGTCTTCGGTGCCGTCGTCGCCGGCATCGGCTGCTCGCGCGGCATGAGCACCGGTGTCGGGCCGCGCGCGGTCGGCCAGTCGGCGACCGCGGCGGTGGTCGGCGGGATCGTCGCGATCATCGTGCTCGACGGCATCTTCGCCGTCCTGTTCTACCTGATGGGATGGTGACCGCGCCCGCGCCAGCCACCACGCCCGACGCGAACGGGATCGCCGCGTCGCTGCGTGGCGTCGCCATGCGCTTCGGCGCCAACACCGTGTTCCAGGACGTGAGCTTCGATGTCTGGCGCGGTGAGGTCTTCGTGATCCTCGGCGGCTCCGGCTGCGGCAAATCGACGCTGCTGAAGCTGATGATCGGACTGCGCCCGCCGAGCGAAGGCACGATCACGATCCTGGGCGAGGACATCGTTGCGGTACGCGGCGAGGCACGGCGGCGGCTCAAGCAGCGCTTCGGCGTGATGTTCCAGTCCGGCGCGCTGTTCGGCTCCATGACCGTGCTCGAGAACGTCGCCCTGCCGATGGCGAGCTTCACGACCCTGCCGCCCGAGGCGATCGAGCGGATCGCGCGCACCAAGCTCGGCCTCGTCGGCCTGGCCGATGCAGCCCTGAGGATGCCCTCGCAGCTCTCTGGCGGGATGATCAAGCGGGCGGCGATCGCGCGCGCGATCGCGCTCGACCCCCCGCTCGTCTTCCTCGACGAGCCCTCGGCCGGGCTCGATCCGATCACCTCGGCAGGGCTGGACAGCCTGATCGTCTCGCTCGCGCGCGACCTCGGCATCACCTTCGTGGTGGTCACCCACGAGCTTGCGTCGATCCTGACGATTGCGGATCGCGTCATCATGCTGGACAAGGAGGCGAAGGGCGTGATCGCCGAAGGCGATCCACGCCGACTGAAGGAGGAGAGCACGCATCCCGTCGTGCGCGCATTCTTCCACCGGACCGAAACGGCGGCCGGATAGGGCGGGGCGGAATGGAACAGAAGGGGCTGTTCTTCCGGGTGGGCGTCGCGATCCTGGGCGGGTTCGCGGGGCTGCTCGCGCTGCTCGTCTGGATCGGTTCGGATACGTTCCGGCGCGGTGGCATCCTGATGGAGACCTATTTCGGCGAGACGGTGCAGGGGCTGGAGGTCGGCGCGCAGGTGAAGTTCCGCGGCGTCACCGTGGGCAGCGTGCGGCAGATCTCGGTCGCCGCCGCCGAGTATCCGCAATCGGTCGGCGAGACGCTGGCGACCGACCCGTCGCTCCGTCTCGTCGTCGTGCGCTTCGAGCTGCTGCGCGAGCGTGTCGCCGAAACCGATGCGCGCGGCTTCAGACAGATGGTGGATGCGGGGCTCAGGGTCCGCATGGCGAGCCAGGGCATCACCGGGATCGTCTATCTGGAGGCGGATTTCGTCGATCCCGCGCGCTTTCCCGTCTTCGTTCCGCCCTGGGAGCCCCGCTCCCCCTATCTCCCCTCCGTGCCTTCGACGCTGACGCAGATCCAGACCGCGGCGGAACGCCTGATCGCGCGGCTGGACGAGGTCGATTTCGGCGGACTGATCCTGCGCCTGGATGCGCTCGTGCAGACGCTGACGGAGAGCGTCGCCGCCGGCGAGGGATACCGCCTGCTGGTCGAGGCGGCGGATGCCGTCGCGGTGCTGCGCAGCACGACCGAACGGGTCGCCCCGGCGATCGAGACCACCATGCGCGAGGCGAGTGTGGCGGCCACCGCGCTGCGCGCGCTGATGGAGGGGCGTGAGATGCGTGCGATCATGTCGAACACGGCGACGGCCACGGCGGAGCTCCGCTCCGCGCTGGCACGGCTGCCGGCCATGGCCGCCTCGATCGATCAGGCGGTACGGCGGATCGACACGCTGATCGCCGAGACCGACCGCGACTTCGGCCCGACGCTGCGCGACCTGCGCGTCACGGCCGACAATCTGCGCGAGATCACCGAACAGATGCGCCGCTACCCGAGCCAGTTCCTCTTCGGCCAGCCGCCACCGGGAGCCCCGGCGCCGGCGCCCGCGGGAGCCGCTCGGTGAGGCGGCGCGCACTGCTCGCGGCGGTGCCGCTCGCCGCCTGCGCGAACCCCCTGTCGCGGCCCTATCCGGAGAAGCGGCTCTACGTGCTGGAGGCGCGCCGGACGGGCGCGCTGCCCGCGCCGGCGCACGGCCGGACACTGGTGGTGCGCAGTGTCACGGCCGCGCCCGGCATGGAGGGGCGCGGACTGGTCACGCGCCTGCCCGGCAACGTGCAGCAGAGCGACTTCTGGAACGAATTCTTCGTCGCCCCCGCGGCGATGGTGCACGACTCGCTGCGGCATTGGCTCTCGGCCTCCGGGCTGTTCGCCGCCGTGCTCGATCAGGGCAGTGCGGGCCGGGCCGATCTCGCGCTCGAGACGATGCTGGTTGCGGCGCTCGGTGACGGGAGCGACCCGGCCGCGCCGGTCGCGCGGGTGCATCTGCAGATGCTGCTGCTCGGGCTCGACCGCACGCCGCCGCGCATCATCGCCCGCGGCGACTACGACCGGCGTGTCACGCTGCCCTCGCTCGCGCCCGAGGTGGTCGTGCCGGGGTTGTCACAGGCCCTCGCCCTTGCGCTCGCCGACCTCGAAGCGGACCTCCGACGCTTGGCCTCGATCTGATCCGGGCGAACCCAGGCGAGACGCTTGGACGGCCGCGCGGGATGGCGCGGCGCCTCTTTCCGGACCACCATCCGCAAGCGTCAGGGCAGGAGACGGTAGGATGCGTGAACCGGGCTGGTTCTTGCTCGGGTTCGTGGTCGGCGCGGTCGCCGGCTGGGCGGCGGTGATCGCGGCCTATGCGGCCTATGTCGAGGTCTTCAACGTGTTCGATCGTGACGGTGGTGGCGCGATGGCGGCGGCCTTCGCGATCGGCCCCATGGTCGGGCTGATCACGGGACTCGTCACCGGCGTGCAGGTCGCGCTCCGGCGGAGGCGGCGCGCCGCCGCGACGCTGGCCCGCGGCGATCCGCTGCGTGTTCGGCGCGGTGCTGGGGTTCCCCGGCGGATTCGCCGTTGCGGTGATGGTGATGCGCGCCGTCGTGCCGACACTCTAACTGCCGGAGAACGCGTCGGCCCAGCTGCACCTGCTGCCTGTGGCGATCGCGCTCGCGACCGCGATTCTCGGCGGCTGGCGCGGGCTGCGCACTCGCGCCACCTGACCCGCTACTTGTAGGCGACCGCCGCGCTTGCGGGCCCGCCGAGCGGGATCACCTCGACATGCCTGAACCCCGCCTCGCGGCACCAGGCAGCGTAGTCGGCGCCGGTGAAGTCGAAGGCGTCGCCGAACTCGATCAGCATGTTGAGCGACATCAGCAGGCCGAAGACGTTCCGCCGGCGGTCATCATCGATGATGTTCTCGATCGCGACCAGCGCGCCGCCCTCGGGCAGCGCGCGATAAGCCTTGGCGATCAGCATCTTCTTATGCGCGAGGTCCCAATCGTGCAGGATCATCCCCATGGTGATCACGTCGGCTTGGGGGAGCTCGTCGGTCAGGAAGTCGACCACCTCGGCTGTCACGCGATCCGCGAGCCCGCGCGCAGCGATGCGGCGCTCGGCGATCGGGCGCACCACCGGCAGGTCGCAGGAGCGCGCGGTGATGTGCGGATGGTGCGCGGCGACGATCGAGGAGAGCAGTCCGTTGGCACCGCCGATGTCCACCAGCGTCCGGTACGGGGAGAAGTCGAAGCGCTCGGCGAAGGCGATGAAGTTGCCGCGCGAGATGCCCTCCATCGCGGCCATGAACTGTTCGAGCCGCGCGGGATCGGCGTAAAGCTCGTCGAACATCGGCCGCCCGGAATGCTTGATCTCGTTCTGCGGCCGGCCCGTCTTCAACGCCTCCGTCAGATCGCCCCAGAAGCGATAGAGACGCGCGTTCGCCATCTCCAGGATGCCGCCGACATAGCCCGGGCTGTTGCGATCAAGGTACAGCGCGGTCGCCTCGGTGTTGCCGTAGCGCGCCGCCTCGCCCGCACCGTCGCGCGCGAGCATGCCGAGCGACACCAGCGTGTCGAGGAAGTCGAAGGTGGCGCGCGGGGCGAGGCCGAGCGCCGCCTCAAGGTCGCGCCCGGTCCGAGGCCCCTGCCCGAGCACGGTGAATACACCGAGTTCCACCGCGCTCAGCAGCGCCTTCGAACCCCAGAACGCCATGCCGAGTTCGAGGATCGGCGCGGGCGAGGGCGGCGTGGTCACGTGGGGGAGCTGGGTCCGGATGGTCTGCTGGACGGTCATGGCGGTCTCCTCTGCGGATGGCGCGGAGCCTGCCGCGCGCCGCTTGCCGCGGCCATCGCCGAATCTTTCCGGTTCTTTCCCGCGCTTGCCGGATCGGCCCCGGCGCAGGAGGCTCGGGCGCGACAGAGGAGGAACCGGATGCTGACCGTGGCACTGGGCGAGGCGACCTACCGGGTGGTGCGGCCCTGGGGCGAGGTGCCGGTGGGCCAGGGCGTGCCCTCGGACGTGGCGGTGGCGCCGGACGGACGCGTGCTGGTGCTGCTGCGGCGCGATCCCACGATCGATCCCGTCTGGCCTTCGGTGATCGTGCTCTCGCCGGAAGGCAGGCGGCTCGCCGCCTGGGGCGAAGAGGTGCTGGATGCGCATTTCCTCGCCGTCGCGCCCGATGGGCGCGTGTTCGTGGTGGACCGCGACATGCACGAGATCGTGGTGTTCGCCATGGACGGTCGGCGCATCGGCGGGCTCGGCACGCGCGGCGTGCCCGGCGCACCGTTCAACGCGCCCTGCGACGTGGCCTTCGGGCCAGACGGTTCGATCTACGTGGCGGACGGCTACGGCAACTCGCTGGTGCACCGGTTCGATGCGGACGGGAAACTGCTCGCGAGCTGGGGACGGCCGGGCGCCGGCCCAGGCGAGTTCACCACCCCGCATAGTGTCGCCGTGCTGCCCGACCGGCGCGTCGCGGTGGCGGACCGCGAGAACAACCGCGTTCAGGTGTTCACCGCCAACGGCGCCTGGCTCGCCTCCTGGGGCGACCACCACAAGCCGATGAGCGTGAGCGTGGACCGCGCGGGGCAGGTCTGGGTCACCGACCAGGTGCCACGGCTCTCGCTGCTCTCGGGCGATGGCGCGCTGCTCGGGCGCTGTCGGCCGGTGCTGAACGGCGCGCACGGCATGGCGCTGGGCGAGGGCGTGGTGCTGCTGTCGGAGCAGAACCCTCCCCGGGTGACGCGGCTCGAACGCCTCGGGTGATCGCGGCTCTGTTCGGTGCGACCGGAAAACGGTATCATGCCCCCATCCCGGTCTCGCCCGGGCAGCGTCGGTCGGGGGCAGGGACGATGAAGCTCACCACCTGGAACATCGCCTGGTTCGACCACAGCTGGGGCGTGCTGGAGGGCCGCTACGAGCCCGGCAAGATGCGCGCGCAGCGGCGGCTGCCCACGCTCGCGAAGGCGCGCCGCCAGGCCGATGCGGTGCGCGACGAGATCGGCCGGATAGCCCCCGACATCCTGTTCCTGTGCGAGGCGCCGGCCGGTGAGGCGGCGATCGCTTCCTGGGTCAGCGCCGAGCTGCCGGCCTACGACGTCGTGCGGCGCGACGGCGGCTCCTACGCCACCAAGGGCGATCAGTGGCAGTGGTTCCTGATCCGCAAGGAGCTGGCCGACCGGCTGCAACCCGCGCTGCTCGACATCACGGTCTGGCGCGACTTCGCCGCGCGCGGCTCGCCCTCGATCCGCCCCGATGGCACCTGGTCGGTCTCGATCCCGCGGCTCCGCACCGTCGGCGGTGTGCCGGACGTGCCTGTGGCCGAGCGCAGCCCGCACAGCTTCTACCGCCACCCGCAGACGCTGCTGCTGACGATCGCCGGGGTGCGGGTGGAGATCATCGGCGCCCATCTCAAGAGCAAGTTCACCAGCTTCACGCCGCGCATGCGCCGCGCCGACGAGAGCTTCGACGACTACGCCAAGGAGCCGAAGATCGCGGCCTGGCTCGCCGATGCCCATGCCGCGCGGGTGAAGCTCAGTTCGGAGGCGCAGAACGTGCGCGCCTATATCGACCACCGCTTCAGCCAGACCGCCGATCCCTCGATCCTGGTGCTGGGCGACCTGAACGACGGCCCCGGCAAGGAGCTGATGGAGCGCGAGTACCTGCTGCATGACCTGATCTCGAACCTGCAAGGCGACGTGTTCTTCGCGCAGCAGTTCCTGAACCACGCGCTGTTCGACCGCCCGCAGCATCTGCGCTGGACGGTGCGGTTCCGCGACGTGATCGACCCCGAGCGCGACCCCAACATCCTGCTCGACCACATCCTGTTCACCCAGGCGCTGGCCGGTGGTGGGACGAGCCCCCTGCGCGTGCACACCGGCGCCGGTCTGGTCGAACATCTCGCGCATGAGGAGACCGAGGCCGCGTTCGGGAAGGACGTGGCGTCGGACCACCGGCCCGTGAGCGTTGTGCTGTCGCTGCGCTGACCGTCGCGCCTCTCGCCGCAGGTTGCAGGCGCGGGTCGTTTCCCACCCGGCGCTTGACCCAGCCGGTAGGCCGGCGGACAGTTCCGCCTGCGCGACGGGCGCCCGGCGGTGCCCCGCGGCCCCCCTGCTCGAGCCTGGAGGACCAGCATGTCCGGCGGCGCCAACAAGGACTTCCTCGCCAACCCCGTGGGGTGGATGCGCAACAACCTGCTGATCATCGACATCCAGACCGGCGGAACGGACACCAGCGCCGCCGATCGCGGCTACATCCTGAAGTACGACCAGGGCGCGCTGGTGACCTGCAACATCGACCGCGACCCCTCGCGCACCGCGCAGGTGACGGGCGGCGGCACGCGACAGGTGTACCGGGTGAAGGAGGCGACGGGGACGGCGCACAGATACGCGCACCGGTTCCAGGCCTACTACCTGCCGTTCTTCTCGAACGCGTTCCGCACCATGCGGCTCGACCCCGCGTTGTTCCCACCGGGCGCGGATTTCTTCTTCACCGACACGGTGAACGGCTGTTCCTTCGCCGCCGGGCCCGGGCAGAACCCGAAGGTGGGGCATTTCAACCGCACGGTCGGCGGCGTCGATCCCGGCGCGGCGATCGACCAGGCAACGATGAACAACGACATCGCCGCCGAGTTCGGCATGGGGACGGACGTGAAGCTGACGAAGGCGAGCTACAAGCCGATCGCCACCTGCTACGCCACCGTGTTCGGGATCAGGAACAACGCCGGGTGGGATTTCTACTGGCAGGGCCCGCGCGAGTGGGTGGGCATGAAGAACGGCGAGAAGGAGTTCAAGGTGCCGGTGAACATGCTGCACCAGTGCGACAACAACGGATGACCGTCCGCGCGATGAGCGGCAGGTGGAGGGGGCGGCGCGATGCCTGAGAAGAAGAACCTGCCGACCCAGGACAAGGTCGAGACCGGCAATCCCAACTTCGATGGCACCTTCAACGACCACGTGATGAAGGGCAATTCGCACGGCACGCAGATCAACGGGCTGCACTGCCTGAGTCAGATGATCGCCCAGGGAAAGAACCCCGTGAAGGCAAACGTCGAGACCGATCGGCGCTGCCCGAACGTCTACAAGGCCGACGTGACGATCGGCAGCGCGACCAAGACGGGCACGTTCTTCCCCGACACCTGGTCGATCGACCAGGTGCGAACGGCGGTGACCTTGGCGTGGCGCGACTGGAAGACCTTCGGCACCGGCCCGTCCTCCAGCATCTACAAGGGTCTGAAGGACAAGTACGGGCTGAGCTGGGCTGGGCTGGCAACGATCCGCGCGCCCAACGGGAGGGATCAGAAGATCTGGATCGGTGCGCGCGGTGCGGGCGAGGGAGACAAGCCGATCATCACGGCCTTCCCGGCTGTGAACAACACGTTCTTCTGAGGCGCGGGCGTTGCCCCGCTGCCGCGGTCGGGCAGCGGGGCGGGAGGCGGTGGGCGGGCCGGATCGCGTCCGGCCCGCGTCGCGTCAGCGCTGGCGGCGCGGGTAGTCGAACGGCGGCACGCTGCGGAGCTGTTCCGCGGTCAGGTTCGTCTCGACCCGGACCTCGGTGGGCGACATCGGCCGGAGCCGGAAATAGGCCGGGTTCACGGCGATGTGCCGCTCGCCCGCGCCGGCGCTGCCATGGGAAAGGATCAGCGCGACGATCTGCCCGCGCTCGGACACGACGATGTCCTCGACATCGGCGATCTTCCGCCCCTCGCCCAGGTTGTACACGTCAGCGCCATGCAGCCGGCTGACGAGATAGGTGGTCTCCAGCTGCTGGTCCGACGGGGCGGTGACCGAGGATGTGGTGGAGCCGGGCGTTCCCTGGGCGTGGGCGAGGCCGACGCCGCCCGCGACCGTGAGCAGGGTCGCCGCGGCGTAGCGCAGCGTCGTGTGGGCACGTGCCATGGGATGGTCCTCCTTGCGAAGCTGATGGGCCATACGGTGCCAACCGGCGAGGAGCGCGGAGGTTTCCTCATTGTCGCGTGAGCGGGGGATGGAAATGGGTACCAAGCGGGACGCGATGCTGTGAGAGCCAGACCGCGGTCCCGACGCGATAGGTGGTACAGCAGCCGGCCGGCTTTGTGCGCCGGAGCCTCATCCGGCAAGCTGGAGTGGGTCTTCGCCGTGGTGCGCGCAGCCGAGGCGGTGCGTCATCCGGTGCGTGGATCGAGCCTGAGCTCATCGGTGGTACGAGCCCCAACGGCGCACGAAGCATTGACGACGCTAACGAGATCGCCGCTCTTCAACGAGGCGGGTCGCCAAGATCAAGCGCGCGCCAAAGGCCGAGCGGACGGCGCTAGCGACTGTTCCGGATGTGTCCAATAAACTCCCACCGCTTGCCGGCCCGCTCGAAAGGCCGGCCGATCCGGAACTCAGGATCAGCCATCCTGCCATCCGTGACTACGACAGCGCCGTGACAGAGCCGCGTCGCCAACATCGGCAGGAGCCGCTCGCCGCTGTCGCGGTGTCCGGCATGGCCGTCGTCAGATCCCAGGAAAACGAGGTTGGACCCACCCTCGGAACCGCCGTCGTTGATGTGAAGGAATGCGGAGATCGACTTGGGCGCGAACTGCTGCTCCAGCACGTCCTGGGCCAGATCGCGCCGAAGCTCGACCATGACCTCCGACCCATCGCGCCTGCGCCAGATTTCGATGGCCGAGAACGGTTGGATTGGATCTGCCGTGTACCACGTCCGCTTCTCCGGCTGCCTGTCATCCCGTCCCGTCACCCGCGAAATGAGGGTCCATTCCGCGGGGACGCCTCCGCATGCGCTCGTGCGGTGCTTGTGATAGTTCACATCACAGAACGTAAACCGGTCGACACGGTCGCCGAAAAGACGGAACGCGATGGGCAGGTCCCGGCCCGAACCAGGCCCATAGTACCGTCCAGGAGCGACCTCGAGACCGGAGATGTCGTCGTCGAACAGGCTTGTGCTCATCGCGCTAGAAGACCCATGGCCTGAGTCACGTCTTTCACAAAGGCATCACAGGTCCTGTGCGGTCGGGTGGCTCTCTCCTTCAGTTGCTTACCGACGTTGTCCCAATGGTCGGTCTGGGTTTTTTGGTTACGATACTTCTGGAATCGATCGAAAACGAATCGAAGGAGGTGCTCCCAAACGATCTGCGTTACACGGGGATATTTTTGTTGCAGCAAATCATCAATGTGATTGCCGATCGCAATCAGCCGAATCCGGAGTCTGTTGCCGTCATCATAAAGGCCGGTTTCATAGATCTGCTTCGCTGCACACCGAATCTTTGCGGGGGGCAAGCACCCGATGGCAGCAAGAACACGGTGGACGTTCTCGCCGGAGGGGTTCGTCCACGGCCCGTTCAGCGCACATCGGCTCCTCTTGACCTCGGCAATGACCACGTCGATCCGATCACTGGACAGGGACAGGCCGCCACTGTCGTCTTGCATGATGTCATCCGGCGTGTCGTAGAGGCGTTCCTTTCGGTAGGGAAAACGGACGGCCAAAAGGTCAGCGTCTGTACGTGCGGCGCCGCGCCGAACCGGATGGATGTAGAAGTTCTCGATCTGAAGGAATCCGTTGAGACGCAGGTACCAGTAGGCCACCTTTTCGCAGCTCAACTGGCAGCTCTCGGAACCGCCCGGTGACACCATGGAACCATCCGTGCTCGCGCCGTCGAAGGAGGTAGCGACCGGATCGACGTTCGCTCACCCCATATTCACCATGATCGTCTTCTTGTGCATGAAGTGCTCCAGCATCGCCTCCAGCGACGCCTCCTTGCCGAGGCCCGAGCTCTTGATCCCGCCGTAGCTCAGGTTCGCCTGCACCACCAGGTTCTGGTTGATCTGCACCAGCCCAGCCTCCAGCGCGTGCGCCATGCGCAGCCCGACGCGCAGATTGTTGGTCCAGACGCTCGCGGCCAGCCCGTACTCGCTGTCATTCGCCTCCGCCAGCACCGCCTGCCAGTCGTTGAACGGGAACAGCACCGTGACGGGGCCGAAGATCTCCTCGCGCACCAGCCGGCTCTCGCGCGTCAGCCCCGAGAAGATGTGCGGCTGGATGAACAGCCCCTTCTTCAGCGCCGGGTCGGTGGGCATGCGCGAGCACGCGCGCGCGACCGCGCCCTTGGTCGCCTTCCCCTCCTCGATGAAGCCCTGCACCTTCTCGAACTGGCCCTGGCTGATGATCGTGCCGATGTCGGTCTTCTCGTCCAGCGGATCGCCCATCACCATCGCGTCCACCTTGGCCGCGAGCCTCTCGGCGAAGGCGTCGAAGATCGTCTCGTGCACGTAGATGCGCGACGCCGCGGTGCAGCTCTGCCCCTGGCGGGTGAAGCGCATCGAGGTGATGGCGCCCGTAACGGTCGTTTCCAGATCGGCATCGTCGAACACGATCATCGGGCTCTTGCCGCCGAGCTCCAGCGTCACCGGCACGATCTTCCTCGCCGCCGCCTGGCCGACGATCCGCCCCACCTCCACCGAGCCGGTGAAGGTCACCTTGCGCACCTTCGGGTGCTCCACCAGCGGCGCGCCGCACTCGGGCCCGAAGCCCGAGAGGATGTTGAACAGCCCCGGCGGCAGCACGCGGTTCAGGATCTCGCAGATGCGCAGCACCGCGAGCGGCGCCTCCTCGGCCGACTTCACCACCACCGCGTTGCCGGCCACCAGCGCGGGCGCAACCTTCAGCGCCATCAGCAGCATCGGCACGTTCCAGGGAATGATCGCGCCGACCACGCCGAGCGGCTCGCGCACGGTCACACTCAGCACGTCGGGGTGGAAGGGCACGGTCTCGCCCTTCAGCTCGGAGCCGAGGCCGCCATAGAAGGCGAAGATGTCGGCGACCACGTTCGCCTCGACCCGGCTCTCGGTGCGCAGCGCCTTGCCGGTCTCGAGCGCGATCAGCCGGCCGAGCTCCTCGACATGCTCTGTCAGGACGCGCGCGCATTCGCCCACCAGCGCGCCGCGCTTGCGGGCGGGCACGCGCGCCCACTCCTTCTGCGCCTTGGCCGCGACCTCGACCGCAGTCGCCACGTCCGCCGCATCGCCGAGCGCGGCCTCGGCCACCTGCTCGCCGGTGGCGGGGTTGACGATCGGGAAGGTGTTGCCCGAGGCGGCCGGCACGAAGCGGCCGCCGATGAAGTGGTGGCCCGAGAGCGCGCGGGCGAGCGCCTTCTCGTCGAGCGTGGGCGCGGACGGCGTGCGGCCGGGAATGGCGGTGTCGGGCATGGGGCGTCTCCTCGGTCGATGGACCGGCTGTCGCCCCGAGGAATAGACCCGGCGGCCGGGCTTGGGAACCTCCGCCCGGTTCAGCGCCGCTCGATCGTCACCCCGGTCTCGGCGACCACGCGGCGCCAGCGCGCGATCTCGGTGCTGATGTGCCGCGCGGCGCTCTCGGGCGTCGAATCCGTCACCGGCTCGGTGCCGATCGCGCGCAGCCGCTCGGCGAGCTCGGGCTCGGCGAGCGCGGCGTTGAAGGCGGCGTTCAGCCGCGCGAGCACGGGCGCGGGCGTGCCGGCCGGGGCGGCGGCGAGGATCCAGGTCTCGGCATCGAAGCCGGGCACGAGATCAGCGAGCGGCGGAAGCTCAGCCACCGGCCCCGAGGCGCGGGCGGAGGCGCGGGCGAGCGCCTTCAGCCGCCCGTCGGCGATGGCGCCCGCGACCGTCGGGATGGACTCGATCATGTAGGTCACCTCGCCGCCCATCAGCGCGACCATGGCCGGCCCGCCGCCGCGATAGGGCACGTGCTCGACCTGAAGCCCGAGCGCGGTGCGGAACCACTCGCCGGCAAGATGCGGCATCGAGCCCACGCCCGCCGAGGCGTAGTTGTGCTTGCCCGGCTCGCCACGGAGCTTCGCCACCAGCGCGGTCATGTCGGCGAAGCCGGCATCGGCGCGCACCACCAGCACGAAGCCCGTCACGCCCAGCAGCGCGACCGCGGCGAAGTCGCGCTCGGCGTCGTAGGGCAGGTCGGGGAACACGGCCGGGTTCACCCCGTGGGTGGAGGCGACCGCGATCAGCAGCGTCGATCCGTCGGGGGTCGCGCGGCGCACTTGATCTGCCGCAGTGGCGCCACCGGCGCCGGGGCGGTTCTCCACCACCACGCTCTGGCCGAGATGGTGCGCGAGCCGCGGCGCGATCAGCCGCGCGCCGACATCGGTGCTGCCGCCCGGCGCGAACGGCACGACGAGCGTCAGCGCGCGTCCCGCCGGCTGGGCCATGAGTGGCGTCGGCGCCAGCGCGAGCCCGGCGAACAGGTGGCGGCGTGCGAGCATGGGCGGTTCCCTCCGTCTTCGTCTCCGCGCAGCAGAGCCCCGCGGCCACCGCGCGTCAAACGACGGTCCTGCGACACCGCGCCGAGACGTCAGCCTGGCGTCCGTGCCGCGTAGGCCTGGTAGCCCAGATAGGCGACGCGGCCGCCCTCGGCCACGGTCACCACCACCCCCAGCACCTCGCGCCAGGGCCTGATCTGCGGCCAGACCTGTTCGAGCGCCTTGGCTGTGCTGCTGACCACCTTGGCGCCGGCGAGCGTGCGGTCGAACACAGGCTTCGACGGGTCCAGCAGCTTCGGCACGTTCTCGCGCGCGGCCAGCACGAAGGAGAGGCCGGAGAACACACCGGGCCCCAGCTCCTCCTTCAGCGCATCCTCCATCCGGCCGAGGGCGAAGCGCAGCGACATGTCGTCCGCGCCACGCGGGAGGGCGGCGCTGGCGAGGCCCGGGGCGAGCTTCAGCGTCAGCGGCGACGGCACGCCAAGCTGCGACATGGCGAAGCCGCGCGCGGCCTTGACGAACGCATCGTGCTCCTTGTCGGCCGGCGCCGGCGTCAGCCCGAGCGCGGGGGCGAGCGCGGCGTCCACCACCAGCTTGCGCTGCGGATCGCGCATGGCGGGGGCGAGGCGGCGCGCGACATGCGGCTTCACGGCCTGGATGATCATCTCCCCCTCCTCTTGCCCGCCGGGCCCGCCTCCGATACCCCGAGGCCTGATCGAGGACCGATGCTGCCAGAGCCTGGCGGCGGTGCACAGGATGTCATGATGACCGCAGAACCTTCCGGACCCCTCAAGGGCCTGCGCGTGTTCGACCTCACCCGCGTGCTGGCAGGGCCCACCTGCACGCAGATGCTGGGCGACCTGGGGGCAGAGGTGATCAAGATCGAGCACCCCTCGCGCGGCGACGACACGCGCGGCTTCGCGCCCCCCTTCCTGCCGGGGCGTGACGGCCAGCCCACCAAGGAGAGCGCCTATTTCGCCGGCGTGAACCGCAACAAGTTCTCGGTCACGCTCGACATCGCGCGCCCCGAGGGCCAGGAGATCGCGCGCAAGCTCATCGCCCAGTGCGACATCCTGGTGGAGAACTTCAAGCCCGGCGGGCTCGCGAAATACGGGCTCGACTACGCCTCGCTGAAGGAGGCGTTCCCCGGGCTGATCTACTGCTCGATCACCGGCTTCGGCCAGACCGGCCCCTACGCGCCGCGGCCGGGCTACGACTCGCTGATCCAGGCCATGGGCGGCGTCATGAGCCTCACCGGCGAACCCGACGGGCTGCCGCAGAAGGTCGGCATTCCGGTCGCCGACCTGTTCGCCGGGCTCTACGGCACGATCGGGATTCTCGCGGCCCTGCGCCACAAGGAGGCGACCGGGCAGGGCCAGCACATCGACATCGGCATGCTGGACACGCACGTCGCCTGGCTCGCCAACCAGGGCATGAACTACCTCGCGACGGGCGAGAACCCGCCGCGGCTCGGCAACCAGCACCCGAACATCGTGCCCTACCAAGTGTTCGCCACGGCCGACGGCGCGATCGTCCTGAGCGTCGGCAACGACGCCACTTTCGAGCGGTTCTGCAAGGCGTTCGGGCTCGAGCACCTGCTCGCCGATGAGCGTTTCGCCACCAACGCCAAGCGCGTCGAGAACCGCGCGCTGGTCACCGACACACTCACGCCGGTGATGAAGTCGCGCACCACCAACGAGTGGATCGCCAGACTGGAAGAGCTGAAGATCGGTTGCGGCCCGATCAACAAGCTCTCCGAGGTGTTCGCCGATCCGCACGTGAAGGCGCGCGGCATGGTGATCGAAATGCCGCACGCGGCCGCCGGCGGTCCGGTGAAGCTGATCGCCAACCCGGTGAAACTGTCCGAGACCCCGCCCGACTACCGCATCGCCCCGCCGCTGCTCGGCGCGCACACCGACGAGGTGCTCGGCCGCGCGCTCGGGCTCGATGGGGCCGCGATCGCGGCGCTGCGCGAGAAGGGCGTGGTGTGAGCCCGCGCGAGGGCCGCCTGCGCTGGCTCTCGCCGGTCGGATTCCACCGGCTCGCCTGGACCGAATGGGGACCGGCGGACGGCGCGCCGGTCGTCTGTGTGCACGGGCTGACGCGCACGGGCCGCGACTTCGACTTCCTCGCCGCCGCACTGGCCGAGCGCGGCCGGCGCGTGCTCTGCCCCGACATGCCGGGGCGCGGCGCGTCGGACGGCCTGCCCGACCCGTCGCTTTATCGTAACGACATCTATGCCGGCGCCTGCGCGCATCTGCTGGCGACGTTCGGCGACCGGCGGATCGACTGGGTCGGCACCTCGATGGGCGGGATCATCGGCATGATCGTCGCGGCGATGCCGAACGCCCCGATCCGCCGGCTGGTGATCAACGATGTCGGCCCGTCCATTCCGGCGGCAGCGCTCGCGCGCATCGGCGAGTATCTGGGTCGCGTCTGGAGCTTCCCCGATCTCGCCGCGGCGGAGGCGCACACGCGCAAGGCCTATGCGCCGTTCGGCGCGTTGACGGACGCGCAATGGCGGCACCTGACCGAGACCTCGGTGCGGCCGCTGGCTGGCGGCGGGTTCCGCCTGCACTACGATCCGGCGATCGCCGAGCCGTTCCGCACGGCGCCGCAGGACATTGAGTTCTGGCCGGTCTGGGAGCGCATCGCGGCGCCGACGCTGGTGCTGCGCGGCGAGGCGTCCGACCTGCTGCTGCCCGAGACGGCCGCGCGCATGGCCGCAAAGCCCGGCGTGCGGGTCCAGACGGTCCCTGGGTGCGGCCACGCCCCCGCACTGCTGGATGCGGTGCAGATCGGGCTGGTTACGGACTTCCTCACGGAGCCGGCATGATCACACCCGTCTGGTGCCGCCTCATGGCGGCCTACAACAGCGAGATGAACCGGCGCATCTACGCCGCCGCGGCAGAGATCCCGGACGAGGCGCGCAAGCGTGACGGCGGTGCCTTCTTCGGCTCGCTGCACGGCACGCTGAACCATCTGCTCTGGGCCGACCGGATGTGGATGAGCCGCCTCGCCGGCTGGGATCGCCCCTCCGGCGGCATTCCGGGCAGCACGTCGCTGATCGGTGATTTCGACGAACTGCGCGCGGCGCGCTTCGCCGCGGACGAACGGATCGAGGCCTGGGCGGCGGGGATCACGCCCGACTGGCTCGCCGGCGAGCTCACCTGGTTCAGCGGCGCCACACAGCGCGAACGGCGCGAGAAGCGCTGGATTCTGCTGGTGCATGTGTTCAACCACCAGACGCATCATCGTGGTCAGGCGCACTGCCTGATCACGCAGAACGGCGTCACGCCGGCCGACACCGATCTGCCCTTCATCCTGGACCTGAAGGCGCTCGACCTCACCTGACGGGCATGACCGTCGACGAGCCCGCCCCGTTCCGGCCGCGCCCGCCCTGGCTTACGGGCGACCTGCAGACCATCCGCAACACCATCCGTCGCGACGCGCCCGATCCCGGTCCGTTCGCGCGGCTCTGGCTCGACCTGCCGGACGGCGATGCGCTCGCCGCCGCGTGGCACGCGAGCGACGGCACATGGCCAACCGTGGTGCTGATCCATGGGCTGACGGGCAGTGAGGACAGCCAGTACATGCGTCGCTCCGCCGTGTTCTGGCGCGCGCGCGGCCATGGTGTGCTGCGGCTCAATCTGCGCGGATCGGCGCCATCGCTCGCGCGCAGCACGCGCCCCTACAATGCCGCCGCCGGCATGGACATCGTGCACGCGCTGCGCGCCCTGCCCGATGAGGTCCTTCGCCCCGGCCTTGTGGGCATCGGCGTGTCGCTCGGCGGCACGCAGCTTCTCAACGCGCTCGCCCGTGACGAGGCGCGGGCCCTGCCGATCCACGCCGCGGCCACCATCTGTGCGCCGGTGCTGCTCGCCGCAGTGGCGCGCCGGATCATGGCGCCGCGCAACCTCCTCTATCATCGCTGGCTGCTCGGTCAGATGAAGCGCGAGGCCGAGGCGCTCGCGCCGCATCTGCCGGCGAGGCCGCTTGCTGCGGCGCGGTCGGCACGCAGCGTGTACGACTTCGACGACGGCTATGTCGCGCCGCTCGGCGGCTTCGCCGGCGCCGACGACTACTATGCGCGCGCGAGCCTGCCGCAGCATCTCGACGGCATCGGCGTGGCGACGCTGTGCGTCGCGGCTGTCGACGACCCCTGGGTCCCCGCCGAGACCTATCGCGCGATCGACTGGCGCGTGAACCGGCGCGTCACTCCGCTGATCGCGCCGGGCGGTGGGCATGTGGGCTTCCACGACCGCGATCGCGATGGCACCTGGGCCGACCGCATGATCGCCTCCTTCGTTCAGCGCGTCATCCCCGCGAGCACGTCGGTCGCGGCGCGCCACTGACGTCCGTCACCCGTGCCATCCTCGAGGTCCCAGGCCATCTTGAGCACGCCCACGACGACCCCCCACGCGGCGATGCGCACGCGCTCCTCGCCGAGCCGTTCCGCCAGCAGCGCGACTCGCCGCTCCTGGATCGCACGGAGATCGCGCTGATGGGGCAGCCACGAGACGGGATTGGTGAGCAGCGTGCCCGCGTCGAAGGCCGGCTCGCCGGTCGCGCCGAACGGGTCGATCGAGCGCCAATCGTCGCCGTGGCGCAGCACGTTGAGATGGTGCAGGTCGCCGTGCAGCAGCATCGATGCCCGCGCTGAAGCGTTGAGGTCGCGATACAGCCCCAGCGCGCGGTTACGTAACGCAACATCGAGACGCGGATCGCGGCAGGCCTCGATCGCACGGATCCAGCCATGCGCGTTCGCGAACACCGCATCCGCCGCCGCGGGGCGATGCAGCCGCAGCATCAGCCCGGCGAGTATCTCGGTCGCCGCGTCGTCGCGGCCGTCCGCGCAGAGCGCCGTCAGAGGCGTGCCCGGCGCGAGCCGCTCCACCAGCAATGCCCCGCGCGCAGCCTCGAAGCGCAGCAGCCGCGCCGCGCCCTCACCGTTCCATGCCGCCAGCGCAGCGGCCTGCGCCTCCACCCCCTGCCCCGGCTTCTCCAGCTTGAGCACCGCCTCCGTGCCGTCGGCAAGCCTCGCCGCATGCACAAGCCCCTGGGTCGATCCCGGCAGCACCGCCCCCAGCGTGAGCCGCCAGTCGCGCGCGAGCTCCACCGCCCGCGCGGGCAGCGCGTCGCGCCACTCTTGCGGTCCGGGCGCACTGCGGCGAGGCTCCGCCCCGTTCATGGAGGTGAGCGATGACGAAGTCGATCGGCAGCCGCGCCGATTACCGCTGGTTCCTGACCATCCCGACGCGCTGGATGGACAATGACGTGTTCGCGCATGTCAACAACGTGGTGTACTATTCCTGGTTCGATACCACCGTGGCGCGCTTCCTGATCGACACGCTCCGCGTCAATCCGCTCGAGAGCGAGATTGTCGGCTTCGTGGTCGAGACGCAGTGCCGCTACTTCGCGCCGACCGCCTTCCCCGACCTGATCACCGGCGGGCTGCGCGTGGCGCGCATCGGCACCACCTCCGTGCGCTACGAGCTCGGCATCTTCCGCAACGACGAGGATCGCGCCTCGGCCGAAGGACATTTCGTGCACGCCTATGTCGTGAAGGCGACCGGCAAATCGACGCCCGTGCCGGACTCGATGCGCGAGGCCCTCTCCCGCTACACGCGCTAGGCTCGGTTCGCCGCCTCGAACATCGCCTTGGTGCGCTCGGCGTCGTAGGGGCCTTCGCGCAGCGTCTCGGGGTCCCACTCGCTGCGGCCGGGGCGGAAGAAATCCCCGCCATAGACATGCAGCGCCCCGGTCAGCCGCGGGATCGGGTTGGTGACGCTGTGGATGATGTCCTTGCCGAGCGGCGCGGCCTCGCCGGCCGAGAGCGCCTTCGCCCCGGCCGCCTCGATTCGGGACGGCAATCCTGGCTCGTCGATGCGGCGCCAGAAGATGTTGTCCTCGCGGCCCGTATAGAGCCCGATCACCGCCCACATGCCGTGATTGTGCGGCATCAAGGTCATGTGCGGCCCCCAGACGAGGTTGAGGATCGTCAGCTCGTCCGAGCGGTAGAGCGTGTTCAGCCCCGCGCGGGTGGGCTCGCCGAGCGCGCGCAGCACCGCGCCAGGCTCGGCGACCGCGCGCGCCACTAGCTCGCGCACGGCGGGCTGACCCTGTGTCACGGCGGCGCGACACTCCTCGATGAAGCGGTCGAGGTCGAACATGGGGCGTCTCCATCGGCTATCCTGTCGGGGCGCAGTCTACGCCCCGGCCGCGCGCGGCCCAAATCGCGGAGCGACGCCATGACCATCCCGCAGCCGATCATCGACCTCTACGACCGGTTCACCCACGGGGGCATGGACCGACGCACCTTCCTCGACCGGCTGGCCACACTCGCCGGCGGGGCGCCGGCGGCGGCCGCGCTGCTGCCGCTGCTGGCGGCCGACCCGACCAAGGCGGCGATCGTGCCGCCCGACGATCCCCGGCTAACGACGGGCCGCGTCACCTGGGCCGGCCCGGACGGCGAGCTCGCCGGCTATCTCGCCCGTCCGCGCGAGTCCGGACGGCTGCCCGCGGTGATCGTCATCCACGAGAACCGCGGCCTCAACCCGCATATCGAGGACGTCACACGGCGCATGGCGCTGGAGGGGTTCCTCGCCTTAGGCGTGGACATGCTGAGCCGCGACGGCGGCACGCCTTCGGACGAGGATCTCGCCCGCACCATGATCGGCCGGCTCGACCGCGCGCAGACCGTGGCGCGGCTCGCGAGCGCGATCCCGTTCCTGGCGGCGCATCCGAACGGCAACGGCCGCGTCGGCGCGATCGGGTTCTGCTGGGGCGGGTTGATGGTGAACGCGCTCGCCGCCGCGGCCCCCGATCTCGCCGCCGGTGTCGCCTATTACGGCCGGCAGATCCCGGCCGAGCAGGTCACGGCGATCCGCGCCGCGCTGCTGCTGCACTACGCCGAACACGATGCGGGGGTGAATGCAGGGATCGAGGCCTACACCGCCGCGCTGCGCGCCGCCGGCAAGCGCTTCGAGGCGCACACCTATCCGGGCACGCAGCACGCCTTCAACAACGACACCTCGGCCGCGCGCTACAACGCCGAGGCGGCCGCGCTCGCGTGGCGGCGCACGGTGGCGTTCCTGCGCGGTCAGCTGGCCGAATAGGGCTCAGGCGCGTCGCGCCAGCGCCTCGCGCACCGCCTGGCTGAGCGCGGCGGGATCGAACGGCTTCTCGATCACCAGCGGCGGCGGATCGAAGGCGGGCCGCGCGCGGCTCCAGGACAGCACGTCACCGGTGAGCACGATCACGGGCGGCCGCAGCGCCGGCGGCCGCTCGGCGAGGCGCGCGAGCAGCCCCGCGCCGTCCATCCCCGGCATGCGCAGATCGGTGATCACCAGGTCGCACGGCCCCTCCTCGAGCCGCAGCAGCCCTTCCATGCCGTCGCGCGCGACCGTCACCTCCAGTCCCTGACGCGTGAGGATCTCCATGAGCACGTCGGTGATGTCGCGCTCGTCATCGACGACCAGCACGCGGCCGCGCACCGACGCCGGCGCGCCAGGCCGAGGCGCCTCCGTCTGAACCGCCTCCGCGGCCTGGGGCAGCCGCACGGTGAAGCGCGCCCCGCCCCCCGGCGCGTCGTCGACCGCGATCGTCCCGCCATGCGACGAGACGATCGCGTGGCAGACCGACAGCCCGATCCCGGTGCCCTCGCCCTGCTGCTTGGTGGTGAAATAGGGCTCGAAGATGCGGCCACGGATGGCCGCCGGCACGCCGGGGCCATTGTCGGCGACCACCACCTCCACCGACCCGCCGGAGACCGCCACCGTCACCGCGATGCGGCGCGGCTTCGGCGCACCGCGCAGCGCGTGCTGCGCGTTCACCAGCAGGTTGAGGAAGAGCTGGTGCAGCGCATCCTCCTCCGCCTCGACCATGGCCGCCGCCGGCACCGGCGCGATCTCGAGCGCGATGTCGTCCGCGCCAAGCCCGTAGGCGAGGATATCCGCGACGGCCGCGAGCACCTTGCCGAGGGCCAGCGGACGCCGCTCGCGCGGCTTGGCGCGCGCGATCGCGAGGAAGGTGCGCACGATTCCGGCGCAGCGCTCGGCCGCCTGGCGCAGCACCCGCACGCCCGTGCCGGCCTGGGGGTCGACGATCTGCTCCTCCAGCAGCATGGCGCGCGCGACGACGACCGAGAGCGGATTGTTCAACTCGTGCGCCACACCGGCGAGCAGGCTGCCCATCGCGGCGAGCTTCTCGTTCTGATGCGCGAGGTCCTTCTGCCGCGCGAGCTCCGCCTCGGCCGCCTTCTCGCGCGTGATGTCGGAGAGCAGGATCAGCATCTCGCCCGCATCGGTGGTGAACGGCGCGATCGCCACCGTGCGTCGATCGGGCAAGGTGACCTCCTCGTCGCCGCGGATGGCATCCTCGCCGCTGACGTCGCCGAACCCGGCGCGCCACGCGGCATAGCGGACGAGCGTGGGGGCAGCGTCGAGCGCGCGCGCGAGGCCCTGGTCGATCGCGGCGAGGCGGCGGTTGCGCAGCACGAGCCGCCCTTCGCGGTCGAACATCAGGAGCGCGTGCGGCATCGACTCGACCGCGTCGCGCAGATGGCGTTCGAGCTCGCCGATGCGCGCATCCGCCTCCACCTGGCGGGTCGCATCGGACCAGATCGCGACCAGCGTGCCATCCTCGCCGACCCGCTCCTCCAGGCTGAGCCAGCCGCCGTCGGCATGGCGCAGCAACAGCGGCAACGATACTGGCAGCGCCGTCGGCAGCGGGCGCGCCGCCACGCGCGCGAGCCGGGCGCGATCCTCCTCCAGCACGGAGTCGCGTTCGATCCGGGCGAGGTGATCGCGGTAGGTCGCGGTGGCGTTGACGAGATCGCCGATTCCCGGAAACAGCTCCTGATAACGCTTGTTGGCGGTGACGAACCGCCCCGCGCCATCGAACACGGCATAGCCGACATCGAGCGAGGCGAGCGCGCGATCGGCCGAGCGGCGCGTGGTGGCGGGCTGTTCCTCGGAGGTGTCGCGCCAGAGCCGCACACGCCCGCCCGCCGGCATCGGCAGCGAGGCGACCTTCAGCCAGCGGCCGCTGCGGAGCTGAAACGTGAACGGCGCGGTCTGGGTGCGGTGCCGCTGCACCGCCGCCTCGACGTGCCGCTCCAGCCGGTCACGCTGGCTCTCGGCCAGGTTGACGCCGAAGAACCGCCGCAGCGTGTCGGCATAGGGCGTGCCGGGTGCGATCGCCTCCCGCTGTTCCGGGAAGAACGCGAGGTAGCTCTCGTTCCAGAGCACGACGCGATCCTCGGTGTCGTAGAGGCAGATCGCGATGCCGAGCTGGTCGAGCGCGGCGGCGAGCGCGGCCGCATCGTCCCGGCAGGCCGCGAGCAGCCGCACGAGCCCGAGGGTCTCGGTCTCGGCCGGTGCGGTCATCGCAGCGACACCGTCATGAGGCCACTTTCGGGCCGTGTGCCGCGGCGGACAAGGGCCGAAACGATCAGAGCAGCCCAAGCTCCGCGAGTTCCCGCCGCATGGCGGCCGGCATCGCCTCGAACCCCTCCTGCGGCTCGGCCATGCCCTGCGGCCGGTCGGGCGGCGCATCGGCGGCGGGCAGGTAGCGCCAGCCCTGGAACGGCTTGGTCGGGCGGAGCTGGACCGGCACGAGCGCAGGATCGAGATGCAGCGCGCAGCAGGGTGAGCCGTCCTCCAGCGTGTCCGGGACGATGTTGACGATGCGCTGGCGCACCTGCACGAAGCCGGCGATCACCCAGTACATCGAGCCGCCGGCGAGGACCTCCTCGGCGCGCTTGGGCGTGGCGCGCGTGCGGTGGCGGAGCGGCGGATGCGTCCTCGCCCGGCGCGCCTGCCACGCGGCGAGGTCGTCGACCGAGGCGCAGCCGACCGCGAGCTTGATCAGATGCAGCATGGCGCGCCGGAGTCTGGCCCCGGCGCGGCGCGGCGCAAGGGGTCAGGCCCCGGCCGGTCGCTCCGGCGCCGGAGCAGCCGCACGCTCGCCCGCCGGGCCCGGCGACTCGGGACGGTCGGCGGCAGTGGACGGCGGCGCGGCCTGGCCCGCCGCCAGCCAGGCGGAGAGCATGGCAGCCCAGAGGGTGGTCATCCGGTGGCCCTGCATGACGGTCACGGTGGGCGCGGACCATGGCGAAGCCGGGGCGAGGGCGGGGTGATCCGGCGCACACAGGATGAACTTGCGGTGATTCCGGGCGACCGTCGCCGCGCCGCATGGCATAGGAGCGCGCCATGCGGACAGCCCTGCGCTGGTCCCGGCGCCTTGCGGTGGCGCTGGTGCTGCTCCTCGTCCTGGTCGCGGTCGCGGTCGCGCTCGCGTTCCGGGTCACCCTGCCGCCGAGTTCGAACAACGCGGCGATCCCGGGCCTATCGGCGCCGGTCGAGATCACGCTCGACGCGCGCGGCATCCCGTGGGTGCGGGCCGGCTCGGCCGAGGATGCCTGGGCGGCGCTCGGCTGGCTGCACGCGCGCGACCGGCTGTTCCAGATGGACGTGATGCGGCGCGGCGCCGCCGGTCGGCTCTCGGCGCTGATCGGCGCGCAGGGGCTCAGGCTCGACCGGTTCTCGCGCCTGCTCGGGCTGGAGGCGAAGGCCGAGCGGGATCTCGCGGACCTGCCGGCGGAGACGCGCGCGGCGCTCGCGGCCTATGCGCGCGGGGTGAACGCCTGGATCGAGCAGCGCGGCATGCGCGCCGCGCCCGAGTACCTGCTGCTCGCCAACCGCCCCGAACCCTGGCGCGAGACCGACTCGCTGCTCTGGGGCAAGGCGATGGCGCTGTTCCTGACCGGCAATATGCGCACCGAGCTGGCGCGGCTCAGGCTGTCCACTGTGCTGCCGCGCGAGCGCATCGATGAGCTTTGGCCGCACGACACGAGCCCGCACCGCCCGATTGCGGCGGCCCCAAGCCTGGCGTCCGAGCACATCGACCGCGTGATCGCCGCGCTGCCGGTGTTCGGCGAGGACGCGCCGCTGCCCTCGACCGCCAGCAACTCCTGGGCCGTGACCGGGCCAGAGAGCGTGACGGGCAACGCGCTGCTCGCCAACGACCCGCATCTCGCGCTGGTGACGCCGACGCAGTGGCATCTCGCGCGGGTCGAGGCGCCGGGGCTGACGCTGGCCGGCGCCTTCGCGCCCGGTGTGCCGTTCCTGATGCTGGGCCACAACGGTCACGTCGCCTGGGGTTTCACCACCACGCACTCGGACACGCAGGACGTGTTCATCGAGCGCCTGGTTGACGAGGATCACTACCTCACGCCCGACGGGCCGCGGCCGTTCGAGACGCGCGAGGAGATCATCGAGGTCCGGTTCGGCGAGCCGGTGCGGCTGCGCGTGCGCGAGACCCGCAACGGCCCCGTGATCTCGGATCTCGACCCCATTCCGGGCACGCCGGAGGGCCACGTGCTGGCGGTGGCGATGGCGATGCTCGCGCCGGGTGATGCGGCCGCGGAGGCGATGCACCGGCTGAACCGCGCGCGCGACTTCGCCGAGGCCGAGGATGCGGCGCGATTGATCGCCGCCCCGCAGCAGAACCTGATGATCGCCGACACCGCGGGCCGGATCGGCATGCTGGTGCCCGGGCGCGTGCCGATCCGGCGCGCCGGCGACGGCTCGTTCCCGGTGCCCGGCTGGGACGGCAGCCATGACTGGATCGGCTTCGCGCCCTACGAGGCCCTGCCGCGCTTCGTCGATCCGCCGACGCATCGGCTGGTGAACGCGAACAACCGGATCGTGCCGGACGATTTCCCCGTGTGGCTCACGCGCGACTGGTGGGGCGATTTCCGCTACCGCCGCATCGTCGCCCGGCTCGATGCGCACAACGCGCCGCATGACGCGGCGAGCCTCGCCGCGATCCAGCTCGACATCGTGAGCGAGGCCGCGCGCGACCTGTTGCCGCGGATGCTGCGCGGCGAGCCCGCCGGCGGGATGGCCGCACGCGCGCACGCGCTGCTCGCGCGCTGGGACGGCACCATGGCCGCCGACCGGCCCGAGCCGCTGATCTACACCGCCTGGATCCGCGCCTTCGGCCGCGCGTTGGCCGAACGCGCCTTCGGGCCCGAGGCGGAGGCGTTCCGCGAGACGGTCGCCGAGTTCCTGCTGTTCGTGCTGACCCGCGGCGGGCACTGGTGCGGCGACGCGAACGATGCCTGCCCCGCCGTGCTCGCACGCGCGCTCGAGGAGGCGGTCGCCGACCTCGCCGCCCGGTACGGACCCGATCCGGCCGCGTGGCGCTGGGGCGAGGCGCATCGCGTGCGCTTCCCACATCTGCTGTTCCAGTTCGTGCCCGGCATCGGCCCCTGGTTCGGCACGGAGCTGCCAACCCCAGGCGACGGCTACACGGTGCTGCGCGCCGGCGTGCGCATGGGCGGGCCGCGCCCGTTCGAGAACGTGCACGGCGCAAGTTTCCGCGGGGTCTACGACCTCGCCGACCTCGACGCCTCGCGCTTCGTGATCGCGCCCGGCCAGTCGGGCCACCCGCTGAGCGCGCATTACCGCGATCTCGCCCCCCTGTGGCTCGCCGGCGGTCACGTGACCCTGTCGCCGCAGCCGGAGACGATCGGCGGCACGATCACGCTCCGCCCGGAGTGATCCGCGGTTGACCGATACGGTCCGGTTCCGCTTCATTGGCAGACCACGCGAGCCGAATGGCGATGCTGCAGAAACCGGCGAGACGCCCACAGTTCTTCTATACGACCGCCCCGCTGCCGTGCCCGTATCTCGCCGGCCGCACCGAGCGGAAGATCGTGACGGAACTCACCGGCGCGGATGCCGAGGCGCTGCATGACCGGCTGTCGCGCGCAGGCTTCCGCCGCAGCCACAACATCGCCTATGCGCCCGTCTGCCCCGGCTGCCGCGCCTGCATCCCGATCCGGGTGAACGTCGCCGCGTTCGAGCCGAACCGCACCCAGCGGCGGCTGATCGCGGCCAATGCCGGAATCGAGGGGTTCGAGGTGCCGGCGCGCGCCACCTCCGAGCAGTTCGCGCTGTTCCAGCGCTACCAGGCGGCGCGCCACGCGGACGGCGACATGGCGGCGATGGGGTTCTACGACTACCGCGCCATGGTCGAGGACACGCCGATCGAGACCATGATGGTGGAGTTCCGCGACCATACGGATGCGCTGGTCGCGGCTTGCCTGACCGACCGCGTCGCTGACGGGCTCTCGGCCGTCTACTCGTTCTTCGATCCCGCAGCCCCGGCGCGCTCGCTCGGCACCTGGATGGTGCTGTGGCTGATCCGGCGCGCGGCGGACCAGGGATTGCCCTTCGTCTATCTCGGCTACTGGGTACCGGAGAGCCGCAAGATGGCCTACAAGGCGCGCTTCCGGCCGTCGGAGATCCTGTGGGGCGGCCAGTGGCGCATGCTGACCGATGCCGAGGTCGAGACCGGCCCGCTGACGGTGCCGGCCGAGGCGACGATCACCGCCGGGTAGGCGTCAGGCGGGCAGCGCGCGGTTGCCCCACCGATCGGCCACGCCGCCGTCGGGCAGATCGCGCCCAGCGACGCTGAACCACAGCAGCCCGGTCATCTGAGGGTCGCGCGGCCCGGCGCCGCGCGACATCCAGACATTCGCGGCGACGTGGTGGTGGTACCGGTCGGCGGCCATGAACACGGCGCCGGGCCGGCGCGACGTGACTTCCATGCCGAGCGTCGCGGTCCAGAACGACTCCGCCTCGATCGTGTCGCCGACCTTGAGGTGGACATGGCCCACGCGCGTGCCCGGCGGCAGGATGCGCACAGGCCCGGGTGCCGTGGCGAGCAGCCCGCGGCAATCGAGCGGACGGGTGTCCATCGCGACGCCGGCGGCGTCCCAGCGCCAGGCGCTGCGCGGCCGGTCGGCATAGACCTCGATCCCGTTGCCCTCGGGGTCGGCGAGATAGATCGCCTCGCTGACCAGATGGTCTGAGGCGCCGTCGATCGTGAGTCCGCGTGCGATCGCATGCGCGAGCCAGCCCGCCAGCGCCGCGCGCGAGGGCAGCAGGAAGGCGGTGTGGAACAGCCCGGCCGAGAGCGGATCGGGCGCGCGCGCCTCCGGGTCGCCGACCAGGGTCAGCAGCCGCACCCCGCCGGCGCCGAGCCCGACGGCGCCATCAGGGGCGGGACCCTCCTCCAGCCCGATCGCGTCGCGGTAGAACCGCGTGACCCGGTCGAGATCGCGCACCCTGAGCGCAACCTCGCCGATCGCGAGGCGCTCTGTTGTGTCGGTCCGGGTCTCGAGCATCGTCGCCATGGTCGTCATCCTTCGCCTGCACCACGAAGATGGCGACCGGAGCCTGCGAACGGAAATCCGTTCTGCCGATGACGCCTATCCGAACCGCCCGGAGGACGGGAACCCCTTCCAGGGCAGCCGCCCGGCCTGGGCGCGGTGGCCCATCCAGTCGGCGAGGTCGGCGGCGACCCGTACACTGACGCGGTTCTCGCCGAGCCGCACGGCGAGCCCCTCGGCGAGCGCGAATGGCTTGGCGTCGGCGAGCCCGCCGTCCTTGTACTTCTGCAACGCGACGCCTCGGCCGCGCGCCATCTCCGGCACCTCCTCCAGCGGGAAGACCAGCAGCTTGCGGTTCTCGCCGATCGCGGCGAGGTGGTCGGCCCCCTCCGGCACCAGCGCGCAGACAGCCGCCTCCTCGCCCTCCACGTTCAGCACCTGCTTGCCCGCGCGCGTACCGGCGAGCGCGTCCTCGGCCTTGACGATGAAGCCGCGTCCGGAGGCGGAGGCAACGAGATAGCGCGCGCCTTCTCGGTGCACGAACAGCGCGACCAGATCGGCATCGTTCGGCAGATCGACCAGCAGTCGGATCGCCGTGCCGTCACCACGCCCACCGGGGAGTTTCTCGGCCGGAATGGTGTAGAAGCGTCCGTTCGTGCCGAAGGCGAGCAGCCGGTCGGTCGTCTCGGCCGGCAGCAGAAAGCGGAGTCTGTCGCCTTCCTTGAAGCGCAGCGCCGCAGGATCGACCGCGTGGCCCTTCAGCGCGCGCACCCAGCCCTTCTCGCTGACGACGACGGTGATCGGCTCGCGCACGATCAGCGCTTCCTCGACGGCCTCGGCGATCGCGGCAGGGGCGGCAGCGAAGGTCGTGCGGCGGTCGCCGAGCGCGCCGGAGCCGAAACGCTTGCGGATCTCGGCGAGCTCGCCGGCGATCGCCTTCCAGCGCTCGGTCTCGTTGCCGAGCAGCCCCTTGAGCCGCCGCCGTTCCGCCGAGAGCGCCTTGTGCTCGCGGCGGATCTCCATCTCCTCCAGCTTGCGCAAGGACCGCAGCCGCATGTTGAGGATCGCCTCGGCCTGCACCTCGGTGAGCGCGAAGGCCGCCATCAGCTTGGGCTTCGGCTCGTCCTCGGTGCGGATGATGCGGATCACCTCGTCGAGGTTGAGATAGACCGCGAGATAGCCCTCCAGCACCTCGATGCGCCGTTCGGCCGCGGCGAGGCGGTGGCGCGTGCGGCGCACCAGCACCTCGTGGCGATGGTCGAGGAACGCGCGCAGCACCTCCTTCAGCGACATCACACGCGGGGTGCGCTCGGCATCCAGCACGTTCATGTTCAGGCTGATGCGGCTCTCCAGCGCGGTGGCGCGGAACAGGCTCTCCATTATCAGCGCGGGATCGACGGTCTTGGATTTCGGCTCCAGCACCAGCCGCACCTGATCGGTGCTCTCGTCGCGCAGATCGCCGAGCAGCGGCAGCTTCTTCTCCTCCATCGCCTGCGCGATCTGCTCGACGAGGCGCGCCTTCTGCACCTGCCAGGGGATCTCGGTGACGATCACGCGGAAGGTGCCGTACTTGCCCTGCTCGACCTCCCATTTGGCGCGCAGCCGGAACCCGCCGCGCCCGGTCTCGTAGGCGGCCGCGATCGCCTCGGCCGGCTCGACGATGATGCCGCCCGTCGGGAAGTCCGGCCCCTTCACGTGGCGCAGCAAATCGGCGGTGGTCGCGTCGGGGTGCTCGATCAGGTGGATCGCGGCCGAGCAGACCTCGCCCGCATTGTGCGGCGGGATGGACGTCGCCATGCCGACCGCGATCCCTTGCGCGCCGTTCGCGAGCAGGTTCGGGAACGCGCCGGGCAGCACCACCGGCTCGCGCTCCTCGCCGTCATAGGTGGCGCGGAAATCGACCGCGTCCTCCTCGATCCCTTCGAGCAGCACCTGGCCGACCTCGGTCAGCCGTGCCTCGGTGTAGCGCATGGCCGCGGCGTTATCGCCATCGATGTTGCCGAAGTTCCCCTGGCCCTCGATCAGCGGATAGCGCTGGGCGAAATCCTGCGCGAGCCGCACCAGCGCCTCGTAGACCGCGGCATCGCCGTGCGGGTGGAACTTGCCGATCACGTCGCCCACCACGCGGGCGCATTTCTTGAACCCCGATTGCGGATCGAGCCGGAGCTGGTGCATCGCCCAGAGCAGGCGCCGGTGCACCGGCTTCAGTCCGTCGCGCACATCCGGCAGCGAGCGCGCCATGATGGTGGAGAGGGCATAGGCGAGGTAGCGCTCGGAGAGGGCATCGGCGAGCGGGGTGTCGCGGATCTCGGTCATGTCGACGGGCATGGGCGCGACTCGGGGCTGGGGTTCCCCGCCTGTCTAGGCGCTCGGCGCGCCCGGGTCACGCGGCGCGGAAGCGCGCCCGCCAGGCCCGCGGCGAGGTGCCAAGCCGGGCGCGGAAATGGTGACGCAGCGTGTCGGCGGCGCCGAACCCGCATTCCGTGGCGATACGCTCGACCGGCAGCGCCGTCGTCTCCAGCAGCTCCTTCGCCCGGCCGATCCGCTCGGCGAGCAGCCAGTCGGCCGGCGAGAGCCCGGTCGCCTCGCGGAAGCGGCGCTGGAAGCTGCGGAGACTCATCCCCGCCTCGCGCGCGAAGTGAGCGACCAGGATCGCGCGGTCCAGCCTTCCGCGCGCCCAGTCCAGCGCGGCCGAGAACCGGCCCGGCTTCGGGGCCACGGGGCGGGGGATGAACTGCGCCTGGCCGCCCTCGCGATGCGGCGGCACGACCATCCGCCGCGCGACCTCGTTGGCGCGCGCCGGACCGAAGTCGCGTCGCACCAGATGCAGGCAGAGATCGATCCCGGCAGCACTTCCGGCGCTGGTCAGGATCGTGCCCTCGTCCACATAGAGCACGTCCGGATCGACCAGCACACGCGGATGGAGCCGCCGCAGCGTGTCGGTGTAGCGCCAGTGCGTGGTGGCGCGCCGGCCGTCGAGCAGCCCGGCCTGGGCGAGCACGAACACGCCCGAGCAGATCGTCAGCAGTCGCGCGCCGTGCGCGTGGGCGCGGCGGATCGCTGAGAGGATCGCCGGCGGCACAGGGGTTTCCGCGCCGCGCCAGCCGGGGATGACGATCGTGCCGGCGCGCGCGAGGGTGGGCAGTCCCGCGGTCGCGCGCACGGTGAAGCCGCCGACCGCACGGAGATCGCCCCGGCGCTCGGCGCAGACGGCGAAACGGTACCACGGGTCGAACTCGGGCCGTGGCAGGCCGAACACCTCGACCGCGATGCCGAACTCGAAGCTCGCGAGCCCGTCATAGGCGAGGGCGGCGACGGTCAGGTTCGGCGGTGGCGCGATCTTCGCGGTCATTGGCGTTCGCGCCAATGTCGCATGGCCGGGCCACGCTCCACAATCCGCACGACCCAACCACGGAAGAGTCCCATGAACCCCGTCACCGCGATCCCCGCCGCCGATCCCGTGCGCGCGGTCGCCCACTTCACCGACCGGCTCCGGCTGGAGACCGACTGCGCCGACGTGCACGCCGCGATGCAGACGCGCGATCCGGGCTTCGTGCTGCTCGATGTGCGCGGACCCGACGCCTACGCGCGCGGCCATGTGCCCGGGGCGATGAACCTGCCGCACCGCACGATCAGCGACGAGACGCTGAAGCGCTGGCCCGCCGGCACGCTGTTCGTCGTCTACTGCGCCGGCCCGCACTGCAACGGTGCGGACAAGGCGGCGGCGAAGCTCGCCGCGCACGGCAGGCGCGTGAAGCTGATGCTCGGCGGCATCACGGGCTGGCAGGACGAGGGGTTCACCGTCACCACAGGGTGAGGCAGCGCCGCGGCGCTTGACGGCGCGGACCACCCGGCGGATCGTTCCATCCCCGATGGGAGGAACACCGCGATGCCCATGAGCGCCCGCCTCGGTCTCGGTCCCGTTCTTGCCCTCGCGCTTGGAGCGGCTCCGGCCGCCGCCACCGACCTGCGTTTCGGCATCGCCAACGCCCCCTCGTCGATGGACCCGCATTTCCACAACCTGCTCGTCAACAACATGACTCTGCAGCACGTGTTCGAGCCGCTGGCCTGGGAGGAGGTCGACGGCCGCATCACGCCGCGTCTCGCCGAGGGCTGGAAGATCATCGACGCCACGACATGGGAGTTCCGGCTGCGCTCTGACGTGCGGTTCCACGACGGCTCGCCGCTCACCGCTGACGACGTCATCTTCACCCTCGCCCGCGTGCCGACCGTGCCGAACAGCCCCGGCCTGTTCGTCACCTTCGTCCGCCCTATCGTCGCCATCGACAGGGTAGACGACCACACGGTGCGGTTCCGCACGGCCTCGCCCTATCCGTTCCTGCCCCGGGATCTCACCGCGATCATGATCCTGTCGGAACGCATCCACAGCGGCGCGACGACCGCGGATTTCAACTCGGGGCGCGTGATGGTCGGCACCGGCCCCTACCGCTTCCTGCGCTATGAGCCTAACGAGCGCGTCGAGCTTGCCGTCAACCCGGCCTATCGCAGTGGCCCGGAACCATGGCAGACGGTCAGCATCCGCGCGATCACCCAGGATGGCGCCCGCGGAGCCGCCTTGCTGGCCGGCGACATCGACATCATGGACCGCGTGCCTGGCAGCGACCTCGCGCGATTCCGTGCGGATCCGCGCCTCCGGCTCGCGAGCATTCCTGCCGCGAGCCTCGTGTACATGTTTCCCGACGGCAATCGACCGGACGTGCCGTTCGTGACCGACAACGCCGGCCGTCCCCTGCCGGCGAATCCGCTCGCGGATGTGCGCGTGCGCCGCGCGCTGGCGATGAGCATCGATCGAACCGCCTTTGCCGACCGTCTACTGGAGGGTCAGGCGGCGCCGGCGCATCAGCTTCTCGGTCCCATCGTGGAGGGGCACAACCCATCCCTGCCGCCCATCCCCTATGACCCCGACGGCGCGCGCCGGCTGCTCGCCGAGGCCGGGTATCCGGACGGATTCACGCTGACGATCCATGGTCCGACGGGCTTCATCCCGGACGACGGCAAGATGCTCCAGGCGGTCGGCCAATACTTCACCCGCATCGGCGTGCGCACGCGCGTCGAGACGCAGCCGCGCAACGTGTTCTTTCCCAAGGCCACCGCGCGCGAGTTCTCGATGTTCCTCGGCTCCTGGGTCGGCACACTCGGGGCGAACACGCTGCGCGCCCTGCTGACCACCTACTCGCCCGAGCGCGGCTGGGGCGCGTTCAACCGCCAGCGCTACTCGAATCCGACGCTCGACTCGCTGATGGATCGAGCCCTTGCCACACTCGACGACGAGACGCGCAATCGGCTGGTCGCCGAGGCCGAGCGTGTCGCGATGGAGGACATGGCCCTCATCCCCCTCGTCTCAACGCGCAGCACCTGGGCGATGCGCGCCGACAAGGTCGAGTACACCCCGTCGCCGCTGTCACGCAGCCAGGCCATGCTCGCCCGGCCGGTCAGGTGATTCCGGTCATCTGAACCGCACCGCAAGGCCGCGGCCGCGATCAGAGCGGTCGAAGATCACGGGCGCGATCCGGTCGAGTGTGATCGCGTCGGCCGGCCAGAACGGCCGGCCGTGGGTGTAGGGCAGTTCCGTCGGGGCGAAGCGCGACATCCCCGGCGTGTCCGCCTGGATCGGCGTCGCATGCCCCTCGAAGGAGAGCTTGAAATGGAAGAACGACTTCGCAACCACGAGGTCCTGCTCGGCAATGGCGATGCCATTCGACTCGAAGGCCGCGGGATCCTGGGTCAGGCCCGGCTCGCTGGTCAGCAGCACCGAGAGGCCGCCTGACCGAACCACCGCGCAGGGACCGAGCCTTGAGGGCTGCCCGCGCATATAGAGCCCCGTGTTGATGAAATTGCCGTCGCCGAGATGGGTGACGGTGCCCGTCAGCGGATAGGGCCGCATGCCCGGCGTCAGCCTGCCGCCGACCTCGAGCGAGACGGTTGCGCCGATGCCCGCCGCGCGGGCTGCGTTCACCGCCGCCGCATCGGTCAGCGGCAGCGCCACGCGCAGATCCGCGCCGCGCTCATTCAGCAGCCAGAGCAGCGCGGTGCCGTCGCCTGGCGCGCCGGCGAGCACGTTGTCGCCCTTGTCGCCCATTACATAGGGCCGGCCCGAGGGCTCTTTCATGACGCGGTCGATCACCGCGTCGAGGTCGGGCCAGGTCATCACGAAGCGCTCGCGCGCTGCCCACATCCGAGTGGCGATATCGGCCGCGGCGGCCTCCGCGGTCGCGGGGTCGGCGTCGGCAATCGCCAGCACCACCTGGCCCATGCTGGGTGCGTCGATGAAGGAGTGGTTGTTGAAGATCGAGTAGTCCACCAGCGACGGCGCGCGTGCGAGCCAGGCACGGCCGAGATCGTGCAGCTCGCGCAGCGGCCCGCTCGCGGTCTCGGAGTTGCCGCGCGACATGAACGGCAGGTGCACATATGCCGTGACAGGCCGGAGCCGGCCGGCCAGCACGTCAAGGGCGAGGCGCGCCGCGCGCTCGCCGGCGGCCTGGAGATCCGAGTGCGGGTTCTCCTTGCAGGCCGTGACGATATCCGCGGCCGCAAGCATCGCCCGGCTGCAATAGGCATGCAGGTCGAACCCGGCGGCGATCGGCACCGCGTTGCCGACAGTGCGGCGCAGCGCGGCGAGCAGATCGCCCTCCGGATCGGCGAGACCATCAACCAGCATCGCGCCGTGCAGTGACAGGCACACGGCGT
The DNA here is from genome assembly GCF_000378465.1 of Elioraea tepidiphila DSM 17972. GTDB lineage: Bacteria > Pseudomonadota > Alphaproteobacteria > Acetobacterales > Acetobacteraceae > Elioraea > Elioraea tepidiphila. The sequence continues at coordinate 159,224 of NZ_KB899914.1, forward strand.
CTGGCGCCTCCGCCGCAGCCGCGGCGACAATGCGGCCCTTCGCGTCCTCGTAGAAGCCGCGCTCCACCGGCCCGCCGGGCCGCGTCTTCGCCGAGAGCGTCGGGATGATCTCGGCGCAGGCAGCGTCGAGCGCGCGCGCGATCCCGCCGAGGATGCCCGAGGAGCTGCGCGCCGCTTCCAGCATCGCAGCACCCTCAAACACGAAGAAATCTTCCGCGCGCGTCAGCGTCGGATTGAAGCAGTGACCCTCGTGGAACAGATGGGCGACGAGGACGCGAGGGCGCGGCATGAGGGGCTCCGTTGCGGTTCGATCCGCAACGGTAGCAGCCCCGCCGCGCCCTGCCAGGGCCTCAGCGCGGCTCGTCCATCAGCCCCTTCACGATCGAGACGCAGGCGAGCAGCAGCACGATCGTGAACGGAAAACCGGTCGAGACCGCCATCGCCTGCAAGGCCGCGAGCCCCCCGCCGAGCAACAGCGCGATCGCAACGAGGCCCTCGAAGCTGCACCAGAACACGCGCTGGCTCTTCGGCGCATCCACCTTGCCGCCGGCGGTGATGGTGTCGATCACCAGGCTGCCGGAGTCCGACGAGGTGATGAAGAACACCACCACCAGCACGATGCCGACCAACGACGTGATCGCGGTCAGCGGCAGGTGCTGGAGCATCGCGAACAGCTTCAGTTCCAGCGGCGCGTCGGCCGCGGCCGTGATTCCCTGGTCCACGATCTGGCTGATCGCGGTGCCGCCGAAGGCGGTCATCCAGAACACCGAGACGAGCGAGGGAATCAGCAGCACGGCGATGATGAACTCGCGCACGCTGCGGCCGCGGCTGACGCGGGCGATGAACATCCCGACGAAGGGCGACCAGGAGATCCACCAGGCCCAGTAGAACGCGGTCCAGCCCTGGCGGAAATTGTCGTCGTCGCGCCCGAACGGCATGGAGAGCGCGACGAGTTCCGACGCGTATGCCGCCAGATTGGTGAAAAACCCGGCGAGGATCGCGAGCGTCGGCCCGGTGACCACCACGAACAGCACCAGCGCCGCGGCGAGCATCATGTTCAGCTCGGAGAGCTTCTTCACGCCCCCCTCGATGCCGCGCAGCACCGAGCCGATCGCGACCAGCGTGATCGCGACGATCAGGATCACCTTGGTCGCGTCGCCATCGGGGATGCCGAACAGGAAGGCGAGCCCGGCACTGGCCTGCTGCGCGCCGAGCCCGAGCGAGGTCGCGAGCCCGAACAGCGTGGCGAACACGGCGAGGACGTCGATCACGTGTCCCGGCCAACCCCAGACCCGCTCGCCCAGCACGGGATAGAACGCCGAGCGCATGGTGAGCGGCAGGCCCTTGTTGTAGGCGAAGATCGCGAGCGCGAGGCCGACGACCGCGTAGATCGCCCAGGGGTGCAGGCCCCAATGGAAGATCGTCGCCGCCATCCCCAGCGCGCGCGCCGCCCCGGCGTCTGCCGCGGCAGCGCCGAGCGGCGCCCAGTCGGTGCGCACGCCGTTCTCGATCGCCACGCCGCCGAACGCGCTTTCGTAGTGCGAGATCGGCTCTGAGACGCCGAAGAACACGAGCCCGATTCCCATGCCGGCGGCGAACAGCATCGCGAACCAGCTCGCGTAGCCGTAATCGGGCGTCGCCTCGGTGCCGCCGATCCGCACCCGCCCGAGCGGCGAGACGATCAGCGCGAGGCAAAGCAGCACGAACACATTGGCCGCGGAGAGGAAGAACCAGTCGAGGGAAGCCACCAGCCAGTCGCGCAACCCGGTGAAGAGCGGGCCGACCTCGGACTGGAACGCGAGGGTGAGGAAGGTGAAGGCGACCACGGTGAGCCCCGAGATCGCGAAGACCGGATTGTGGATGTCGAGGTCGAAGGGCCCGAGCTTCGGGGTGACGTTGTCCTGGCCGATCGCGTAGTCGGTCTCGATCGGTGTCGCGTCCCCCTCGGGCGGGGGCAGGCCGGTGTCGGTCGGGCGTTCGGCTGCCTCGGTCATTGCGGTGCTCCTTGGCACGGTCCGCCGCATCCGGACTGGCGGAAGAAATTCCGGCCGAAGGATCGGGTCAGCGGCGGCGTCGTTTGATGTGGACAACAGTATCCACCCCCGACGCGACAGTGTCGGGTTCACATGTTGTCCTCGTCATGGCCATCCACCGGACATTCGAGCCGGATGGATTGTGCCGCGACTATAGTCTCAATGTCTTGGAATTGGAACCCCTGCCGAGTTTGATTTTCACCTCCTGGGTCGTGGAAAGTCCTGTGCGGCGGCGCATCGATACGGCCGGTTCCGATCGTGCGGATCGACCGGTCGCGGAGGTCATGGGGTCGCGCGCCCCTCCCCTGCCGCGCCCGCCCTTGTGCGCCGTCCGGGCCGGGGCGACAGTCGCGCCGCCCATGCAACTCCGCGCCCCCGCGGGACTCCGCTCCCTTGGCCGAACCCTGAGCCGCCGCAATGGCCGCGTGTTCTATGCGGGCAGCCTGCTGGCCTGGACGGGGATGTGGATCCAGCGCATCGCCGTGGGCTGGCTTGCCTGGGAGCTCACCACCTCCCCGTTCTGGCTCGGGCTCGTGGTGTTCTGCGACCTCGCCCCGGCGGTGGTGGCCGCACCGATCGCCGGCGCGGTCGCCGATCGCACCGACCGTGTCCGCCTGACCATGGCGGCGCAGAGCGTGACCGCCTTGCAGTCGCTGACGCTCGGCCTGCTGGTGCTGACGAACCTGATCACGATCGAGCTCCTGCTGGCGCTCGAACTCGTGGTCGGGGTCTCCAACTCCTTCACCCAGCCCGCACGCCAGACCCTGATCCCGGCGCTGGTGCCACGCGAGGACCTGCCGGCCGCGGTCGCGCTCAACTCGCTCACCTTCAACGTGGCGCGCTTCACCGGCCCCGCGATCTCCGGCGCGATCATCGTCTGGGCCGGGGTGGCGCCGGCGATCCTGGTGAACTGCGCCTCCTATCTGATCGCCTCGCTGTCGCTGCTGCTGCTCCAGATCGCGCCGTCCGAACGGATCGGCCACGCGCCGACGCGCAGCCTGCGCGCCGAGACGCTGGACGGGTTCCGCTACGCCGCGCGCCACCGCGGCATCGGGCCGCTGCTGCTGTTCGCCGCGCTGATGGGCGTGTTCGCGCGGCCCTTCCTCGAACTCCTGCCCGCCTTCGCCGATGCGGTGTTCCAGCGCGGCGCGCCGGGACTCGCGATGCTGGCCTCGGTCACCGGCGCGGGCGCGCTGATCGCCGGCACCCTGCTGGCGGCGCGCGGCGGCACGCGGGGCCTCACGCTGATCGGCATCGGCGCGGGGTTCGTCATGGCGATCGGCGGGTTCCTATTCGTCGCCACCTCGATCTTCGCGATCGGGCTGGTCGGCGCGGCCATTGCGGCGGCGGCACAGATCGTGCACGGGGTGGCGATCCAGACCCTGGTGCAGGGGGCGGCCGACCGGGCGATGCGCGGTCGGGTGCTGTCGCTCTGGGGGTTGATCATCCGCGCCTGCCCGGCGATCGGCGCGCTCGGCCTCGGCGCGCTCGCCGAGGCGATCGGGCTCCGTCTCGCGGTGGCCTGCGCCTCGGCGTTCTGTCTGCCGGTGTGGTGGTGGGGCATGCGGCGCCAGCGCCGCGTCGCTGTTGTCATGGAGCGGGGGATCGGCCCGAAGCCGCCTCCGCCTGCGGAGAAGGGAGGGATCTGATGATCGACGCCGCGATCGTGGGCATGGGCCGCTGGGGCCGGGTGCTGGTGGAGAGCGTGCAGGGCAAGTCCGAGGCGATCCGCTTCGTCGCCGGCTGCACCCGCAGCCCCGACAAGGCCGCCGACTGGGCCAAGGCGCAGGGCATCCGGATGCTGGACAGCTACCAGGCGGTGCTCGCCGACCCGGCGGTGAAGGCCGTGGTGCTGGCCACGCCTCATTCCCAGCACGCCGAGCAGGTGATCGCCGCCGCCGCTGGCGGCAAGCAGATCTTCATCGAGAAACCCTTCACCCTGACCAAGGCCTCCGCCGAGCAGGCGGTCGCCGCCGTGCGCAAGGCCGGCGTGGTGATGGCGCTCGGCCACAACCGCCGCTTCCAGCCTGCCGTCGCGCGGCTGAAGCAGATGATCGCCGAGGGTGCGTTGGGCACGCTCTGCCACATCGAGGGCAACATCTCCGGCCCCGGCGCGCTCGCCTACAAGCCGGGGATGTGGCGGGCCGATCCGTCCGAGAGTCCGGCGGGTGGGCTCGCCGGCATGGGCATCCACATGCTCGACATGTTCCAGAACCTGTGCGGGCCCATGGCCGAGGTGTCTGTGGTGAGCCACGCCCGTGTGGCGACCAACGGGCTCGACGACACCACCGCCGCACTGGTCCGATTCCGCAACGGCATGACCGGCAGCCTGACCACGCTCGCCGCCGTGCCGCGGCTCTGGCGCGTGCAGGTCTTCGGCTCCGCCGCCTGGGTGGAGATGTGGGGCACCGACAAGCTGGTGGTCGGCCGCGAGGGCCAGAAGCACGAACACATCACGTTCGAGCCGGCCAATGTCGAGCGCGCCGAGCTCGAGGCCTTCGCCGCCGCCTGCGCGGGCGGGTCGGCCTATCCGCTGACGCTGGAGGAGGCGGTGCACTCGGCGGCGATGTTCGAGGCGGTGGCGAAGGGCGCGCGCGAGCGCGGCTGGATCGCCGTGCCGTGACGTGCCGGCGGCGGCCGCATCGGGCTAGACTTGCGGGCATGAGTACCCGCCGCTCCCTGCTTGGCCTGTTCGCCACCGCCGCGGTCGCCGCGCCCGCGCGCGCCTTCCGTGTCGAGCCGCTCGACGCACCGGCCGCCGCGGACTGGTCGGCCAATGCGGCCTGTGCGCGCTCGACGATCCACGACGAGCTCCGCGCCGAGATCGCCGCGCTGCTCGAGGGCCGCGAGCCCTCGCCCGAGGTGGCGGAAGCGGTCGAGCGGCTGTCGGTCTGCCCGTTCTGCCGCTGCGTCGTCACCGCCGCGCCCGAGCTGCCGCGCTTCTGACGCCCCGGTTGCCCGCCCGGACGCGGGCTCTACACTCCGCGCCGTTCCATCAACCAACCAGGGGAGAAGGCGCATGAGCCGGATCGACCGCGTGAACTCGGGCAAGATCTACTCGGATGCCGTCGAATACCACGGCTTCGTGTTCCTGCGCGGCGTGACCGCCAGGGACACGTCGAAGGACATCAAGGGCCAGACGAAGGACGTGCTCGACCAGATCGATGCCCTGCTCGAGGAGCGCGGCACCGACAAGACCCGGCTGCTGTCGGCCCAGATCTGGCTCTCCGACATCAAGCTGCGCGACGCGATGAACGAGGTCTGGACCCCCTGGCTGCCGCCGGGCATGGCGCCGGCGCGCGCCTGCGTCGAATCGAAGCTGGCCGCACCGAACATGCTGGTCGAGATCATGGTGGTCGCCTGCAAGTAGCCGCCCTTCCGCGGCGCCACGCAGCCCCCGCCGGCCTCCGGCGGGGGTTTTTCGTTGCGAGTCGCCAAGTGGGCGAAACACAACGAAACACGGCGTTATAGGAAATCAATCTTATTTCAGTCGTGTGTCCACAGCCGAAACACGGGAAACAATGGGGCAATACAGTGGCACGCGCCGCAGACGGTTGCCTGATCCGCCCGCACACGGCCTTCTCTCCGCCGCTTCGCTATAACTCGGGAGAAGATCAGCCATGCGCGTGGATCGTTGCGGCCTCCGGGGCGTTCTTGTGCTCGCCTCCCTGCTCATCGCAACGGTCCCGATCTCGAGTGCGGATGCCCAGGCCAACCGCCAGCAGGTGGCCCGCGCTGCGCCCAGCATCGGGCTGCAATGCGTCCCCTTCGCCCGTCACCTCTCCGGCATCGACATCGTCGGCAATGCCCGCACCTGGTGGGCCCAGGCCGAAGGCCGCTACGAGCGCGGCAGCCAGCCCGAGGTCGGCTCCGTGCTGAACTTCAAGCCCTCCGGCGCCATGCGGCTCGGCCACGTCTCGGTGGTGAGCCAGATCGTCTCGCCGCGGGAGATCCTGGTCGATCATGCCAATTGGCCCGGGCCCGGCGTGCCCAAGGGTCGGGTCGCCCGCAACGTCTCGGTGATCGACGTCTCACCCGACAATGACTGGACCTCGGTGCGTGTCGAGATTCATGGCCGCGGTTCCGGCTACGGCCGCATCTACCCGACCTGGGGCTTCATCTATCCGCGCGCGGCGTCGCAGACCGTGCTGGCCGCGACGCCCTCGTCCGACCTCTCGCCGGCGGTCGCACGCGTGAACGCCCGGGCCGCCGCCGCCGCCGCCCGGCCGCCCGCCTATGTCGGCCAGCCCGGCGCGGGGCTGGAAGCCAACGAGCTGGTCGAGCTCGCCGAGGCCACCAGCGCACCGGCGCCGGCTCCCCGTGCCGCCGCGCCGGTCGTCGAGCGTCAGGCCATGGCGCGCGACTTCGGCGATGACACCCTGATGTGGGGCGCGCCGCACCGCTCGCTGCGCTGATACCCGGCTGCCAAAGGTTCGACCTTTGGCAGCCGGGTATCGCGCGTGGGGTTGGTGGGGCGGCCACGCGCGAACGAAACCCTTCATACCGGCCGTTCGCAGGCGCGGCGCGACCCCGCCGCTTCCGCTCAGTGGATGCGGCGGGAGCGGGTCGCGACCGGCGCGCGCTGCGTCGGCTCCTCGCCGACCGGCCCCGCCTGGTGCAGCACCATCCGCCAGACCCCGTCCTCGAGCCGGAACGCGTTGGTGCAGGCCAGCAGCGCGCCGCCCACCCGCTCATGGCAGATGACGAAGGCCACCTCGCCGTGCAGCATCACCTCGGGATCCTCGCAGGTGATCTCGGGCGCCTCCGGATTGGACAGGATCGCGCTCCAGGCAGCGACGATCTCCTCGCGCGAGGTCATCGGGTTCCAGCCCGGATGGATGCAGGCGACCGGCCCCTCCTGCGACCACAGCGCCTCCATCGCCGCCGCGTCGCGCGCGTTGAACGCCTCGTAGAACGCCTGGTTGGCGCCCAGCACCGCGTCCTCCAGCAGCGCGGGCGGCGGCACTCCGGGCGGCAGCGTCATGGCCGCGTCGTTCCGCGCGCTGCGAGACCCCGGTGCCGCATGCGTCGTCTCCCGTTGACGTCCCGCGGCGGAGAGTAGCAAAGCGGCGGCGCCGGGCCAGAGCGCGCTCTCTGCGGCCGTCCTACCGGCTAGACGTTATCGCCGCGCAGCGCCTCGCACACCGCGTCCGTCACCTCGCGCGTCGTCGCCTTGCCGCCCAGATCGGGCGTCAGGATGCCGGCCTCCGTCACCCGTTCAACCGCGCGCATCAGCCGTGCCGCCGCCGCACCCTCGCCCAGATGCTCGAGCATCTGCGCCCCGGTCCAGAACGTCGCGATCGGATTGGCGATCCCCTTCCCCGTGATGTCGAAGGCCGAACCATGGATCGGCTCGAACATCGACGGGAAACGTCGCTCAGGGTCGATGTTCGCGGTCGGTGCCACGCCGAGACTTCCCGCCAGCGCGGCCGCCAGATCCGACAGGATGTCGGCGTGCAGATTGGTCGCGACGATCGTGTCGAGACTCGCGGGCTTCAGCACCATCCGCGTCGTCATCGCATCGACCAGCATCTTGTCCCAGGTCACATCCGGGAACTCGGCGGCCACCTCGGCCGCGATCTCGTCCCACATCACCATGCCGTGCCGCTGCGCGTTCGACTTCGTCACCACCGTCAGCTTCTTGCGCGGCCGCGACTGCGCGAGCCGGAACGCATAGCGCATGATCCGCGTGACGCCGACACGGGTGAAGATCGCCACCTCGGTCGCGACCTCCTCGGGAAAGCCGCGATGTGCGCGACCGCCATGGCCCGCATACTCGCCCTCGGAGTTCTCGCGCACGATCACCCAGTCGAGATCGCCCGGACCGCAGTTCCGCAGCGGTGCGGTCAGCCCCTTCAGGATGCGCGTCGGGCGGACATTCGCGTACTGGTCGAAGCCCTGGCAGATCGGCAGCCGCAAGCCCCAGAGCGTCACATGGTCGGGCACGTCGGGCGCGCCAACCGCGCCGAAATAGATCGCATCGAACGCGCGCAGGCGATCGAGCCCGTCTGGCGGCATCAGCACGCCGTGGCGCTTGTAGTAGTCCGAGCCCCAGGGGAACTGCTCGACCTTCAGCCGGAACCCGCCGTCGCGCTGTTCCAGCGCGCGCAGGACTTCCAGGCCGGCGGCGATCACCTCGGGGCCGATGCCGTCGGCCGGAATCGCCGCGATCGCGTATTCGCGCATCTCATTTCCCTCCAAGAAAACCGTGGGGGACGACGCTCGTCCCCCACACCCCCTGCACTACTCCGCCCAGCGCGCGTCGAACGCCCACACGTCCGGGAAGCCCATCAGCTCGCCGAACGCGCGGAAGTCGTGCAGCGGCACCGGCAGGTCGAGCGTGGTCTCGCGCTCCGCCAGCGCCGCATAGCCGCGCCGCAACGCTTCGCCGGCGGCAAGGAAACCCGCCGCAGGGTGCAGCGCGATCGTCACGCCCAGCGTCCGCAAGCGATCGGGCGGCAGGATCGGCGTCTTGCCGCCCTCCACCAGGTTCAGCAACACGGGCTTCGACGTCACCTTGAGCGTCGCCGCGATCTCGTCCTCGCTCTCCGGCGCCTCCAGGAAGATCACGTCCGCGCCCGCGCGATCGAACGCCTCAGCCCGCCGCAACGCCTCGTCGAGCCCCAGCGGCGCCCGCGCATCGGTGCGCGCGACGATCAGGAAATCGGCCGAGCTGCGGCTGTCGACCGCCACCTCGATGCGCCGCACCGCCTCCTTCAACGGCACCACGCGCTTGCCCGGCGTATGCCCGCACTTCTTCGGAAACTCCTGATCCTCGATCTGGATCGCCGCCACACCGGCCGCCTCGTAGCCACGCACGGTGTGGCGCATGTTCAGAAGCCCGCCATAGCCGGTGTCGCCGTCGGCGATCAGCGGCACCGAGATCCCCTGCGCGAACCGACCCGCGCGCTCGACCATCTCGGTGTAGGTCGCCAGCCCCGCATCCGGCAGGCCGAGCAGCGATGCCACCGTGCCGTAGCCCGTCATGTACAGAACGGGGAACCCGGCGCGATCCGCGAGCTTCGCCGAGATCATGTCGTAGATGCCCGGCACCACGGTGAACTGCCTTGCACGCAGGCGCGCAGCCAGCGCCGCCCGGCGCGCGGCGAAATCGGTCATCCTCATCCCCCCAGAAGCAGGTCACGGGCCTGGTTGATCCGCGCGGCGAGCCAGTCCGACCCGCCGCGATCCGGATGCGCGGTGCGCATCAGCCGCCGATGCGCCTCGCGGATCTCCTCGTCCGTCGCGCCGGCGCGGAGCCCGAGGATCGCGTAGGCCTCCTCGCGCGTCATCGCGCCCGTCGTGCGCGTGCCCCCCTCGCGCGACGAGCCGCGCGCCTCGCCCGCCGCATCCTCGGCCGCATCGCGCCAGGTATCGCCGAACGCGCGGTCGAGCCACGCCTCCAGCAGCGGGACGCTCTCGGTATCGGTCGCCCGGCAGTCGAGCCAGAGCTCGATCAGGTCCGGCAGGCCGAGCTCGGCGAGCTCGCGGCCGCGGAACACGCCCCGGAGCACCGTGCCGGACATCGTGCCGGTGTCGTGATCCAGCCGCATGCGCAAGGTCGCGGTCTCGACCTCGCTCGCCCGGCTCTCGCGCCGCCCGCCGGCGCCGAAGGTGCGCTTCGCCTTCCACTGGTTGATCCAGCGCATCAGCAGCGGGCCGAGCACCACCGCCAGGAAGAATGCCTGTCCGCCCTTGCCGGTGAACAGCAGGAACAGCGCGAGCCCGCCGCCGACGATGATCGCCGTCCATTTCAGCACCGTCTTGATCGTCTCGATCCGGGCATTGGCGAAGGCGCGCGCCGACCAGATCAGCAGCGCCACCGCCGCGATCCCGGCGAGGAACCAGAACATCAGTGCCGTCCGGAGAGCTGGTGCGTCAACAGCGCCGCGGCCCCGCTCCGCTGCGGCGGCAGCCGCGACAGCGCCTCGCGCCCGCCTGCGGCATAGACGGCGACGGCCGCGAGCAGGTCGCGCAGCGTGTCGGCCGAGGAGAGATCGAACGGCGCATAGGCGCCGCCCGAGAGCCGCGCGAGCTCGCGGAAGCAGCGCTCGGCGAAGGGATCGCCACCCTCGTGGAAGAAGAAGCCCGGGCAGTTCAGCATGCCGAGCTCACCCGCCCGGTGGGCGAGCACGTCCACGTTCTCCTCGACCGCATCGCCGACGAACACCAGGGCGTTCACACGCTCCTTGCGCGTCTCGGCGATCGCGTGATCGAGCACCTTCTGGATCTGGGTCTGCCCGCCGAGGCAGGAGACGGTGGTCATCCGCCGCGTGATCTCGTCCACGTCCGAGAGCCAGGGGGTGGCCATGAACTCGCCATAGCCGCGGTAGTAGGCCAGGCTCATGGAGAGGCCGCCGAGCGCGCGCGTGGCCTCGAACATGTGGCCGGTGAGGAAGCAGGCGCGATCCCAGGTCGGCTGGCGCGAGGCCGTGGCATCGACGGTGAACAGCAGCCGCCCGCGCCGCCCCGAGCCCGCCCGCACCGCCGGCATGGTCTGGACGCGCTTGAGGAACGCCGACACGGCGGCGCTGGTCGGCTTGTCGGTGAGGCGTCGGTCCCCGGTCATCCGCCCTCTCAGATAGGCCGAGTGGGGCCGGCTGGAAAGCCGCGGCGGGCCCGCCCCGCTCTCAATCGCGCGGGAGAAACGGCGTGCGGCGGTGCAGCACCCTCCGCCCTACCCCGCCCGCTCCTGCGCCTCGCGCACCGCAAGCGCGGTGACGTTGAGAATGCCGCGCGCCGTCACCGTGGGGTTGAGGATGTGCACCGGCCGGTTCATGCCCAAGAGCAGCGGCCCGACCGGCAGCCCGTCCGCCCCGGCCTTAAGCAACTCGAAGGCGATGTTGGCGGCATCCAGGCTCGGCATGATCAGCAGGTTCGCCACCCCCTTCAGCCGCGAGCGCGGGAAGATCCTGAGCCGCACCGGCTCGATCAGCGCGGCGTCCGCGTGCATCTCGCCCTCGACCTCGAGCTCGGGATAGCGCGTGCGGATCAGCCCGAGCGCGGTCCGCATCTTCTTCGCCGAGGCCGAGCCGGAGGAGCCGAAATTGGAGTGGCTCACCAGCGCCACCTTCGGCTCGATCCCGAACCGCCGCACCTCCTCGGCCGCGAGCCCGGCGATCTCGGCGATCTGCTCGGCGGTCGGGTCCGGGTTCACATGGGTATCCGCGACGAAGATCGGCCCGGCCGACAGGATCAGCCCCGACAGCGCCGAGACGCGCCCGACATCGGGGCGACGGCCGACGATGTCGCGCACCCGCTCCCAGTGCCGCATCCAAGGGCCGATCGTGCCGCAGATCGCCGCGTCCGCATGGCCCGCCATCAGCAGCATGCAGGCGCCGACCGTCGGGCGCGTGCGGAGCTGCCGCTCGGCCGTGTCGGGCGGCACGCCCTTGCGCTCGACCAGGCGGTGATAGGCCTCGCACATCGGCCCGAACACGTCATCCGCGCCGGGATCGCGGATCGTCAGCCCCTCGCCCTCGCGCAGCCGCAGCCCCAACGCGGCGATCCGCGCGGTGATCGCCTCGCGCCGCCCCACCACGATCGGCTGCGCGATCCCCTCGTCGAGCGCGATCTGGGCCGCGCGCAGCACCCGGTCGTCCTCGCCCTCGGCGTAGACCACGCGCATCGGCCGTTGCGCGGCCGAGGCGAAGACCGGGCGCATGAGCTGGCCCGAGCGGTAGGCGAAGCCCGCGAGCCGCGCCTGATAGGCCGCGAAATCCTCGATCGGACGGGTCGCGACGCCGCTCTCGATCGCCGCCTTCGCGACCGCCGGGGCGATGCGCAGGATCAGCCGGGGGTCGAACGGCTTGGGGATGATCGTCTCGGGGCCGAACCCGGGCGCGTGCCCGCCATAGGCGGCGGCGACCACGTCGGAGGCCTCCTCGCGCGCCAGCGCGGCGATCGCCTCGACCGCGGCGATCTTCATCGCCTCGTTGATCGTGGTGGCCCCCACATCGAGCGCACCGCGGAAGATGAACGGGAAGCAGAGAACGTTGTTGACCTGGTTCGGGTAGTCGCTGCGCCCGGTGCAGATGATCGCATCGGGCCGCACGGCCTTGGCGAGCTCCGGCATGATCTCGGGCTCGGGATTGGCGAGCGCCAGGATCAGCGGCTTCTCCGCCATGGTCGCGAGCCACTCGGGCTTCAGCACGCGCGGCGCCGAGAGACCGAGGAAGATGTCGGCGCCGGGCAGCACCTCGGCGAGCGTGCGCGCTTCGGTCGGCCGCGCCCATTTCTCCTTCCACGGGTCCATCAGCTCCGTGCGGCCCGCGAACACCACGCCCTTGATGTCGGTGACGGTGACGTTCTCCGGCCGGAGCCCCATCGCGACCAGCAGGTCGAGGCAGGCGAGCGCGGCCGCCCCCGCGCCGGAGGTGACGAGGCGTGCCTCCTCGATCCGCTTGCCCTGGAGCATCAGCCCGTTGCGGATCGCGGAGGCGACGATGATCGCGGTGCCGTGCTGGTCATCGTGGAACACCGGGATCTTCATGCGGCGGCGCAGTTCCGCCTCGATCACGAAGCATTCCGGTGCCTTGATGTCCTCGAGATTGATCCCGCCGAAAGTGGGTTCGAGGGCGGCGACCACGTCGCAGAACCGCTCGGGGTCGAGCGCATCGACCTCCAGGTCGAACACGTCGATGCCGGCGAACTTCTTGAACAGCACCGCCTTGCCCTCCATCACCGGCTTGCCGGCGAGCGGGCCGATCGCGCCGAGCCCGAGCACGGCGGTGCCGTTGGAGATCACGGCGACCAGGTTGCCGCGGGCGGTGTAGTCGAAGGCGGTGGCCGGGTCGGCGACGATCGCCTCGCAGGCGACCGCGACCCCTGGCGAGTACGCAAGCGCGAGATCATGGTTGGAGGCGAGCCGTTTGGTCGGCTCGACGCTGAGCTTTCCGGGTCTCGGCAGGCGGTGGTAGTCGAGTGCCGCCTTGCGGAAATCCTCGCGGTTCATGCGCGCCCTCCCGTGTCCGTCACCGAGGGGATAGCGCGCTCCGGGCGCATCGGCGACCCCCGAACCGGATGGGCACCTGTGAGCCCCGCTCCCTGCCCATGCTGTCGGAATTCTTTACAGGCGGGCGAGGCCGTCTCGATCGCGCGACGAAATATGTTTGCCGTGCAATGTGTTGGTCGAAGTGGTGCGCGTCTTGCATGGCTCAACCGCGTCCCGCATGCCCCTTGCGCGGGCAGGGCGCCACCTGGACCACTGGAACGGATCGCACGGGAGATTGCGCATGAGACTCCACGCAGGGATCGCGGCCGCAGCGCTCTGGTTGGCCACCTCCGGCGTCGCCGGCGCGGCGACGATCGTGACGGCCAACAACCCGGCGCCGGGGGATTCCTTCACGAATGCCGGGCCGACCAACCAGGGCCAGGCGATCGGCACCTCGGGCTGGTACTACAACAACGTGCGCAACGGCGGCACCGTCGGCATCAACACGACCCTGCCGCGCAACGGCAACGGGTCGGCCTGGTTCCAGAACCTCGACGGCGCCGACAAGGCGGACATCGAGTTCCTGCCGAACGCGGCCAACATCGCCGGCAATTTCGTCTCGGTCGGCTCGCTCGGCGCGTTCTCGGCGCTCTCGACCTTCGGCTACGAGTGGTATCGCGACGGGACGAGCACCAACCCGGCGGTGCAGCATCCGGCGCTGCGCGTGCTGCTCGATCTGGACGGCAACCTGCTGACCAACGATCGCGCCGGGCTGGTGTTCGAGCGCGCCTACAACAGCCTGCCGACGCTGACCGATCAGTGGGTCGCGGACACGATCGGCGCCAGCACCAATCTGTGGTCGTTCGGCGCGCTCGGCTTTGCGACCGGCGGCTACGGGGTGACGCTCGCGCAGTGGCAGGCGCAGTTGGCGACGGCATTCCCAAATGCGGTGATCGTCGGCTTCTCGGCCGGGGTCGGGTCGGGCTGGAACGGCGTGTTCACCGGCGCGGTGGACAGCATCACTTGGACGATCGGCGGCCAGACCTCGAGCTTCAACTTCGAGGTCACGGGCGTTCCGGTGCCGGAGCCCGCCGCCCTGGCGCTGTTCGGGCTCGCTCTCGCTGGTCTCGCCGCGGCGCGCCGACGCGCCTGAGCCGATCCGCCTCACGGCGATGCGGGAAGGGCGGGGAAACCCCCGCCCTTTTCGCGTGCGCCCACGGCCGCTAGATCACGTCCATCATGCAGCGGCTGGTGCGGTCGAGAAGACTCGAACTTCCACGGGGTTTCCCCCACAAGCACCTCAAGCTTGCGCGTCTACCAGTTCCGCCACGACCGCGCGGCCAGCCGAGGCCGGGGGTATAGCGGATGGACCTCGCACCCGCAACGCCGCCCAGCGCACTGGAATGGCGCATCGCCGAGGGGCTGACGCCGTACCCGGAGGCGGTCGCGGCGATGGAAGCGCGGGTCGCGGCGATCCATGCCGGCAGCGAGCCCGAATGCGTCTGGCTGGTCGAGCATCCGCCGCTCTACACCGCCGGCACCTCGGCGCGCGCGGAGGATCTGTTCAACCCGTTCGGCTTCCCGACCTTCCGGGCCGGGCGCGGCGGGCAATGGACCTATCACGGGCCCGGCCAGCGGGTGGGCTACGTGATGCTCGACCTGCGCCGGCGCGGCCCGGACGTGCGCGCCTATGTGCACGGGCTGGAGGCTTGGCTGATCGCGGCGCTGGATCGGCTCGGCGTGCGGGCGGAGACGCGCGCGGACCGGATCGGGCTCTGGGTGGCGGACCGGCGCGCCGGCACCGAGGCGAAGATCGGCGCGATCGGCGTGCGGGTGACGCGCTGGATCACCTGGCACGGCTTCGCGCTGAACGTCGAGCCGGAGCTCGGCCATTTCGCCGGCATCGTGCCCTGCGGCGTGCGCGAGCACGGCGTCACGAGCCTCGCCGCCCTCGGCATCACCGCGTCGATGGCGGAGGTGGACGCGGCGCTGATGGCAAGCTTCGGCGAGGTGTTCGGTCAGCATCGCCGGTAATCCGGCGCGCCCACGACCGGGTTCGGGCGAGCGTTTCGGCGCGCGGCAAACGCAGCTGACGTCTCGGGCCGGGCCGGCCGGCCCGGCCCGAGGGGCGATGGGCGAGGACGTCGAATGAGCATCGCAACGGATATTCTCGGTCGGCTGCGGGCCGGCTTCTCCCTGGCCGTACCGGCGCCGGCCGCGGTGCGGGCGGAGATCCGAGACGGCATCCTGGTGCATCTGTCCGGAACGGCGCTTCAACGCTACTACGTGGTCTCGAGACTGCGCGCCCGCCATGGCTTCGCGAACTGCGTCGTCAACCTGACTGGCGACACTGGTCCGAAAGACGGCTGGCTGTTCGGCTATACGCTCTCCGACCTGTTCGCGAAGACCGTGCGCGACCATCGGATCGTGGACTTCAGACCATTCCAGGGCGCAGCCAGCGGACGGATGGTCGATTTCGTCTATTTCTTTCTCGGCGAACCGGAGCGCTGGCAGCGAGAGGCGCAATCTCTTGGCTCCAAGGGGCTCCCATGTACGATCCGTGTCCGTGGGGTCGACGTGCTCTCGGACCCGGAACGAGAGCTCTTTTGGCGCCGCGGTCTGTTCTGGGAGGGCGATCGAGCCGTGATCGTCAAGGGCGGTTATCGCGGTCCGGCTCAGATTGACCGATTCGCCGATGATCTCGCAGTGCCATGGAGCTGATGGCAGCGCATTGACGCGCGGCACCCCCGCTGCTGCGATGCATCCCCCGCCGCCGGAGTCCCCCCATGGCCACGCACCGCCTCGCCGCCTCGCCCGCGACCGTCCACTGGGGCTATTTCGACGCTGCCCTGCCACCGGTGCTGACCATCAACTCGGGCGACACGGTCGAGGTGACCTGCGTCTCGGGGCGGGAGGGGGTGATGCCGGCGCCGGAAAGCGGGCTGGCGATCCCGCCGGCGCTGGCCGAGATCGTCACCACCATGGCGCCGGAGCTGGGCGCGCATATCCTCACCGGGCCGATCGCGATCGCCGGCGCCGAGCCGGGCGACATGCTGGAGGTGCGGATCGAGAGCATCACCCCGGGCGCGGACTGGGGCTACAACATGGTCCGTCCGCTGGTCGGCACGCTGCCCGAGGACTTTCCGACCAGCCGCGTCCTGCACATCCCGGTCGACCGCAAGAGGCTCACCTGCCGCCTGCCCTGGGGCACGGAACTGGCGCTCAGCCCCTTCTTCGGCGTCATGGGCGTGGCGCCCCCGCCCGTCTATGGCCGGATCGCGTCGAACCCGCCGCGCGAGCACGCCGGCAACCTGGACAACAAGGAACTGGTCGCCGGCACGACCCTGTTCCTGCCGGTGCACGTCGCGGGCGCGAATTTCTCGGTCGGCGACGGCCACGGCGTGCAGGGTGACGGCGAGGTCTGCATCACCGCGCTCGAGATGTGCCTGGACGGCACGCTGACCTTCGTGCTGCACCGGAAACGCGGTGCCGCGCCGCTGCTGACCTTCCCCCGCGCCGAGACTCCCACGCACTACATCTCGATGGGGCTGAACGAGGACCTCGACCTCGCGATGAAGCAGGCGCTGCGCGAGATGATCGCCTTCATCTGTTCACGCACAAACCTGAGCCCGATCGATGCCTACCAGTTCTGCTCGCTCGCGGCCGATTTCCGCGTCACCCAGACCGTGAACGGGGTGAAGGGCGTGCACGGGATGCTGCGCAAGGAGCTGATCTGAGGCGCCACCAGCCCTGCGCGCTCCGGTTGTCCACAACTTTCTTGTCCACACGCGAGTCTAGCCGTTGTGTTCTCTTCGGCGGTTCTGATACCGTATCTGGTAGAGGAAGAGCCCCAGAGGGCGGGAGCAGACGGGATGGACTGGACCGAGGACGCGATCGCCACGCTGCGCCAGCTGTGGTCGGAGGGGCTCTCGACCGCCGAGATCGGCCGCCGGATGGGGATCTCGAAGAACGCGGTCGTCGGCAAGGCGCATCGGCTCAATCTCGCGGCCCGGCCCTCGCCGATCCGCCGCGTGCCCGGTGCCACGCCCTCGCCGCGGCCGGCACGCCGTGCGGCCCGGCCGGCGATGCCGCGGCCCTCGCCGATGATGGCCGGCACCCCGATGGCGGCGCGCCCGCCCGCCGAGCGTCCCGCGCCGGTCGTGCCGATGCGCCCGGCGCCGCAGCCGCTCCGGCTCGGCAACAGCGCCTGCTGCTGGCCGCTGGGCGACCCCGGCACGCCGGGGTTCCGCTTCTGCGGCGCGCAGGCGCTGCTCGGCAAGCCGTACTGCGCCGAGCATGCCTCGGTCGCCTATGTGCGGGTGAAGGACCGGCGCGAGGACGCCGCCTAGAGCGGTTTCCCCATGAGTGGAAACCGCTCTGGTCATTCCCTGCGAGCATCTGCACGCACACGGCCGAGTCCAGCCGTGTGCGATCTGCTCTAGCCGATAGCCCCCCTGCGGGGGCGGCGTGACCGCCCCCGTTGACCGTCCCGCCGCCGGCATCGCCTACCAGCTCGCGGCGCTGCTGTCCTTCGTGGTGATGGATGTCGCGATCAAGGCGAGCGTGCAGACCCTGCCGCTCGCGGTGGTGCTGTGGGCGCGCTTCGCCTTCCATCTCGCCTTCGTCTCGGCGCTGTTCGTGCTGATGGGGCGGCGCGTGCCGCCGCGCACCCGCGCGCCGCGGCTGCAGGCGATCCGTTCGCTCTGTCTCTGTGTCGCCAATCTCTGCTTCTCGGCCGCGCTGATCTACATCCCGCTGGCGGAGGCCGTGGCGATCGGCTTCGTCTCGCCGCTGATCACCACGCTGCTCGCCGCCCGCGTGCTGGGCGAGGCCGTGGGGTGGCGCCGCTGGCTCGGCATCGCGGTGGGGTTCGCCGGCGTGCTGGTGATTATCCGCCCCGGCCTCGGTGTCACACATCCGGCCGCCTTGCTGGTGCTCGGCACGGCGACGGTGTTCGCGGTCTACCAGGTGCTGACGCGCCGCCTCGCCGGCGTGGACGATGCGCCGACGACGATCTTCCACACCGGTGTGGCTTCGGGGATCGTGACCACCGTGATCGCGCCGTTCGACTGGGTTTGGCCGAGCCCGACCGAGTGGGCGATGCTGGCGATGATCGGCGCGATCGGCGGCGGGAGCCATTTCCTGCTGATCCAGGCCTTCCAACGCGCGCCCGCCTCGCTGCTCGCCCCCTTCGCGTACACCCAGATCATCTGGGCGGTGATCGCGGGATGGGTGTTCTTCGCCGAACTGCCCGACCTGTTCGCCGCGATCGGCGGACTGATCGTCGCCGCCGGTGGACTGTTCGTGATCTGGTCCGAATCCCGCGCGCGGCCGCGACGCCCTGCCGCCTAGAGCAGATCGCACGCGGCTGGACTCGGCCGTGCGCGTGAAAATGCGCGCAGGGAATGACCAGAGCGGCTCCCACTCATGTGGAACCCCTCCAGCGTCGCGTGCCGCTCCGCCGGCCGATCCGCAGCGCGGCGAGCCCCAGGAGCCCCACGGCGATCACCGCCACGCCGGCAGGGGCAGGCACGGCGTAAGGGTCGGTCTTGCGCTCGACGAGGTAGCCCTTCAGGTCGAGATGCGGCAGCGCAACCCCGCCAAGGACGATGCCCTGATACCCGGCCTGACGCGCGTCGTTCCAGCGTCCCTGATGCGGCGTCGCACCGTCGGCGCGCCAGACGAACTGCACGAAATCCTCGCCCTCGGCGCCATCCCCGAACGGGAATGCGCCGTTGTTGTCGGGTTGGCCCCCGCCCCAGAAGGCGAAACCGAACGGTTCGCCCGTCACCCAGGCGAACGTCCCTTCGCTGGCACCGGGTGCTGCCCCCGCGCGATCCGTCGCGCCGATCCAGTAGGACCCGTAGCCTGACCCGACCGCGAAGAATGTCGTGCGGATGAAGGTCTGCTCGTCGGCGCTGGTGATGGTCGCGAGATGTCCGCCCATGGCCTCGGCCGCTGCCTTGGCCGTGAACCAGTCGCTCGCGGTATCGAGGACCAGCCGATACCAGTTGTTGGTGGCACCCGGCCCCGTCCACTGCACCCAGGCGGCGCGCGCCTCGGCTGTTGCCAGCGCCAGCAGCGCGGCCAGGGCGATTCCGCTCCGACGCATGAGGTCCTCCCCTCGAAAATGCTGGCGGGAACGATGCGCATCTGCACCGGGCGATGCCAGCGATGGAGGGTTGCGGCCTGCCCCGTGGATGCGCGGGCATGCGGCGCGACAGGGGCGCCGGCGAACCGGCACGTGCTGCGCGCGAGTGCCGCTTCGCGCTCGACGCGCAAGGGCGCGCCTGATCAAGTACGGCACGCGCGTGTCCCTCGCGTCCGGCGCTCGGTCGCAGACCGCCCAGCGCGATCCCGCACCTCGCCACGCCGTGTCCCGACACCCCGTTGCATCCGCCGGTCCCCGGCAGTAGCCAAGCGACCATCATGCCCGCGACCGTCGACCGCTCGCCCGACCAGGCGCGCACCCCCGCCAAGCCGCTCGACGCCGAGGCGGTCAAGGCCGCCTATCGCCGCTGGGCGCGCATCTATGACGCCGCATTCGGCCTCGTCTCCGGCCCGGCGCGGCGACGCGCGATCGCGGCGCTGAACGCGCTCCCCGACGGGCGGGTGCTGGAGGTCGGCGTCGGCACCGGCCTCGCCCTGCCGCAGTATCGCCGGGGCCTGCGCGTGGTGGGCATCGATCTCAGCCCCGAAATGCTGGCGCTGGCGCGCGACAAGGTCGCGCGCGACCGGCTCGACCATGTCGAGGCGCTCATCGAAATGGACGCCGAGGCGATGGACCTGCCGGATGGCGCGTTCGACGCGGCCGTGGCGATGTTCGTCGCCTCGGTGGTGCCGAACCCGCGGCGCATGATGGCCGAGATCCGCCGCGTGGTGCGCCCCGGCGGGGCGATCCTGCTGGTGAACCACTTCCTCGCCCCGCCCGGCATCCGGCGCGGCATCGAGCGGATGATGGCGCCGTTCTCGCGCGCGCTCGGCTGGCACCCCGATTTCGCCATCGAGGCGGTGCTCAGCCCGGGGGAGCGCGAACGGGCCAGCCTGACCCCGTGCCCGCCGCTCGGCCTGTTCACCCTGGTCGGGCTGACGAACGACTGATATCGGGCTGCCGAAGGTTTCACCCTCGGCAGCCCGATATCATCGGTTTGTCTCGCGCGTGGCCGCCCCGCCAGCCCCACGCGCGATACCCGGCCGCGAAAGGTCGAACCTTTGGCGGCCGGGTATGAGGCTCAGCGCGCGGCGAGCTGCACCGCCGCATCCCGCGCCGCACGCGGGACGTCCGCGGCGATCTCCTCCGGCGTGCGCGGGTGCGGCGGATGGATGAACCCCTCGGCCGGGAACGCCGTCACCCCGAGCGTGTCGGTGCGCGGATACCAGACGCGCACCGCCGACCAGTCGTTGCGGCGCGAGACATCGACCACGGGCTGGTTCTGGTGCACCGCCCCGCGCGCCGCCCCCGAGCCCCAGTTGGCGTGGCTGACCAGGATCTCGCGCGGCCCGGTCTGGCGCACCACCACCGAAAGATGCCCCTGCGGCAGGCGCCGCGTGCCCCGCAGCACCAGCACCGCGCCCGGAGCCGGGCGGGCGTCGCGCCGGTAGCGTCCGGCGGCGGACCGCCACCAGGTATGCGCATCACCGGCGAGGTCGATGCCGGAGAGTTCGCGCGCGAACGGCACGCAGGAGAGCGGAACCGTGGTGCGGAAGGTGGCGGCCTCCGGCGCTGCGGGCGGCGGATGGCGCGCGCAGCCGGCGAGGGCTCCGAACACGGTTCCGATCAGCAGCACGCGACGGTGCACCGGCACCCCTCCTTCGAGGAGGCACCCTGACCGACGTCGTCGCGTCGGGGCAAGCGTGGCGTCGGCGGTGGCCGGTGCACGGCCGGGGACAACACAGCAAAGGGCCGGAGGATCTCCCTCCGGCCCTCGCCTCGGGCCGCGAACGGCCCGTCCCCTGGTCGAAGGCGTCAGGCCGCGCGGCGGCGGCGGACAGCGTAGCCGAGGCCCATGAGCCCCATGCCGAGCAGCGCGAGGGAGGCGGGCTCGGGCACCGGCTGCGGATCGATCGGCGTGCCGCCGATGGTCGCGCCGGCGATCGCCATGCCGGAGTCGTACGCGCCGTCACTCCAGTTCGTCACGCCGAACCGGAGCTTGTAGTTGCCCGTCGTGGTGATGGTGTAGGTGGACTGAACCCAGCCGGAATTCCCGCAGCCGCTGTCGAAGCACCCGCCCGAGGAGCTGCCGAGCTCGTCCCAGGTGGTGCCGGGCTGGATCGCCACGCTCGGCGGCGTCAGCGTCGCATCCGGGGCGGGCATGCCGGTGCCGGGCACGATGTTGCCCGGCGCGGGCACGGTGCGCGCGGTGAACAGCAGCGCGACCTGGGTGTCGGTCGCGTCGAGCAGGATCGCCCAGGCATAGTCGGCGAAGCCGGCGCCGTCGGAGGTGACGTAGTTGAAGTAGAACTCCAGTGCATCGCCGGCATTGGCGGCGAAGAGCGGCGAGGTGAGGCTCGATCCGTTGGTCTCGCCGCCGAGGCCCAGCAGGTTGCCGCCGTCCGAAACGCCGCCGTCGGTGGTGACGAACAGATACTGGGTATGACCGCCCGGGATCGTGCCGACATCGCCGTTCGGCGTGCCGGTGCCGACCGTGCCGACGCCGGTCCACCCCGCCGGCGCGCCGTAGCTCGGCGCTGCCTGGAGCTCGGTCGCCGCGAGCGCCAGTCCCGCCGCCGCACCGGCCAAAAGAAGCTTTCTCATGGTCAAGATCCCCTGTCTGCGCCCGCCTCGGGCGCGCGACGAAGTCTAGGCAAGAGCTGTGCCACCGACCGGAATCGATGTGATGTCAAGGTGTTGGCCGTCCCCTCGGCCGAGCTGAGGACCACAGTGTAAAGTTTACCGACACCATCTCGTGTAAGGATTCGTCCATCGGCATGACAACCCGCCTGCGGAGGGACGTTCCAGCCCGCGATCGGCTTCTCCCGGCGCGGGCAGCGCGCGATGCGCGCCCCATCACCAATCATACTGCCGCCGATCATACGGCGGGACCCGTGCGCCGCCGCGCGGCTCACACCTTCTCGACCTGCGAGTATTCCAGCTCCACCGGGGTGGCGCGGCCGAAGATCGAGACCGAGACCTTCACCCGGCCCTTCTCCTCGTCCACCTCCTCGACCGTGCCGTTGAAGCTGGTGAACGGCCCGTCGGTGACGCGCACCTGCTCGCCCAACTCGAAGGTGATGGACGGGCGCGGCTTCTCGACCCCCTCGGCCACCGCCTTGACGATGCGCTCGGCCTCGGCATCGGTGATCGGGCTGGGACGCCCCTTGCCGCCGAGGAAATTGGTCACCTTCGGCGTGTTCTTCACCAGGTGCCAGGTGTCGTCGGTCATCTCCATGCGCACCAGCACGTAGCCGGGGAAGAACTTGCGCTCCCCCTGCACCTTCTGGCCGCGCTTGACCTCGACCACCTCCTCCATCGGCACCAGCACCTCCTCGAACTTGTCGGCGAGCCCCTTCTGGGCGGCCTGTTCGCGGATCGCCTGGGCAACCTTCTTCTCGAAGCCCGAATAGACGTGGATCACGTACCAGCGCTTGCGCCCGGCCGCGGACGGCGGGGCCACCGGCCGGACCGGCGCGATCCCCTCGCTTTCTGCTGCCATCATCATCCCTCCCGCCTCAGGCGCCGAAGCCGAAGATGGCGCGCACGCCGAGGCCGATCACCTGGTCGACCACGAAGAAGAAGATCGCGGCCAGGATCGACAGCACGAAGACGAGCCCCGTGGTGATCAGGGTCTCCTTGCGGGTGGGCCAGGTGACCTTGCTCACCTCCTGGCGCACCTGACGCACATAGGTCGCGGGATCGATCCTCGCCATCGTGTCCTTCGTCCCAGAAACGGGACCGGGGCGGCCCCTTGCCGCCCCTCGGTCCTCAACTTACCGCACCCCGAGGCTCGGGTGGCAGGGGTGGAGGGTCTCGAACCCCCAACCTCCGGTTTTGGAGACCGGCGCTCTAGCCAATTGAGCTACACCCCTATCGGGCGGCGCCACCCGGCAGCCGCCAGAAGCATCTTTTAGCCGCGCGAGCAAGCAGCCGCCACCGCAACCCTCCCCGGTCGCGCGGACTCTCCGCCGACGGCGCCTACTGGACGATCTTGGTGACGACGCCGGCGCCGACGGTGCGCCCGCCCTCGCGGATCGCGAAGCGCAGCCCCTCGTCCATCGCGATCGGCGCGATCAGCGTCACCTCCATCCGCACATTGTCCCCAGGCATCACCATCTCCGTGCCCTCGGGCAGCGTCACAACACCCGTCACGTCCGTCGTGCGGAAGTAGAACTGCGGACGGTAGTTGGTGAAGAACGGCGTGTGCCGGCCCCCCTCCTCCTTCGTCAGGATGTACGCCTCCGCCAGGAACTTCGTGTGCGGCGTGATCGAGCCAGGCGCCGCCAGAACCTGGCCACGCTCCACCTCCTCGCGCTTCGTGCCACGCAACAGCGCCCCGATGTTGTCCCCCGCCTCGCCGCTGTCCAGCAGCTTGCGGAACATCTCCACCCCCGTCACCACCGTCTTCATCGTCGGGCGCAGGCCGACGATCTCCACCTCGTCGCCCACCTTCACCACACCCCGCTCGATCCGCCCCGTCACCACCGTGCCGCGGCCCGAGATCGAGAACACGTCCTCGATCGGCATCAGGAACGGACGATCCTTAGGCCGGTCCGGCTGCGGAATGTACGCGTCCACCGCATCCATCAGCTGCAGGATCGCCTGCTCGCCGATCTCCGGATTGCGATCCTCCAGCGCACACAGCGCCGAACCCTTGATCACCGGAATCTCGTCCCCCGGGAACTGATACGACTTCAACAGCTCCCGAACCTCGAGCTCCACCAGCTCCAGAAGCTCGGGATCGTCCACCATGTCCACCTTGTTCATGAACACCACCAGCGCCGGCACACCCACCTGGCGCGCCAGCAGGATGTGCTCGCGCGTCTGCGGCATCGGACCATCCGCCGCCGAGACCACCAGGATCGCCCCGTCCATCTGCGCCGCCCCCGTGATCATGTTCTTCACGTAGTCCGCATGACCAGGGCAATCCACGTGCGCGTAATGCCGCGCCTTCGTCTCGTACTCCACATGCGCCGTCGAAATCGTGATCCCGCGCGCCTTCTCCTCCGGCGCCTTGTCGATCTGGTCGTACGCCGTGAACGTCGCCCCGCCCGTCTTCGCCAGAACCTTCGTGATCGCCGCCGTCAGCGACGTCTTCCCATGGTCCACGTGACCAATCGTGCCGATGTTGCAGTGCGGCTTCGTCCGCTCAAACTTCGCCTTCGCCAT